>CAZUPH010000239.1:0-5683 GCA_964621995.1 uncultured Rubrivivax sp. | reverse complement strand
CAAGGAGGCGATGCGCGCCAACCCCGAGCGCATGGCCATCCGCAGCAAGCTGCTGGAGGTCTATGCCAAGCGGCGCGACGCCAAGGGCTTCGAGCTGCTGGCCACGCAGCTGTTCAACCTCTCGCGCGGCGAGGGCGAGGATTGGGCCAAGGCGCAGGAGCTCGGCCGCAGCATCGACCCCGAGAACCCGCTGTACCAGCCCGGCGGCCACCCGGACGAGGTCATCGGCGGCAGCGGCCTGCCGGTGGAACCGCTCGGCGCCTCCACGGTGCCCTACACCGCGCCGGCCGGCCCGCCGACCTTCCAGCCGGCGGCCGACGCCACGCTCGACGGCGGCCTGGACCTGGACCTGGAACTGCCCGACCTCGGGCCGAGCCCGGTGGAGACGACCAAGCCGGTGACCACCGGCGCCGCCTTCGCCAGCGACAGCCTGCTCGACCTGGAGATCGGCGGCGGCGTGGACGACCAGAAGACGATCCCGGTGCGCAAGTCCGACGCGCCCGGCGCGGTGCAGTACGAGGAGGTGCCGACGACGATCGCGGTGCCGCCGCCGCCGGCCGAGCCCGGACCGAGCACGCGCTCGGGCATGCTGGACTTCGACCTCGCCGAGCTCGGCAGCACGCCGCCGGCCGCGCCGGCGCCGCGCACGCCGCCGCCGCCCGAGCCGGCGCTGGACTTCGGCGACTTCGGCGTCGACACGCAGACACCGGCCCCGGGCGACGACGGCGAGGACCCGCTGGCGCGCAAGCTCGAACTGGCCGAGGAATTCCGCCAGATCGGCGACCTCGAGGGCGCCCGCGACCTGCTCGAGGAAGTGATCGCCAAGTCCGAGGGCCCGCTGCGCGGCAAGGCGCAGGGCATGCTCGACAAGCTCGGCTGATGCGGCGGGCGCGGCGCCGGCACGCCGCGACGCCGCCGCGCCGCGCGCGGGCCACGCACCGATGCGGCTGGCGCTGGGCCTGAGCTACCGCGGCAGCGCCTACCAGGGCTGGCAGAGCCAGCCCGGCGGGCGCACCGTGCAGGACCGCCTGGAGCACGCGCTGTCGGCCTTCGCGGCCGGGTCGGTGAGCACCGTCTGCGCCGGCCGCACCGACGCCGGCGTGCACGCCGTGCAGCAGGTCGTCCACCTGGACACCGGGCTCGACCGCGAGGATTTCTCGTGGGTGCGCGGCAGCAACCGCTTCCTGCCGCCGGACATCGCGGTGCAGTGGTGCCGCCGCGTGCCGGAGCGCTTCCACGCGCGCAATGCCGCGCTCGCGCGGCGCTATCGCTTCGTCGTGCTGGAGTCGCCGGTGCGGCCCTCGCTGGAGCACGGCCTGGCGGGCTGGACCTTCCGGCCGCTGGACGGCGACGCGATGCGCGCGGCCGCCGCCGCGCTGATCGGCACGCACGACTTCAGCTCCTTCCGTGCCGCCGAGTGCCAGTCGCCGACGCCGGTGAAGACGCTGCACCGCGTGGACATCGTGCGCCGCGGTGCCTACTGGCACCTGGACTTCGAGGCCAACGCCTTCCTGCACCACATGGTGCGCAACCTCACCGGCTGCCTGCTGGCGGTGGGCAGCGGCCGGCGGCCGCCGGGCTGGCTGGCCGAGGTGCTGGCCGCCCGCAGCCGCGACGCCGCGGCCCCGACCTTCCCGCCGGACGGGCTGTATTTCCTGGGGCCGCGCTACGACCCGGCCTACGGCCTGCCCGAAGGCGCGCCGGCCGGCGACTGGATCGGCGCAGCCCCGATCGGCTGACCGGACGTGGGGCCGCCCGCGGCGCGGCCGGGGCGGCCTGCCAGAATCGGCCGCACCGCCCCAGCCCGCCTGCCTGCCATGCGCGTCGCCGTCTTCAGCACCCGTCCGTACGACCGCCACTTCCTGCAGCGCGCCAATGCCGCCGGCCGCCACGAACTGCGCTTCCTGGACGCCGCGCTGGACGCCACGACCGCGGTCGCGGCCGACGGTGCCGAGGCCGTCTGCGCCTTCGTCAACGACCGCCTCGACGCCGAGGTGCTGGGCCAGCTGCAGCGCAGCGGCGTGCGCCTGGCGGCGCTGCGCTCGGCCGGCTTCAACCACGTGGACCTGGCCGCGGCCGCGGCGCTGGGCGTTGCGGTGGCGCGGGTGCCCGAATATTCGCCGCATGCGGTGGCCGAGCACACGGTGGCGCTGCTGCTGGCGCTGAACCGCAAGATCCACCGCGCCTACAACCGCGTGCGCGAGGGCAACTTCGCGCTCGAGGGGCTGCTGGGCTTCGACCTGCACGGGCGCACGGTGGGCATCGTCGGCACCGGCAAGATCGGCGAGTGCTTCGCGCGCATCATGGCCGGCTTCGGCTGCCGGCTGCTGGCACACGACCCGAAGCCCAACGCGGCCTGCGTAGCGCTCGGTGCGCGCTACGTGGCGCTGGACGAGCTGCTGGCCGGCAGCGACGTGATCAGCCTGCACTGCCCGCTGACGCCGGCCACCCGGCACCTGGTGGACGCGCGTGCGCTGGCCGTCGTCAAGCCAGGCGCCGTGCTGCTCAACACCAGCCGCGGCGCGGTGGTGGACACGCGCGCCGTGATCGCGGCGCTGAAGACCGGCCGCCTGGGCGGGCTGGGGCTGGACGTGTACGAGGAGGAGGCCGACCTCTTCTTCCGCGACCTCTCGGCCGAGGTGCTGCACGACGACGTCTTCGCGCGGCTGCTGACCTTCCCGAACGTGCTCGTCACCGGCCACCAGGCCTTCTTCACCGAGGACGCGCTGACCGCGATCGCCGAGACGACGATCGCCAACCTCGACGCCTTCGAGCGCGACGGACGGCCGCTGCACGCGGTGTCGGTCGAGCGGCTGGCGTGACGGGGCCGCAGGACGGCCTGGCGGCCCTGTGGGCCGCCGCACCCATCGCGCTGATCCTGGTGCTGATGCTGGGCCCGGGCTGGTCGGCGGCGCGCGCCGGCCTAGCGGCGCTGGCGCTGGCCGTGCCGCTGGCCTGGACGGTCTTCGGCTTCGGCGCGGGGGCGCCGGCGGCGGCCTACGGCGGCGTGGCGGCCGAGGCTGCCTTCCTGGCCGCGACCATCCTGTGGATCCTGTGGCCGGCGCTCGCGCTGCATGCGCTGCAGCAGGCCAGCGGCGCGATCGACACGCTGCGCGCGGCGCTGGCCCGCCTGACGCAGCGCCCGGCGCTGCAGGCCCTGCTGGTGGGCTGGTTCGTCGCGCTGTTCCTGGAGGGCGCGGCCGGCTTCGGCACCCCGATCGCGCTGGCCGCGCCGCTGCTCGTCGGGCTCGGGGTGCCGCCGCTGCAGGCGGTGGTGCTGGCGCTGCTGGGGCATGCCGCCGGCGTGTCCTTCGGCGCTTTAGGCACGCCGGTGCTGGCGCAGGTGGGCCTGACCGGGCTGGAGGCAGGCGCGATCGCCTGGCGCACCGCGCTGCTGCATGCGCTGCTGGGGCCGCTGCTGATGCTGTTCTTCGTGCGCACGCTGGCCGCCAGCGGCCAGGCGCCGGGCGTCGGCTGGCCGGCGCTGGCGGCGGCGGCCTTCCTGCTGCCGGCGTTGGCGCTGGCGGCGCTTCTGGGCCCGGAGTTGCCGACCCTGGGCGCCGCGCTGCTGGGCGGCGCGCTGTTCGCGTGGGCGCTGCGCCGGCACGCGCCGGCGGCGCCGGGGGTGCTGACGGCACCGGTGCCCGGCGTGCTGCGCGCGCTGGCGCCGTATGCGCTGCTCGTTGCGCTGGTGCTGCTCACGCGCGGCGTGCCGCCACTGGCCGAGGCGCTGGGTGCGCTGCACTGGCGCTGGGGTCTGGGCGAGGACGGCAGCGGCGCCAGCGGCGGCCCACGCTTCGGCGGCCAGCTGCAGCCGCTGACGCACCCGGGCACGCTGCTGTTCGTCGCGCTGCTCGGCGGCGCGCTGTGGCAGCGCGTGCCGCTGCGCGATCTGCGGCCCGCGCTGGCCGGCTCGGCGCGCCGGCTGCTGCCGGTGTGCGTGGCGCTGCTGGCCATGCTGGCGCTGGCGCGGCTGATGCTGCACGCCGGCATGGTGGACGCGCTGCAGCAGGCCGCCGTGCAAGGGCTGGGGCAGGCCTGGCCGCTGCTGGCGCCGGCGCTGGGGGCCCTGGGCAGCTTCGTCACCGGCTCGGCGACGGCGTCCAACGTGCTGTTCACGACGCTGCAGGTGCAGACGGCCGAGGCGCTGGCGCTGCCCGCCGCGGCACTGGCCGCGGCGCAGGGCTTCGGCGCCGCGGTCGGCAACATCGTGTGCCCGCACAACATCGTCGCCGGCGCGGCGACCGTGGGCCTGGCCGGGCGCGAGGCGCAGGTGCTGCGGCACACGCTCGTGCCCTGCCTGCTGTACCTGGCTGCCGGCGGGGTGCTGCTGACGCTGCTGCTGGCCGGGCCCTGGGCCGCGTAGGCGGCAGGGCGCTCGGCGGCTGCGCCAGAATGGCGCATGCCCCGCACCCGCATCAAGATCTGCGGCCTGACGCGCGAAGCCGACGTCGACGACGCGCTGGACGCCGGCGCAGACGCGCTGGGCTTCGTGCTGTGGCCGAAGAGCCCGCGCGCCGTGCCGCTCGTGCGCGCCGCGGAGCTGGCAGCGCGCATGCCGCCCTTCGCGACGCCGGTGCTGCTGTTCGTCAACCCGTCGCCGCAGGAGGTGCGCGCGGCCACCGAGGCGCTGCCGCAGGCGCTGCTGCAGTTCCACGGCGACGAGACGCCCGAGCAGTGCGCCGCCGCCGGGCATGCCTATATCCGCGCCGCGCGCATGGCGCCGGGCTTCGATTTGCTAGACTTCGCCAAGCGCTTCCAAGGCGCACAGGCCCTGCTGCTCGACGCCCATGTCGAGGGCTACGGCGGGGCGGGAAAGGTCTTCGATTGGTCCTTGCTGCACAACCTGCCGGGCGGCGTCGGCCTTCCGCTCGTTTTGTCTGGTGGGTTGAATCCTGCCAACGTGACCGATGGCGTGCTGAGCCTGCGGCCCTGGGCCGTTGACGTGAGCTCCGGCGTCGAGAGCGCGAAGGGGATCAAGAACCCCGCGCTGATGCGCCGCTTCTGCAAGGCCGTGCGCGAAGCCGACGACCGGCTCGCCGCACTCTAGAAGGCACCCTCAGCACCATGTTGAACTACCAGCAGCCCGACGCACGCGGGCACTTCGGGCCCTATGGCGGCACCTTCGTCGCCGAGACCCTGATCCACGCGCTGCGTGAACTGGAAGCCGCCTACGAGCACGCGCGCGGCGACGCCGAGTTCCAGCGCGAGTTCCACCACGAGCTGGCGCACTTCGTCGGCCGGCCGAGCCCCGTGTACCACGCGGCGCGGCTGAGCCGCGAGATCGGCGGTGCGCAGATCCACCTCAAGCGCGAGGACCTCAACCACACCGGCGCGCACAAGGTCAACAACACCATCGGCCAGGCCCTGTTGGCGCGGCGCATGGGCAAGCCGCGCGTGATCGCCGAGACCGGCGCCGGCCAGCACGGCGTGGCCACGGCCACGATCTGCGCGCGCTACGGCATGGAGTGCGTGGTGTACATGGGCAGCGAGGACGTCAAGCGCCAGAGCCCCAACGTCTACCGCATGCACCTGCTGGGCGCCAGGGTGGTGCCGGTGGACAGCGGCAGCCGCACCCTGAAGGACGCGCTCAACGAGGCGCTGCGCGACTGGGTGACCAACGTCGAGAACACCTTCTACATCATCGGCACCGTGGCCGGCCCGCACCCCTACCCGATGATGG
>CAZUPH010000238.1:2661-5707 GCA_964621995.1 uncultured Rubrivivax sp. | reverse complement strand
CGTTGGCGCGCACGATCGCACCCAGGTTCGCCGCGGTGCCGATCGCTGCGAGCCCAGCCACGCCGGCGCCGGCGATGAACACCTTGGCTGGCGGGATCTTGCCTGCAGCGGTGACCTGCCCGTTGAAGAAGCGGCCGAAGGCGTGTGCCGCCTCGATCACCGCTCGGTAGCCGCTGATGCCGGCCATCGAGGTCAGCGCGTCCATCTTCTGCGCGCGCGACAGCTGGCGCGGCAGCGAGTCGATGGCCAGCACCGTGGCGCGCCTGGCCGCGAGCGCCTTCATCAGCTCGGGGTTCTGCGCCGGCCAGACGAAGCCGATGAGCGTGCCGCCCTCGCGCATCGAGGCCACTTCCTGTGGCGTCGGCGGGCGCACCTTGAAGACGATGTCCGACGTGGCCCACAGCTCGGCTGCGCTGCCGAACACCTGCGCGCCGGCGGCGCGGTAGGTTTCGTCGGCGAAGTTCGCCGCATCGCCCGCGCCGCTTTCCACAGCCACCGAGAAGCCTAGCTTGACGAGCTTGTGCACCACGTCCGGCACGGTCGCGACGCGCTTCTCGCCGGGGGCCGTCTCTCTGGGAACGCCGATCAGCATGGTGCAGGTCTCCTCGTTATTCGCTCCGGCCGCGGGCGCGTCGGGGCGGGGCGCGAGCTTATTACAGACCATGCGGACCGCCGCCGCTCTTGAGCGCGGTCATCTTTCCGCCGGCCGCCACGCGGCGACCGACGGCGCTGCGCGCGTGCCTACTTGCGCGTCAGCTCGGCCTGCGCGAGTTGGTGTCCGCCCAACGGCGCGCGGCCGGTCTTGTCGGCCCACTGACGATAGTGCGGCAGCTCGCCCAGGCCGCTGTCGATCTTCTGCCCGGCGACCGTGCCGTAGCGCGGCATCTCACCGAGGCCGCTGTCGATCTTCTCGCCCGGCACCGCATGGGCGCGCGGGGCGTCGGCATGGGCGCTGCCGACGCTGAACACCGCGGCCGCACCGAGCGCGGCCACAGACAGGGCAATGGCTTGCAATCTCATCTCGATCTCCTGCTCCCGTTGGGGTGCGGCCAATCTAGCCAGCGGCGCCGCGGCAAGCTGGGCAGGAGATCACGTCTGGTTACGATTCGCTGGGCCGCCCAGTGATCGATTGCGCAGGCTCGGCACTCAAGTTCGTCCGACGCGCGCCGAGGGGGTTTTCGGGCGGCCGGGATAATTGCACATGGCCCCAGCACAGCGCGTCGTCGTCGGTCTGAGCGGCGGGGTGGACTCCGCGGTCAGCGCGTGGCTGCTCAAGCAGCAGGGCCACGAGGTGGTCGGCCTGTTCATGAAGAACTGGGAGGACGACGACGACAGCGAGTACTGCTCGAGCAACGTCGACTTCGTCGACGCCGCGGCGGTCGCCGACGTGATCGGCATCGAGATCGAGCATGTCAACTTCGCCGCCGAGTACAAGGACCGCGTGTTCGCCGAGTTCCTGCGCGAGTACTCCGCCGGCCGCACGCCGAACCCGGACGTGCTGTGCAATGCCGAGATCAAGTTCAAGGCCTTCCTCGACCATGCGATGCGCCTGGGCGCGCAGAAGATCGCCACCGGCCACTATGCGCGCGTGCGCGAGCGCGAAGCGCGCTTCGAATTGCTCAAGGGCCTGGACCCGGCCAAGGACCAGAGCTACTTCCTGCACCGCCTGAACCAGGCCCAGCTCGCGCGCACGCTGTTCCCGGTGGGCGAGCTGAAGAAGACCGAGGTGCGCCGTCTGGCAGCCGAGATCGGCCTGCCCAACGCGAAGAAGAAGGACTCGACCGGCATCTGTTTCATCGGCGAGCGGCCATTTCGCGAGTTCCTGAACCGCTACCTGAGCCATGCGCCGGGGCCGATCGAGGACGAGCGCGGCCGCAAGCTGGGTACCCACGTCGGCCTGTCGTTCTATACGCTCGGCCAGCGCCAGGGCCTGGGCATCGGCGGCGTCAAGGGTCGCGATGCGGTGCAGGGCGAGCACGCGCCCTGGTTCGTCGCGCGCAAGGACCTGGCGCGCAACGCGCTGGTCATCGTGCAGGGCCATGAGCATGCGGCCCTGCAGTCGGGTGCGTTGACGGCCGACGACGTGAGCTGGGTCGCCGGTGCGCCGCCGGCGCCGGGGCGCTATGCGGCCAAGACCCGCTACCGGCAGGCCGACGCGGCCTGCACGCTGCGCGCGGCCGACACGGGCTTCGCGCTCGACTTCGACGCGCCGCAATGGGCCGTCACGCCCGGCCAGAGCGCGGTGCTCTACGACGGCGAGGTCTGTCTGGGCGGCGGCGTGATCGCCGCGGCGACGCCCTGGGCTACCAGCCCCGCGCGTCAAGCCACGACTGCAGACGCGTAGTCACCGCGTCGGGTGTCTCCAGCGTCGGCAGGTGGCCGGCGCCTTCGATCACCTGGAGTTCGGCGCGCGGCAGGCCGGCCGCGAGTTCCCGCGCATGCTCGGGCGGCGTCAGGCCGTCGGCCTCGCCGACCAGCACCAGCGCCGGGCATCCGATCTCGCGCAGGCGCGGCCGCAGGTCCGGGCGCTGCATCACGGCGCGGTTCTGCGCGATCAAGGGCGCGACGCCGCCGCGCAACACCATCGCGAGGTAGCGCTCGATCAGCGCCGCATCGCTCGCGCGGCGCGGGTGCAGCGCAAGTGGAGCGTTGATGCGCAGGAAGGGTTCGACGTCGCCGTGCTCGAAGTGGTCGATCGCATCGGCGCGCAGGCGCTTCACCTCCTCGCTGTCGGCGCGGGCGCTGCTGTCCACCAGCACGAGGCCGGCGACGCGCGTTGGCGCCTGCAACGCCGCGTGCAGCGCGACCATGCCGCCCATCGAGGCGCCGGCCAGCAGCAGCGGGCCGGCGTGCGTGTCGAGCACGTGCTGCGCCATCGCCTCGAGGGTCGGCGCCTTGTCATGCGCGTCGCTGACGACCGCCGCCCAGCCCGCGGCGCGAAGCGCCTGCGCCTGCGGCGCCCACAGGCTGGCGTCGCAGGCGAGGCCGGGGAGCAGGACGAGGGTCGGGCGAGGCGCTGAGCGGACGGCGGCGGACATGCCGCCGA
>CAZUPH010000238.1:0-2651 GCA_964621995.1 uncultured Rubrivivax sp. | reverse complement strand
AGGAATACCTGTACCAGAACCCCAACAGCCGCTCCGGCCGCCGCGCCCTGGCCTTGCCGACCGCTCAGAGCGTGGGCAGCAGCACCTTGTCGACCACGTGGATCACGCCGTTGCTTGCGCGCACGTCCACCGCGACGATGCCCGCCGGCGTGGCCGTGGTGTCGGTGATCGCGGCGATCTGCGGCGGCGTGCCGGCGTTGATCGTGAAGCTCTGGCCCGACAGCGTGGCAACCGGGGCGCCGAAGGTGATGCCCGAAGAAGGCACCTGCGCACCCACCACGTGGTAGGTCAGCACGGTCTGCAGCTGCGCCGCGTTCAGGCCCGCGACGGTGCCGGCGATGGCGGCAAAGGCCGTGTTGGTCGGCGCGAACACGGTGAACGGCCCGGCGGCGCTCAGGTCGTCGGCGAGACCGGCCTGCACAACAGCGCCGACCAGGGTGCTGAAGCTCGGGTTCACCTGGGCTATCTGCACGACATTGAGCACCCCAGGCGGCACCAGCACCTTGTCGACCACGTGGATCAGACCGTTGCTGGCTTCGACGTTGGTGGACGTCACGTTGGCCTGCGTCAGCGCCGCATCCGTCAGGCGCACCCCGCCGGTGGTGGCCACGCCCAGCGTCGCCGCGCTGCCGCCGAAGCTGTAGGCCGTGGCCTGCGTCGCCCCGCCGGCCACCAGGTCTGCGGCCGTGCGACGGGCGGGCAGCAGGTGGTAGCTGAGGATGTTGGCCAGGGCGGCCGGCGGCAGCGCGTTCACCATCGCCGTGGCGTCGGCGAACCCGAGCTGCGTGGCCAGGGTCGCGAAGGCCGCGTTGGTCGGCGCGAACACGGTGACATTGGCGCCGGCCGCCGCCAGGTCGTCGTCGAGGCCGGCGCGCTGCGCGGCGGCGATCAGCGCCGAGAAGCCGTTCAGCTGGGCCACCTCGGCCAGGTTGCCGGGCTCGTCGTCATGGCTGCCGCCGCAAGCACTCACTAGCGCACCAGCAACTGCAAATACTGCGGCCTTGAGAATGAAACGTCTCATTGCGTCGGTCTCCAGGAGGGTTGACGGCACCACGCTCCAACTGCTGAGGGGTGTCCGGCGGCAGGACTGCCGAGCGCAATTGTGAACTCATCAGTTCACTTAGATACTTGGCAGTATTTGCAAGGCCCCAAACTACGGATGGCCTTGTGGCCGGCGTCGCCGCCTCAGCGGCGCCGCGCGCCGTCGAGTTCGCGGGCGAAGCGCCCCGGCTCGAGGCCCGGCAGCGCATGGCAGCGCGGCGACAGGCGCGGCTCGCCGGCGGGGCAGGCGAGGTCGCGGTCGAGCGAACACCAGTACAGGCCCGCGAGGCCCAGGCGCCGCGCATGGCGCGCCACCGCCGCCGCGTCGGCCGGGCTCAGCACGTTGGCCTCGACGTCGTTCTCGCCCAGCATCACGGTAACCGCGAGGCGGTTGTACGGCAGGCCGTACTTCAGATGCACGTTGGCCAGGGCCTGACGCGCCGAGCGCGCCATGTCGCAGCGGCCGCGGTGCGGCACGCACCAGCGCGCGTCGGGCCTGCCGTAGTTCATGGCCATCAGGTTGATCACCGCGTCGTCGAGGCGCGCGCGGCGCAGCGACGCCAGCACCGCTTCGCCGGTCGCGTTCAGGCTGCGTCGGCTGCCGTCGGCCGCGGCATGGGTGGCGATCGTGAAGCTCAGGCGCAGCGCCGGCCAGCGTGCGTGCACGGCCTTGGCGCGCTGCACCAGGGCATCGATCTGCGCCGGCGTCTGCGCGCCTTCGATGTCGAAGTCGAGGCCGACCAGCCGCGACCCCGCGTAGCGCTCGACGAAGCGCAGCATCGCCGCGTCATCGTCGCAGCTGAAGACGCCGACCGCGCCGCCGGTCGAGACGATGTAGTCACGCCCTGCCGCCTCGTGCGCGGCGACGTTCAGGCGCGCGAAGGTCTCGGTGTCGAAGTCGCCCCAGCGTTCGCGCCCGCACTCGCCGGTGGCGAACGCCCAGACCAGCGCCTCGCCGCGCCGTGGCGGCGGCAGCCACGCCGGCTCGGCGATGCGTGGCGTGGCCGCGTCGATGCCGAGCGAGACATCCTTGTAGGCACCGGTCAGCGGCGCGGCTGCAGCCAAGGTCGTGGTCAGCGCGAGCAGGGGGGCAGCGAGCAAGGGCCTCATGCGCTCAGAAGTCGTAGAAGGTGTTGACCGTCAGCCGGCCCTGACGTGGGTCGCCGCTCAGGCTGCGGCCGGGGTGGAGGCAGGCGCTGTGCAGCAGGCTGCCCGGGTAGACGACGAGGCGGTTGAAGCGCGCCGGCATCATGCCGAGGAACGCGAACTGCGCGTCCGAGCCATCGAAGTAGCGCTGCGCCGGGCGGCGGCTGTTGACCTCGGCGTGATAGGCGTCCAGATAAGGTTCGCGGTTGTCGGCCGTGATGCGCTGCCAGCCGGTCGCGTTGTGACGGTAGAAGCCGGTGCCGCCATGGCGCTCGTCGCACAGCCACAGCAGCGCCGCCATGTGGTGAGGCGTGCTGGCGTCGAAGTGCGGCGTGCATTGCATCAGCCCCAGGGCTTCGGGCGGCGTGGTGGTCAGCGAGAAGGCGCTCAGGCCGACCTTGATGTCCAGCTGCGCGGGCACCTCGAAGTTGGCCTTGACGAGCGGCTCCATCAGTTCGGTCAGC
>CAZUPH010000237.1:0-5712 GCA_964621995.1 uncultured Rubrivivax sp. | reverse complement strand
CCTTCCGCGCCACGCTGCAGGAGGCGGCCGACGCCGACCTGCTGCTGCACGTGGTGGACGCGGCCAGCCCGCAGCTTGCCGAGCAGATGGCCGAGGTCGAGCGTGTGCTCGAGGAGATCGGCGCCAGCGGCGTGCCGCAGCTGCTCGTCTACAACAAGTGCGACCTGCTCGAAGGCTCGCGCCAGCCGCGCGAGGCCGCCGACTGGATCGAGGTCGCGCCGGGGCTGCGCCGCCGCCGCGTCTTCGTCAGCGCCCGCACCGGTGCCGGCCTGGACCTGCTGCGCGAGGCCATCGCGCAGCAGGCGCTGCAGCGCCCCGGCGCAGCCGAGGCGGCCGCCCATGCCCATCCCCTTCATCTCACGGACAGCCCGGCCGCATCGGGCACCGAGTCGCAGCATGTTCGAACCTGACCGTCCCCCGTTCACCGCCCGGCTGGGCGCCGTGGCCAGCGCCCTGGCGGCCTGGATGCGCGCCGCCGCGCTGCGCCGCCCGGCCCGGCCGTCCGCGTCCGCCGGCGATGCGCTGATCTACAACAACCGCAACGACGGCCCGCCCGACCTGGACGAGCTGTGGCGCGACTTCAACCGCAAGCTCAGCGGCCTGTTCGGCGGCAAGGGCCCGGGCGGCCCGCGGCGCGGCAACGGCAGCGGCGGCGACGGTGGCGGTCCCTCGTTCCAGCCCGACGCCAAGAGCGCCGGCATCGGCGCCGGGCTGATCGGCGGCGTGGCGCTGCTGATCTGGCTGGGCAGCGGCTTCTTCATCGTGCAGGAAGGTCACCAGGCCGTGGTGCTGACCTTCGGCAAGTACGCCTACACCGCCGACGCCGGCTTCAAGTGGCGGCTGCCCTACCCGGTGCAGTCGCACGAGACGGTGGCCGTGTCGCAGCTGCAGTCGGTGGACGTCGGCCGCGCGACGGTGACGCAGATCACCGGGCTGCGCGACTCGTCGATGCTCACGCAGGACGAGAACATCGTCGACCTGCGCTTCACGGTGCAGTACCGCCGCGCCGACGCACGCAACTACCTGTTCGAGAACCGCAGCCCCGACGACGCGGTGATCCAGGCCGCCGAGACCGCGGTGCGCGAGATCATCGGCCGCAGCACCGTGGACCGCGTGCTGTACGAGGAGCGCGACGCGATCGCCGCCGACCTGGTGCGGCTGATCCAGAGCCAGCTCGACCGTCTGAATGCCGGCATCGTGGTCTCCAACGTCAACCTGCAGAGCGTGCAGGTGCCCGACGCCGTGCAGGCCGCGTTCAACGACGCGGTGCGTGCCGGCGCCGACCGCGACCGCTTCCGCAACGAGGGCCAGGCCTACGCCAGCGACGTGATCCCGCGCGCGCGAGGCACCGCCTCGCGCCTGCTCGAAGAGGCCGAGGGCTACAAGGCGCGCGTCGTCGCGCAGGCCGAAGGTGACGCGCAGCGCTTCCGCTCCGTGCTGACCGAGTACCAGAAGGCGCCGACGGTCACGCGCGACCGCCTGTACCTGGAGACCATGCAGCAGGTGTACTCCAACGTCAGCAAGGTCATGGTCGACAGCCGCAACAACTCCAACCTGCTGTACCTGCCGCTGGACCGGCTGATGCAGCAGGCCGGCGCACCGGCGCCCGCCACGGTGGCGCCGCCGGCCGCCAGCGCCGTGAGCACCGAGTCCGCCGGCGCGCAGAGCATCGACATCCGTTCCCGCGACGGCGCGCGGTCGCGCGACCGCGAAGGCCGCTGAAGGGGCCCGCCACATGAACCGCATCGGACTCATCGTCGCCGCCGCGCTGATCGCGCTGATGGCCGCCAGCAGCACGCTCTTCGTCGTCGACCAGCGCCAGGTCGGCGTCGTCTTCGCGCTCGGCGAGATCAAGGAAGTCATCACCGAGCCGGGCCTGAAGTTCAAGATGCCGCCGCCGTTCCAGAACGTGGTCTTCCTGGACAAGCGCGTGCAGACCCTGGAGAGCCCGGAAACGCGGCCCATCTTCACCGCCGAGAAGAAGAGCCTGGTCATCGACTGGCTGGTGAAGTGGCGCATCAACGAGCCGCGCCAGTTCATCCGCAACAACGGCGTGGACTTCCGCAACCTCGAGATCCGCCTCGCGCCGGTGGTGCAGGCGGTGTTCAACGAGGAGATCACCAAGCGCACGGTCAGCGGCGTGCTCGCCACCCAGCGCGAGCGCGTCATGACCGACGTGCGCCAGCGCCTGATCGAGGCCTCGCAGCCCTTCGGCATCGAGATCATCGACGTTCGCATCAAGCGCGTGGACTTCGTCGCCGACATCACCGAGTCGGTCTACCGGCGCATGGAGTCCGAGCGCAAGCGCGTGGCCAACGAGCTGCGCTCCGAGGGCGCGGCCGACGCCGAGAAGATCCGCGCCGACGCCGACCGCCAGCGCGAGATCATCGTCGCCGAGGCCTACCGCGACGCGCAGAAGATCAAGGGCGAGGGCGACGCCCGCTCCACCGCGCTGTACGCCGACGCCTTCGGCCGCGACCCGCAGTTCGCGCAGTTCTATCGCAGCCTGGAGGCCTACCGGGCCACCTTCCGGACCAAGGGCGACGTGATGGTGCTGGACCCGGGCAACGACTTCTTCCGCGCCATGCGCAGCGGCACGCCGGCCGGGCGCTGAGCGGGGTCCGCGCCGCCGCCCCGGGGCTGCGAAGCGCGCCGCGCCGCATGGGCGAGGCCTTGCTCGGCGCCTTCGCGCTGATGCTGGTGATGGAAGGGCTGCTGCCCTTCCTGAGCCCGCGCAGCTGGCGCGAGCTGTTCGAGCGCGCCACGCGCATGAGCGACGGCCAGATCCGCTTCATCGGCCTGCTCAGCATGGGCGTGGGGCTGCTGCTGCTGCTGGTCTGGCTCTGACGGCGCTGCGGCGTCGCAGCGGGCCCGCGGCGAGGGGCCCCGTACAATGCCGTTTTCAACAACGGTTGGGTTCCATGCTGTCTGCCTGGCTGCTGCCCGAGCACATCGCCGACGTGCTGCCGGGCGAGGCGCGTCGCGTCGAGCAGCTGCGGCGCGGGCTGCTGGACCGCGCACGCGGCTACGGCTTCGAGCTCGTGATCCCGCCGCTGCTGGAGCACCTCGATTCACTGCTCACCGGCACCGGCCATGCGCTGGACCTGCAGACCTTCAAGCTGGTGGACCAGCTCAGCGGCCGCACGCTGGGCCTGCGCGCCGACACCACCCCGCAGGCCGCGCGCATCGACGCCCACCTGCTGAACCGCGAGGGCGTGACACGCCTGTGCTACTGCGGGCCGGTGGTGCACACGCGGCCGGGCGGCCCGGCCTCGACGCGCGAGCCGCTGCAGTTCGGGGCCGAGATCTTCGGCCACGCCGGGCTCGAGGCGGATCTCGAGGCCGCCGAGCTGGCGCTGGACTGCCTGCAGCTGGCCGAGGTGCACCCGCTGGTCATCGACCTGGCCGACACGCGCATCCTGCGCGGCGTGCTGGCCGGCGTGCCACTGGACGCGGCGCGCCTGCACGAGATCGTGCTCGCGCTGGCACGCAAGGACGCCGCCGCGCTGCAGGGCCTGCAGGACGGCGTGCCCGAGGAGTCGCGCCGCGGCCTGCAGGCGCTGCTGCGCCTGTACGGCGGCGAGGAGGTGCTGGCGGCCGCGCGCGAGGCGCTGCCCGCGCGCCCGCTGGTGCTGCAGGCGCTGGAGCAGCTGCAGTGGCTGGCCAGCCACCTGAGGGCGGCGTTCCCGCAGCTGCGCGTGGGTTTCGACCTCGCCGAGCTCAGCGGCTACGCCTACTACAGCGGCGTGCGCTTCGCGATCTACGGCCGCGCCGGCCACGGCGGCAACGCGCCGCTGGCGCGCGGTGGCCGCTACGACGAGGTCGGCGCCGTCTTCGGCCGCAACCGGCCGGCGGTCGGCTTCAGCCTGGACCTGAAGGCGCTGGCCGAGGCCGCGGGCCCGGCCGCCGCGCCGACCGCGATCCGCGCGCCCTGGGGCGAGGACCCCGCGCTGCGCGCCGCGGTGCGCCGCCTGCGCGAGCAGGGCGAGACGGTGCTCGCGATGCTGCCCGGCCACGAGCCGGACGCCGCGGCCTTCGACTGCGACCGCGAACTGGTGCAGGTGGACGGGCGCTGGGTGCTGCGTGCGACCTGAGCGCGCGCCCGCACGACGCCCCTGAACGACGCCCCTGCACGAGCCATGAACAAGAGGACCACGGACTGAACACCATGCATGCAGCCATCCGGCCCGGCGCCGGCCGCAACGTCGTCGTCGTCGGCACCCAGTGGGGTGACGAGGGCAAGGGCAAGATCGTCGACTGGCTGACCGACCACGCGCAGGGCGTGGTGCGCTTCCAGGGCGGCCACAACGCCGGCCACACGCTCGTCATCAACGGCCGCAAGACGGCGCTGCAGCTGATCCCCTCGGGCGTCATGCGCGAGGGCGTGGCCTGCTACATCGGCAACGGCGTGGTCGTCGACCCGCAGCACCTGCTGGCCGAGATCGAGCGCATCGAGCAGCTCGGCGTGGACGTGCGCTCGCGCCTGTTCCTCAGCGAGTCCTGTCCGCTGATCCTGCCCTTCCACGTGGAGATCGACCGCGCCCGCGAGGCGCGCCGCGAGAGCAGCGGCAGCGGCAGGATCGGCACCACCGGCAAGGGCATCGGCCCGGCCTACGAGGACAAGGTCGCGCGCCGCGCACTGCGCGTGCAGGACCTCAAGCACCCGGCGCGGCTCGAGGCCAAGCTCGCCGAGCTGCTGGAGCTGCACAACGCAGAGCTCACCGGCGTGCTGGGCGCGCAGGCGCTGCCGCTGCAGCCGATGCTGGACGACGCGCTGCGCGCCGCCGAGCGGATCAAGCCGCTGATGGCCGACGTCGGCTACCGGCTGTTCCAGTCGCACCTGCGCGGCGAGAACCTGCTGTTCGAGGGTGCGCAGGGCACGCTGCTGGACATCGACCACGGCACCTATCCCTTCGTCACCTCGAGCAACTGCGTGGCGGGCAACGCGGCCGCCGGCTCGGGGCTGGGCCCCGGGCAGCTGCACTACATCCTGGGCATCACCAAGGCCTACACCACGCGCGTCGGCGGCGGACCCTTCCCGACCGAACTGGACATCGACAAGCCCGGCGGCGTGGGCCACCACCTCAGCACGGTGGGCCAGGAGCGCGGCGTGGTCACCGGCCGCGCCCGGCGCTGCGGCTGGCTGGACGCCGCGGCGCTGAAGCGCAGCATGATCATCAACGGCGTCTCCGGCCTGTGCATCACCAAGCTGGACGTGCTGGACGGCCTGCCCGAGATCAACATCTGCACCGGCTACGAGCTCGGCAGCCGCCGCCTGGACGTGCTGCCGCTGGACGCCGACGAGATCGCCGAGTGCAAGCCGGTCTACGAGACGCTGCCGGGCTGGAGCGAGACCACCGCCGGGCTGACGAACTGGGAGCAGCTGCCGCTGAATGCGCGGCGCTACCTGGAGCGCATGCAGGCGCTGATCGGCGCGCCGATCGACATGGTGTCCACCGGCCCCGACCGCGTGCACACGATCCTGCTGCGCCACCCCTTCCGGCCCTGAACCGCCGCGACGCCGCGCCAAGAACCGCAACGAGGAGACCGACCGCATGCTCACCGACGACGGCAAGCACCTGTACGTGTCCTGGGACGAATACCACCTGCTGACCGAGCGCCTGGCGCTGAAGGTGCATGCCTCGGGCTGGCAGTTCGACCAGATCCTGTGCCTGGCGCGCGGCGGCATGCGCCCGGGCGACGTGCTGTCGC
>CAZUPH010000236.1:4887-5751 GCA_964621995.1 uncultured Rubrivivax sp. | reverse complement strand
CAGCGCGCGCAGCGCCGGCACGCCGGCCAGCAGCGCGTTGCCGCGCAGGTCGTCGCGCTGCATGCGCTGCACGGCGGCGATCAGCACGATGGCCGCCTCGTCCAGGCGGCCGCTGCGCAGCAGCGCATGGGCCGCGCGCAGCTGCAGCTCGGTGGCGTGGCCCATCACGTCCATGCGCGGCAGCCGCGGCAGCAGCGCGGTGAACAGCGCCGCGGCGTCGGCCCAGCGCCCCTGCGCCGCGGCATGGCGCGCGCGCACCGCGATCGCGCGGCCGTTGTCGGCGCGGGGGTCGGCGATCGGGTTCTCCTTCAGCAGCGCGGCCCAGTGCGCGAGCACGGCCTCGTCCGCGCCCAGCACGTCGTTCATGCGCACGCCGTAGATCGCCACCTGGTGCTGCCACAGCCGCCGCCGCACCTCGCCGGCGGCGTCCTCGCGCGCGAGCATGCGCACCAGGCGCTCGCGCAGCTCGTCCGCGCGGCCGCTGATGGCGCCCTCGATCAGGCGGAACAGCAGGACGCCGATCTCGCCCTCGCCGGAGACGGCCAGCCACTTCATCTCCTCCTCGGCGAGCGCCATCTCGTCGCGCGCCCGCGCGATGCGGCCGCCCCACAGGTGGCTGAAGGCGAGCAGCACGCGCAGCTCGGCGCGCATCGGCAGCGGCTGCGCGCCGATGCGCGCCAGCGCGCCGGCCAGGTAGCGCTCGATCAGCGGCGGCATGCCCGGCAGCGTGGTCCAGTTGGCCGCCGGGATGCCCTCCCACCAGTCGAACAGCGCACCCTCGCGCTCCAGCAGCGCGACGACCTCGCCATACAGCGCCGGCATGCTCTCGTGCTCGCCGCGGCGGAAGCGCTGCGCCAGCTCGGC
>CAZUPH010000236.1:0-4877 GCA_964621995.1 uncultured Rubrivivax sp. | reverse complement strand
GCCATCAGCGCGACGCGGCGCGCGTGCGGCGGCTGCGGCAGCGCGGCCAGCGCGGCGAGCAGCCGCTCGGCCTCGTCGTTGCGGTCCAGCGGGTACAGCGCCGAGGCGAGGTAGGCGCTGGCCAGTGCCCGCTCCGCGCGCGCGGCCTCGGCGGCGGCCGCGTCCGGCGCCGCCGCCTCGCGGCGCAGCGCGGCGGCCAGCGCGGCCTCGAAGTGGCGCGCGCTGCGCTCCCAGTCCCAGCGCTGGAAGGCCACCATGCCGGCCAGCCGCTGCAGGCCGGGCGAGGCCGCGCGCCAGCCGGCGTCGAAGGCATCGACGGCGCGCAGCAGCTCGCCGGTGGCGCCGTGCAGCAGCAGCTCGGGCGCGGCGCGCAGCAGTTCCGCTTCCGCCGCCGCGGCGTCGCCGGCGCGCTGCAGCAGCCCGACGCGGCGCAGCGGGTCGGGCTCGCTGGCCGCGGCGCGCTGCAGCAGCGGCGCCCATTCGCCGGGACGCTCGCGCTTCAGCCGTTCCTGCAGCGCGTCGCGGAACAGGTCGTGCAGCACCAGCGTGCGCTCCTGCGCATCCAGCGCGGTGGCGAAGAGGCCGCGGCGCTCGATCTCGTCGAGCCAGGCCGCGGCACGCGGGTCGCCGCTCACGGCCGCGGCGGCGGTGGCGGTGATCTCCGGCAGCACCGAGCAGCGCAGCAGGAACTCGTGCAGCGGCGGCGGCAGGTCGTCCAGCACCTCGCTGGCCAGGAATTCGAAGAGGTGGCGGTCCATCAGCGCGCCGGCGCGTTGCGCCGACAGGCCGCGCGTGCCCAGCGCCGCCAGGCACAGGCGCAGTCCGGCCGGCCAGCCGCCGGTGCGCTCGAGCAGTTCACCGGCGCGTTCGGCGGCACCGCTGGCGGCGGCCAGTGCCGCGGCCTCCTCGGCGCCGAAGCGCAGCCGCTCCTGGTCGAACTCCAGCAGCTCGCCGGCGGCGCGCCAGCGCGCCAGCGCCAGCGGCGGCGCCACGCGGGTGGACAGCACCAGCGTCCACTGCGGCGGCAGGCGCTCGATCAGCGCGTCCAGCCCCTGCATCAGGCGCTGGCCGGCAGGGCCGTCGCCGACGCGGTGCAGGTCGTCGAGCACGATCACGCCATGCGGCGCGTCGGCGCCGGCCAGCGCATTGACCAGCTCGTCGATGGCGCGCGGGCGCGGCGCGGTGTTGGCGTCGATCTGCGCCGCCAGCGCCTCCGGCGCGATGCGCCAGGGCAGGTCGGCACCCTCCAGCGCCGCGGCCAGGCAGGCAAACAGGCGCGGCAGGTCGTCGGCCTCGTCCATCGCCACCCAGGCCAGCGCGGTGCCCTCGGGCAGCCGCGCCAGCTGTGCCGCCAGCGCGGTGGTCTTGCCGAAGCCGGCCGGCGCCTGCAGCAGCACCACGCGTGCACCCAGCAGCGCGGCCCACAACGCGGCGTCCAGCGCCGGACGCTCGACCAGCGCGGCGCGCAGCGAGCGGCCCGTGGGGCCCTGCGGCGGCTGGATCTTGGTGGCGGCGAAGCGCAGCGGCGCGTCCATGGTCGGGTGCCGATTGTGCGGGCGACGCGCAGGCTGTGGCAGAGTCGCTGCAGGCCACGACAAGGATCAGGAGACCACGCGCCCATGGACAAGGACCACCTGCTGGCACTGGACCAGGGCACCTCCAGTTCGCGTGCGATCGTCTTCCACCGCAGCGGGCGCATCGTGGCGCTGGCGCAGCGCGAATTCACGCAGCACTTCCCGCAGCCGGGCTGGGTGGAGCACGACGCCGACGAGATCTGGGACACGCAGCTCGCGGTGGCGCAGGAGGCGCTGGCGAGCTCCGGCCTGCAGGCCCGGGACATCGCGGCCATCGGCATCACGAACCAGCGCGAGACCACCGTGCTGTGGCAGCGCGGCAGCGGCCGGCCGCTGCACCGCGCCATCGTCTGGCAGGACCGCCGCACCGAGCCGCTGTGCGCGCAGCTGCGCGAGCAGGGGCTGGTGGACGAGGTGCGGCGCAGCACCGGCCTCGTGATCGACCCCTACTTCAGCGGCACCAAGCTGCGCTGGCTGCTGGACCACGTGAGCGGCGCGCACATCGCCGCGGCGCAGGGCGAGCTGGCCTTCGGCACCGTGGACAGCTGGCTGCTGTGGAAGCTGACCGGCGGCCGCGTGCACGCCACCGACGTGAGCAATGCCTCGCGCACGATGCTGTTCGACATCCGCCACAACGTCTGGGACCGCGGGCTGCTGAAGGCCCTGCACATCCCGGCCAGCGTGCTGCCGCAGGTCTTCCCGTCGGCGCACGCGTATGGCGAGACGACGCTCTTCGGCGCCCCGATCCCCGTGTGCGGCATCGCCGGCGACCAGCAGGCGGCGCTGTTCGGCCAGGCCTGCTTCGCGCCCGGCATGGCGAAGAACACCTACGGCACCGGCTGCTTCCTGCTGATGCACACCGGCGAGCGCTTCGAGACCTCGGCCAACGGGCTGATCACCACTGCCGCGGCGCAGACCTCGGCGGCGCGCGAGTTTGCGCTGGAAGGCAGCGTCTTCATCGGCGGCGCCGTCGTGCAGTGGCTGCGCGACGGGCTGCGCGCCATCTCGTCCAGCGCCGAGGTGCAGGCGCTGGCCGAGAGCGTGCCGGACGCCGGCGGCGTGATGTTCGTGCCCGCCTTCACCGGCCTGGGCGCACCGTACTGGAATGCCGATGCACGCGGCGCCATCGTCGGCCTGACGCGCGGCAGCACGGCGGCGCACATCGCGCGCGCGGCGCTGGAGAGCATCGCCTTCCAGAGTGCGGCGCTGCTGCAGGCGATGGCGCGCGACGGCGTGCCGGTGGCCGAGCTGCGCGTGGACGGCGGGGCCAGCGTCAACGACCTGCTGATGCAGTTCCAGGCCGACCTGCTGGGCGTGCCGGTGGTGCGGCCGGCCGTCACCGAGACGACGGCGCTGGGTGCGGCGTATCTCGCCGGGCTGGCGGCCGGCGTCTATGCCGGGCGCGAGGAGCTCACGGCGATGTGGCGCGCCGAGCGGCGCTTCGAGCCCGCCTGGCCGCGCGAGCGCGCGGCCGAGGCGATGGCGCGCTGGGAGCGCGCGGTGCGCCAGGCGACGGCGGGCTGAGGCCGCGCCGACCCGGCGCCGCTAGCTCACTTGACGGCGAAGTCCGAGAGCTGCTTGCCGCTGGCCAGCGCGTCGCGCAGCCACTGCGGGCGCTTGCCGCGGCCGACCCAGGTGTTGCCGGCCTCGTCGCGGAACTTGACCGCGGCGCTGGTCTTCTTCGCCTTGCCGGGCTTGCGGCCGCGCTTGGCCGGGGCCTTGGCCTCGCGGGCCGGGCCGCGGGCACCGAAGCCCAGGTCGGCCGCGGTGAGCTGGTAGAAGGCGATCGCGTCGCGGATGCGGGCGATGACGCCGTCGATTTCCTGCTTGCGCACCTTCTCGGCTTCCGCCTGGAGGCTGGCAATCTGCTTGACCAATGTCGCGTAATTCTTGCTCATGAAGTTGGGGTCTTGCATCGAATGAGAACTCCCCGGGAATTATTCTGTCCCTTTGCGGGACGGCACGTCGAAACAGTTCGCTACTGCGCGCGCCGTGCATTGTCTCGCAATTTGCACGCAGTCGTAAAACAAGAACCCTAATTCGGTTCTTGTGCGGCGTGCAGCGCCGGCCGGCTAGCCGCCATTCGCCGTTCGAATGCACGGCGCAATGCACCGGGCAGGTCGCGGCGCACGGGCTCAGCCGCCGACCGGCCCGCCACGCTTCCTGCGGCAGGCGTCGGAGCAGTGGCGCACCTGCTCCCAGTTCTTCGCCCAGGCACGCCGCCAGCTCATCCAGCGGCCGCAGGTCGCGCAGGGCTTGCCCGGCAGCGTGGCCTTGTTGCCGCGGAAGCCTTCGCGCCGGCCGCTCACGGGAACAGCTCCTGCTGCAGGGGTCCGCCGTCGCGCGCTGCGCCGCGGCCGCGCCTGGGGCCGGTGGGCGGCAGGCCGCTGCGGCGCGAGCCGTGCCGCTGCTGCACGGCGTCGGCCTCGGCGCGCGCCGGTGCCGCGGCGCGCACGCCGTACAAGCTCTGTTTGGCGAAGGCCAGCGCCGCGCGTTCGTCGACGACCGGTGCCGGATAGTCCGGCGTGCCGAATTCGGGCACCCAGCGGCGCAGGAATTCGCCCGCGGGGTCGTGGTCGCGCGCCTGCTTGGCCGGCGAATACATGCGCAGCGTATTGATGCCGGTGGTGCCGCTTTGCATCTGCATCTGACTCCAGTGGATGCCGGGCTCGAAATCCAGAAACTGGCGGGCCAGGAACAGGCCCGGTTCGCGCCAATGCAGCCACAGGTGGTAGGCGGCAAAACTGACCAGCATCGCGCGCATGCGGAAATTGAGCCAGCCGGTGGCGCGCAGCTGGCGCATGCAGGCATCGACCATCGGATAGCCGGTGCGCCCCTCGCACCAGGCCTCGAAGCGTGCCCGATCGCGCTCGCCGAAGGGTGCGCCGCCGCCTTCGACGTCGCCCGGCCGCAGGCCGTCGCAGGCGCGCGCGAAGTGGCGGGTCTCGATGGCCGGCTCGTCCTCCAGCTTCTGCACGAAGTGGCAGTGCCAGCGCAGGCGGCCGGCGAAGGCGCGCAGCGCGCGCGCGAGCGCCGGGTCGGGCGTGGAGCGGATCGCACGCTCGGTGGCCTGGTGCACCTGGCGCATCGACAGCGTGCCGAAGGCCAGGTGCGGCGACAGCCGCGAGCAGCCCTCGGGCGCGGTGAGCGGGCTGGACAGCGCGCGGGGATAGTCGCGCCCGCGGCCGCCCAGGAAGCCGGCCAGCAGCGCCTGCGCGGCGGCCTCGCCGGCGGCGGGCAGCGGGCGCGCCTGCGCGGCCACGCCCAGCGGCCTGAGCATGCGCTGCAGCGTGCGGTGCGTGG
>CAZUPH010000235.1:0-5754 GCA_964621995.1 uncultured Rubrivivax sp. | reverse complement strand
GCCATGCCGCCCCGCCGCTGCCGAACCCCGCTGCGCCACGCCTTGGCCGCCGCGCTGCTGGTGCTGGCCGCCGCCGCGGGCTGGGCGCAGCCGGCCGGCGAGCCGCCTGCGCCAACGCCAACGGCCACGGCGGCGGCGCCGGCGCTGCCCTATGCCGAGGCCGTCGCCGCACGCTTCCCCGACCCGCCGCTGCGCTACGACACGCCCGGGCTGCGCGAGGACCGCGACGACTACACGACGCCGCAGGAGCTGGCCGCGACGCTGCGCGGGCTGGCCGCGCTGCCCGGCGGCCCGCGGCTGCTGGATGTCGGCCGCTCGGCCTGGGGCCGCGCGATCGAGGCGCTGCACTTCAGCCGCGGTCCGGGGCGGCCGGTGGTGCTGCTGGTCGGGCAGCAGCATGGCGACGAGCCGGCGCCGGCCGAGGCGCTGCTGGCACTGGCGCAGCAGCTCTCGCGCGGCGAGGGCGCGGAGGTGCTGGAGCGCATCGACGTGGTCGTGCTGCCGCGCCTGAACCCCGACGGCGCGCTCGAGGCCCAGCGTCGCGGTGCGCACGGCCTGGACATCAACCGCGACCACCTGCTGCTGCGCACCCCCGAGGCGCGTGCGCTGGCCGCGCTGGTGGCGGCGCTGCGGCCGCTGGTGGTGGTGGACGCGCACGAGCACGTGGTCCTCGGCCGCTACCTGCAGAAGTTCGGCGCCGTGCAGCGCCACGACCTGCTGCTGCAGTACGCCACCGCGGCCAACCTGCCCCCCGCGCTGCAGCGTGCCAGCGAGGAGTGGTTCCGCCAGCCGCTGCTGGCGGCGCTGGCGCGCGAGGGCCTCACGGCCGAGTGGTACCACACCAACCCGACGACGCCGGGCGACCTGCGCCTCTCGATGGGCGGAGTGGCGCCCGACATCGCGCGCAACGTGCTCGGGCTCGGCCACGCCATCAGCATCCTGCTGGAGACGCGCGGCATCGGCATCGGGCGGCTGCACCTGCAGCGCCGCGTGCACAGCCATGTCGTCGCGGCGCGCAGCGTGCTGGCCAGTGCCGCGGCGCGCGCCGGCGAGCTGGCCGCGCTGCGCGCGCAGGCCGATGCCGAGGTCGCCGCCGCGGCCTGCCGCGGCGAGGTCGTGGTGCTGGCCGCGCAGACCCCCACCCGGCGCGAGCTGCTGATGCTGGACCCGGACACCGGCGCCGACCGCGCGCTGCAGGTGCACTGGAATTCGTCGCTGGAGCTGCGAACGCTGCTGGCGCGGCCGCGGCCCTGCGGCTACTGGCTGGCGCCCGACGCGGCCGACGCCGTCGGGCGGCTGCAGTTGCTGGGGCTCGTGCTGCAGCCGCTGGAGCCGCCGGCCGAGCTGGCGCTGGAGCGCTGGCGGCCGCTGCTGCTGACCGAAGGTGCACGCCCGGACGTGCGCGGCACGGTCGGCGAGGCCGCCACCGCGCGCCTGGTGCAGGTGCGCACCGAGGCGCTGCGCGAGACGGTGCCCGCGGGCGGCTGGTGGCTGACGCTGGCGCAGCCGCTGGCCCACCTGGCCGTGGCCGCGCTGGAGCCGGACACGCCGAGCAGCTACTACGCCAACCGCCTGCTGCCCGCGCTGGACAGCGCGGCGCGCGTGATGCTGCCGTGGCAGCCGCCCCGGCCGCCCGCCATGCCGGCGGCCAAGGCGCCGGCGTCCGCCGCCGCCGCATCGGCAGCACCCACCCAGCCGGGCGGGCCGTCGGCGCCCGGGCGCTGAGCCTCAGCGCCGGCGCGTGCCGCCGAACAGGCCGCCGAGCACGCCGCGGATGATCTCGCGGCCGACCGCCGAGCCGATGCTGCGCACCGCCGACGACGCCGCCTTCTCGGCCAGCCCCGGGTGGCGGCCGCCGCGCGGGCCGGTGGTGCCGAAGACGGCGTCCTTCACCGAGTCGAGCATGCTGCCGCCGGACGCCGTGCCGCCGGCCGTGCCCGTGCGCGCCGCGCCGCCGGCCTCGGCGGCCGCGGCCACGCGCTGCTTCAGCAGCTCGTGCGCGGACTCGTTGTCCACGGTCTTCTCGTACACGCCGGCGACCAGAGAACGGTTGATCAGCGCGCGCCGCTGCTCGGGCGTGATGGGGCCGATCTGGCTGCCCGGCGGCAGCACGTACACCCGCTCGGTCACGCAGGGCCGGCCCTTGGCGTCGAGGAAGCTGACCAGCGCCTCGCCCACCGCCAGCTCGGTGATCGCGCCGGCCAGGTCCTTGATGCCCGGGTTCGGGCGCATCGTTTCTGCCGCCGCCTTGACCGCCTTCTGGTCGCGCGGCGTGAAGGCGCGCAGCGCATGCTGCACGCGGTTGCCCAGCTGCGCGAGCACGGTGTCGGGCACGTCCAGCGGGTTCTGCGTCACGAAATAGACGCCCACGCCCTTGCTGCGCACCAGGCGCACGACGAGCTCGATGCGCTCGACCAGCGCCTTCGGGGCGTCGTTGAACAGCAGGTGCGCCTCGTCGAAGAAGAACACCAGCTTGGGCTGGTCGAGGTCGCCGACCTCGGGCAGCGTCTCGAACAGCTCCGAGAGCATCCACAGCAGGAAGGTCGCGTACAGCCGCGGCGAGTTCATCAGCCGGTCGGCAGCCAGCACGTTCACGACCCCGCGGCCGTCGACGGTCTGCATGAAGTCGGCGATGTCGAGCATGGGCTCGCCGAAGAAGCGGTCGCCGCCCTGCTCGTCGATCTGCAGCAGCCCGCGCTGGATGGCGCCCACGCTGGCCGCGCTGATGTTGCCGTACTCGGTGGTGAACTGCTTCGCGTTGTCGCCCACGTGCTGCAGCATCGCGCGCAGGTCCTTCATGTCCAGCAGCGCCAGGCCCTGGTCGTCTGCGATGCGGAAGACCAGGTTCAGCACGCCGGACTGCGTCTCGTTGAGCGCCAGCATGCGGCCCAGCAGCAGCGGGCCCATGTCGGCCACCGTGGCGCGCACCGGGTGGCCCTGCTCGCCGAAGACGTCCCACAGCGTCACCGGGCAGGCCAGCGGCTCGGGCTCGGGCAGCCCGCGGTCCTTCAGGATCTGCGCCACCTTCGGCGGCAGCGCGCCGCGCTGGCTGATGCCGGTGAGGTCGCCCTTCACGTCGGCCATGAAGACCGGCACGCCGATGCGGCTGAAGCCCTCGGCCAGCGTCTGCAGCGTGATCGTCTTGCCGGTGCCGGTGGCGCCGGTGATCAGCCCGTGGCGGTTGGCCAGCGCGGGCAGCAGGTGGCACTCGACGTCGCCGTGGCGGGCGACGAGGATGGGTTCGGGCATGGTGCGGGCTCCGGGCGGTGGCGACGGCGCAAGTCTAGGCGCTCGGCCGCCGCGCCTGCGGTGAACCGGCCTTGCCGGGCACCTGGACCCCCGCGGGGGGCGGGCTGAGGCCAGCCCGGCCCTGGGGGTGCTCAGGCGGCGTCGCCGCGCAGCGCCGCGGCGCGCAAGCGCTCGCTCAGGTGGACCGCGATGTTGCGGTACAGCGCGGCGGCCAGCGCGGGCTCGTCCTCGGTCAGCCGGCGCAGCGTCGCGCCGTCCAGCCGCAGCAGTGCCGCCTCGCCGTCCGCCACCGCGGCGGCCGAGCGGCCGGCGCCGTCCAGCATCGCCATCTCGCCGAGCATGACGCCGGGCGAGAAGCTGACGTAGCGCTGCACCCGCCCCTCCGGCCCGGCCGGGCCGTGGATGCTGACCGAGCCGCTGACCAGCAGGTACAAGGCGTCGCCGGGATCGCCGCGCTCGAACAGCCGCGCCCCGGCCGCCAGCCGCAGCGGCTGCAGCAGCGCGCCCAGGCGTGCCAGCTGCGGCGGCGTCAGCCCGCGCGCCAGCGCGGTCCCGGCCAGCGCGACGGACCCGGCGCCGGCGGCCGCGTCGCCGAGCAGCCGGCGCTCGGCCTCCTCGGTGGCGCGGTCGGCGTCGGGCCACAGCGGGCCGAGGGTGGCGAACTCCGCCAGCGCGCGCGCGGCCGGCGAACCCTCGCGCAGCCCGGCCGGCAGCAGGGCCACGCCGCGCTGCGCCAGGCGCTGCGCCAGCAGCTGCAGCGTCGCGGCGCCGGTCTCGTCGAGCGCGCCGACGCGCTGCAGGTCCAGCACCAGGCAGCGGCAGTCGGGGCCCAGGCGGTCGGCTTCGGCCAGAAGCTGCTCGCCGCTGCCGAAGAACAGCGCGCCCTCGAGCTCGAAGACCGCGACCTGCCGGCGCAGCGGCGCCAGCCGGGCCTCGGTGGCGGCCGGGTACAGGCGGCGCGAAGGCCGCGCCACGGCGTCGGTGCGCGCACGCAGCAGCGAGCGCGACATGCGCTCGACGAAGGCCACCATCGACAGCACCAGGCCCAATGCGACCCCGGCCGGAAACCCCTGCCACAGCGTCACCACGCAGACGAGCGCCATCACCGCGAGCCCGGTCCACAGGTCGCGCGAGGCCTCGCCGCGCAGTGCGCGCCGCAGCAGGAAGCCGCTCCAGCGATCGACGAGGCCGGCGGCCAGGACCAGCATCGTGCCCGCCAGCACGGCCAGCGGCAGCAGGCCGAGCAGGGCGCCGCCCCACAGGAACAGCGCCCCCAGCAGCAGCGAGCCCGCGAGCACGCCGACGCGGCTGGTGACCGCGGCGGCGTCCGTGATGGCCATCGCCCGGGCGCGGCTGAAGATCGCCGGCAATCCCCCGCACAGACCGGCAGCGATATTGGCGGCGCCCAGCGCCATCAGCTCGCGCCGCGGCTCGTGGCGTGCGGCGAGCTGCTGGTCCATCGCCAGCAGGCTCAGCGCCGACTCCAGGCTGCCGATCAGCGCCAGCATCAGCGCAGTGCCGAGCACCGCGCCGCCATGGGCCTGCAGCAGCGCGGCGGCCTGCGCGTCGAAGGCCGGCAGCAGCAGGGCCGGCAGCGCGAAGGCGGCGACCGGCGAGCTGATGCGCTCGCCCAGCGCCAGCGTGGGCCACAGCACCGCCAGCAGCGCGTAGGCGGCACTGCCGGCCAGCATCGCCATCAGCCCGGCCGGCAGGCGGCCGCGCCGGCGCGTCAGCCCCCACATCAGCGCCGCCGTCGCCAGCCCCAGCGCCAGCGCACCGGGCTGCAGGACCAGGGGTGCCGTGCCGGGCAGGCGGCCCATCAGCAGCGGCAGCTGCCCGAGCAGGATCAGCAGCGCCACGCCGTTCATGAAGCCGGCGAGCACCGGCAGCGGCACATGGCGGACCAGCCTGGCCAGGCCCGAGGCCGCCAGCAGCACCTGCAGCAGGCCGCCGCCCGCGACCGCCAGCCCGGCCACCGCCAGCAGCGCGCCGGCCGCGGGCACGGCGCCGTCGGCGCCCGGCGGCCCGCTCACCAGGCGCACGACCAGCGCGGCGAGGATCAGCGCGGTGGCCGAAGACGGGCCCGCCGCCGGCACGGCGCTGCGCCCGAGCAACGCATACACCGCGCCGCCCACCGCGACCGCGGCGAAGGCCGACTGCAGCCCCACCCGCACCGCTGCGTCGCCGAGCGGAGCCCAGGCCAGCAGGCCCAGCGTGAGCACGATGGCCAGGGCCCCCAGCGAACCCACCGCACCGCCCCAGACGGCCCGCAGCGCACCGGGCAGGCGGAGCCCGGGAGGTGGGGGGGCGACGGCGGACATCGGCGGGACGTGCGGGCGTGGCGCCAAGTGTCGCCGAAGCCGCGCCGCCGCCCGGCGCACCGCCGCCCCCGGGTCAACCCGCGGTCCCCGGTAAACTCGCGCTCCCTTCCGTAGGAGTCGTTCCGCACCATGGCCGGTCATTCCAAGTGGGCCAACATCCAGCACCGCAAGGGCCGCCAGGACG
>CAZUPH010000234.1:0-5840 GCA_964621995.1 uncultured Rubrivivax sp. | reverse complement strand
GACCAGCGCGCACCAGGCACGCAGCGGCCCGCCGGGCGGCGCGGCGGCGGCGGCCGCGGCCTCGTCGCGGTGCCGCCGCTCGTCGGACTGGCAGGCCACGAGCAGCGCGCGCAGCGCGGCGTCGGCGGGCCGGCCCGCCAGGCGGTCGATCTGCTGCTGGTAGTGGCGGTCGACGAAGGTCTCGACCGCGGCGATGGTGGCGTACACGGCGCGCGGGCCGCACAGCGCCGGCAGCGCGCCGGTCAGCCAGCCGGCCAGCCGCCAGGGGCCGAGCAAGCGGCTGCGCGCGCCCTCGGGCAGCCAGTCCTCGATCAGCGCCAGGTGCCGCTGCTCGGTGCCCAGGTGCGCCTGTGCGAAGGCGCGCACGCCGTCGTCGCGGGCCACGGCGAGGATGCCGCGGTAGATCCACACCGCGCCGGTCTCGCCGGCGTGGTCGGAGCGCAGATCGGCCACCAGGTCGGCCGGGACCGCGCCGGCCGGCCGCGGCTCGAGCCGGCGCGCCGCGCGCTGCAGCAGCGGGCGCAGGACGAGGAAGCCGCGGTAGGCCCGCTCCATCAGCGGGGTCACGCCCGGCAACGCGGCCAGGCGGGCCAGCCAGCGCCAGCCGGGCAGCGTGGCCCACAGCGCGACGAAGGCCTGCGCGCCGTCGAGCAGCCTGCCGTCGGCGTGCTGCACGTGAAAGCGCGCCAGCAGCGCCTCGCGCCGCGTGCCGGCGGGCAGCGGCTGCGCCGGGTCGCTGACGTCGGCGAAGCACACCGGCTCGCTCCCCGCCAGCCCCCGGTAGACGCCGATCTCGCGCCGGCACAGCGGGCAGGCGCCGTCGTAGAGCACGACCAGCCCGGCGGCGGGCGGGGCGGGAACCGGGGGCGCAGGAACGGCGGCGGGCGGGGACATGCACGCCATGGTGCCAGCCGGCCGCCGCGGCCGCCGGGGCGGCCATGAATGGGGCGGCCGCGGGCCGGGGCTCTCAGACCAGCAGCGCCTTCGTCGCCGCGTCCAGCGCGTGGTTCTGCGGCCCGCGGTGCGCGATCTTCAGCGCCCCCAGCCGGTTGCCCAGCTCGGCGCAGCGCACCAGGTCCCAGCCGCGCTCCAGCCCGTACAGCAGCGCGGCGCGGAAGGCGTCTCCGCAGCCGGTGGGGTCTTGCACGCTCGCGGCCTTCACGCCGGGCACGTGGGTGCGCTCGCCGCGCCGCCACAGCTCGCAGCCCTGGTCGGCCAGCGTGACGACGATGCCCTCGATGTTGTCGCGCCGGCTCATCTGCGCCAGCGTCTCGCCGGTGCGTTCCTCGAGCATCTTCGCCTCGTAGTCGTTCAGCGCCGCCCAGCGCGCCATGGCCAGCAGCGCGCGGTGCTGCGCGCCGTCGAACTGCGGCAGCTGCTGGCCGGGGTCGAAGATGAAGGGGATGCCCTCGCGGTGCATCTGCTCGGCGTGCTCCCACATCGCCTGCGCGCCGTCCGGCGCCACGATGCCCAGCGCCAGGTCCGCGCGCTGCGCGCGGCCGGGCACCGCGAGCTTGTGCGCATGCGCCATCGCGCCGGGGTGGAAGGCGGTGATCTGGTTGTTGTCGGTGTCGGTGGTGATGTGGCACTGCGCGGTGTGCAGCTCGCCGTCGCGCCAGATCAGCGAGGTGTCCGCGCCCCAGGACTCGATGCGCCGCAGGTATTCGCCGCCGTCCACGCCCAGCGCCGCCAGCACCACCGGCGTGCCGCCCAGCAGCTGCAGGTTGTAGGCGATGTTGCCGGCGCAGCCGCCCCACTCGCGGCGCAGCGTGGGCACCAGGAAGCTGACGTTCAGGATGTGCACCTGGTCGGGCAGGATCTGGTCGGCGAAGCGGCCGTGGAAGTTGGTGATCGTGTCGAAGGCGAGCGATCCGCAGATCAGGGCCGGCATGGCGGGTCTCCAGTCAGTTGAATTTCAGGGGTAGAAGAGCTCGACGGTGTAGCCGGCGACCGGGCCGTTCGTAGCGCGCAGCGTGCCGGCCAGCGTGGCCTCGGCGCCGGCGTCCAGCGTCTCGGCGCTGGCGCCCAGCTCGCCGGGGCGCAGCACCTTGCGTGCGATCAGCCGGCCCTGGCGGTCGGTCAGCGCCAGGTCCAGCGCCGGCAGCGCCAGCGGGATGCCGGCGCGGTTGCGCAGCACCACGTTCAGCCGGTAGAGGTCGCTGCCTTCCACGCGCACGAGGCCGCTGCTCTCCACCGCCAGGCTGTCGATCGCGCGCGCCGCGCCGACGCGGCAGTCCAGCCAGGTGCAGCCCTGCTCGAGCAGCGGGCGCAGCTGCGGGTAGCGCGCGGCGGCGAGGTCGCGGTATTCGTGCAGCAGCTGCCCGGCCAGCCCGCCCAGGCCGATCAGCACGCCCAGCCCCAGCAGCGCGCGCACCCAGGGCCGGCGCCAGCGCTCGGCGCGCTCGGCGCGGCGCAGGAATCCGGGCTTGGCGGCGGCGGTCGCGGGCAGCACGGTGTCCTCCGCCGGCGCGGCGGACGGCGGCGGGGCCGGTGCGTCCAGGGCCGGGTCGGCGGACCGGTCGGGGGAGGGCTCGGCGGCCGGCTCGGGCGGGGCCTCGAGCGGCACGTTCACCGCGGCGGCCGCGGCCTCGGTCGCTTCCGCGGCCGCGGGGGAGGGCGAGGGAGCGGGTGCGGGAGCGTCGTCGAAGGCCGGCTCGCGGCGGTCCTCGCCGAAGTCGAGGTCCGGCATCGCCGCCTCCGCGGCCGGCGCGGCGTCGTCCTCCGGCGGGCCGGCGTCGAAGGCGCCGAATTCCGCCGGGCGCGACGCCCCCGGCTCGATGTCGGCCAGCTCCGCCTCGGCCATCGGCGCGGGTGCACGGGCCGGCGCTTCGGCGGGCGCTTCGACTGGCGAGTCGGCGGGCGCTTCGGCCGGTGCTTCGGCCGGTGCCGGCCCCGGCGCCGAAGCCGGGGGCGGGGCCGCCGGCGCCGGGGGCGGCGCGGCCTTGCGCGCCACCGCGGTGTCCAGGTCGACCAGGCTCTGCGTGGCGTTGAATACCTCCGAGCAGCGTCCGCAGCGCACCCAGCCCTCGGACACGCGCAGCTGGTCCGGCACGACGCGGAAGACGGTGCCGCAGGCCGGGCAGCGGGTGGCGAGTCCGGTGGCCATGCGCGCCGCCCTCGCCTTCAGGCCGCGGCCGCCGGCCGCTGCGCGACCCGCTGTCCGACCATGAGCGCCCAGCCGTCCTCGGCGTCGGCCACCTGCAGCGCCAGGGCCGGGGCGTAGGCCGCGGCCACCTCGTCGGCCTGGCGCTCCAGGATGCCGGCCAGCACGAGCCAGCCGCCCGGCGCCACCTGCGCGGCGAGCAGCGGCGCCAGCAGCTTCAGCGGCGTGGCCAGGATGTTGGCCAGCACCACGCCGTAGGGTCCGCGCGCGGCGTCGGGCAGCCCGGCTGCGAGCACGACGCCGTTGCGCGCCGCGTTGTCCTTCGTGGCCTGCACCGCGGCGGGGTCGATGTCCACCGCGTCCACCGCCTTCGCGCCGTGCAGCGCCGCGGCGATGGCCAGGATGCCGCTGCCGCAGCCGTAGTCCAGCACACGCTCGGCGGCCAGCGCGCCGGCCGGCCGCGCGGCCAGCCAGCGCAGGCACATGCGCGTCGTCGGGTGGGTCCCGGTGCCGAAGGCCAGCCCGGGGTCCAGGCGGATGACCTGTCGCGCCGCGGGCGGCGGCTCGTGCCAGCTGGGCACGATCCAGAACCCGGGCGTGATGGCCACCGGCGCGAACTGCGACTGCGTCAGGCGCACCCAGTCCTCGTCGGGCACCGCCTGCAGCGCCTGCACGTGCAGCCCGGCGGTCCAGTCCTGTGCCAGCAGCAGCGTGGCCGCGCGCTCGGCGGCCGCGGCGTCGTCGAACAGCGCCTTCAGCGTGGAGCGCTCCCAGCCCGCCGCCGGTGCCGGCAGGCCGGGCTCGCCGAACAAGGCGCGCTCGGCATCGGTGTCGGCGTCGGCGTCCTCCACCGAGACGGCCAGCGCGCCGAGCTCGTCGGCCAGCGCGTCGCTGACCGGCTCGACCAGGTCGGCCGGGGCGCGCAGCACCAGTTCGTGCATGGCCGGGATGGCGGCGCCTAGCGCCGGTGCTGGCCGAGCCAGCCTTCCAGGTAGTGGATGCTGGTGCCGCCCTCGACGAACTTGGCGTCGACCATCAGCTCGCGGTGCAGCGCGATGTTGGTCTGGATGCCCTCGACCAGCGTCTCCGACAGCGCGGTGCGCATGCGCGCCAGCGCCTGTTCGCGGGTGTCGCCGTGCACGATGATCTTGCCGATCATCGAGTCGTAGTTCGGCGGCACGAAGTAGTTCGTGTAGGCGTGCGAGTCCACGCGCACGCCGGGCCCGCCGGGCGCGTGCCACAGCGTGATGCGCCCGGGCGAGGGCGTGAACTTGTACGGGTCCTCGGCATTGATGCGGCACTCGATGGCGTGGCCGCGCATCTGGATGCTGCGCTGGCTGAAGGGCAGCTTCTCGCCGGCGGCGATGCGGATCTGCATCTGCACGATGTCGATGCCCGTGACGAGCTCCGTCACCGGGTGCTCGACCTGCACGCGCGTGTTCATCTCGATGAAGTAGAACTCGCCGTCCTCGAAAAGGAACTCGAAGGTGCCGGCGCCGCGGTAGCCCAGCTTGCGGCAGGCCGCCGCGCAGCGGTCGCCCACGCGCTCGATCACGCGGCGCGGGATGCCCGGCGCCGGTGCCTCCTCGATGATCTTCTGGTGGCGGCGCTGCATGCTGCAGTCGCGCTCGCCCAGCCAGACGGCATTCTTGTGCTGGTCGGCCAGCACCTGGATCTCCACGTGGCGCGGGTTCTCGAGGAACTTCTCCATGTAGACCGACGGGTTGCCGAAGGCCGCGCCGGCCTCGGTGCGCGTCATCTGCACGGCGTTGAGCAGCGCCGCCTCGGTGTGCACGACGCGCATGCCGCGGCCGCCGCCGCCGCCGGCGGCCTTGATGATCACCGGGTAGCCGATGGCGCGCGCCTGGCGGATGATCTCCTTGGGGTCGTCGGGCAGCGCACCCTCGCTGCCCGGCACGCAGGGCACGCCGCTGGCGCGCATCGCGGCCTTGGCCGAGACCTTGTCGCCCATGATGCGGATGCTCTCGGGCGTCGGGCCGATGAAGGTGAAGCCGCTCTTCTCCACCCGCTCGGCGAAGTCGGCGTTCTCGCTGAGGAAGCCGTAGCCGGGGTGGATGGCCTCGGCGTCGGTGACCTCGGCCGTGCTGATGATCGCCGGCATGTTGAGGTAGCTCAGGCTGCTCGGCGCCGGGCCGATGCACACCGCCTCGTCGGCGAGCTTGACGTACTTGGCCTCGCGGTCGGCCTCGGAATAGACGACGACCGACTTGATGCCCAGCTCGCGGCAGGCGCGCTGGATCCTCAGGGCGATTTCGCCGCGATTGGCGATAAGGATCTTCTTGAACATGGCTATGCGGCGAAATCGCCCTCGCGTGCTGCGCACGCGGCGCGATGTGCCGTGCCTGCGGCACGTCCGCGCTGCGCACGAGCGCCGCGGTTGGCGATCAGGATCTTCTTGAACACGTGGCGCCGCCCGCCTTATTCGACGACGAACAGCGGCTGGCCGAACTCGACCGCCTGCCCGTTCTCGCACAGGATGCGCGTGACGCGCCCGCCGACGTCGGCCTCGATCTCGTTCATGATCTTCATGGCCTCGATGATGCACACCGGCTGGCCTTCCTTGACCGTCTGGCCGAGCTCGACGAAAGCCTTGCCGCCGGGGCTGGACGAACGGTAGAAGGTGCCGACCATCGGCGACTTGATGGTCTTGCCGGTGGGCTCCGCCGGCGCCGCGGGGGCCGGCGCGGCGGCGGCCGGCGCGGGTGCCGGGGCCGCC
>CAZUPH010000233.1:0-5858 GCA_964621995.1 uncultured Rubrivivax sp. | reverse complement strand
GGCGTCGAGGACCTGGCGCGCCGCGCGCGGCTGGACGCCCGCGAACTCGCGCTGCTCGCGCAGGCCGACGCGCTGCGACCGCTGGCCGGCCACCGCCACCGCGCGGCCTGGGCCGCCGGCGGCGTGGACACGCGCGCCGGCGCGCTGCTGGCGGCCACGCGCACGCACGAAGGCGGGCGCGACGAAGTCCTGGCGCTGCCCGCGCCCGACGCCGCCACCACCGTGATCGCCGACTACCGCGCCACCGGCCTGAGCCTGGCGCTGCACCCGCTGGCGCTGCTGCGCGAGCGGCTGGCCGCCTTCCGTGTGCTGCCCGCGGCCGTGCTGCGCGAGCATCCGCACGGCCGGCTGGCGCGCGCCAGCGGCCTGGTCACGCACCGCCAGCGGCCCGAGACGGCCAAGGGCGTCGTCTTCGTCACGCTGGAGGACGAGACCGGCACCGTCAACGTCATCGTGTGGCCGGCGGTGGCCGAGGCGCAGCGCCGGCCGCTGCTGGCCAGCTCGCTGCTCACGGTGTACGGCATCTGGCAGCGCCAGGGCGAGCCGGGCCACGAGGTGTGCCACCTGGTGGCGCGCCGCCTCGTGGACCACTCGGCGCTGCTGCAGGACCTGCCCGGCCGCAGCCGGGACTTCCGCTGACCCGCGGTCCGCCGGCCGGGCGGCCCGGCCCCGGGGGCTCAGCGCAGCTGCGCCAGGCGCTGCGCGGCGAGCCTGGCCGCCTCGCTCTCGGGGTGGTCCTTGACGAGCGCCTGCAGCGTCAGGCGCGCCGCGCGCGTGTCGCGCAGCTCGGCCTGGCTGGTGGCCAGCGACAGCAGCGCGTCGGGCACGCGCGGGTGCTGCGGCGCCTCGGCGACGAAGGCCTGGAAGGCGGCGATCGCACGTTCGTGCTCGCGCTGCGCATACAGCGCATTGCCCAGCCAGTAGCGCGCGCTGGGTGCATAGCCGCTCGCCGGATGGCGCTGCACGAAGCCCTCCAGCCGCAGCGTGGCGGCGGCGAATTCGCCGGCGCGCACGGCGGCCATGGCCCGGTCCCAGGCCTCGGTCTGCGCCGGCGTGGCGTCGAACTCGTGGCCGTCCATCGACACGCGCAGCGGCTCCAGCGCGCGCAGCCGCGCCTGGAAGGCCTGCGCGGCGTCTTGCTGCTCGCGCTGCAGCTGGCCCACGCCGTGCAGCAGCCGCTCGTCCTCGCCGCGCCGCGCCGCGAGATCGGCGCGCAGCGCCTCGATCTGGCCGTTCACGTCGAGCAGCGCACGCCGCACGGCCGAGAGCTGCTCGGCCAGCGCCGCCTGCTGCGCGGCCGTGGCGTCCATCTCGTTGCGGCGCGCGGCGTCGTGCGCGGCGACGCGCTCGCGCAGCTCCAGGATCGAGCGGCGCGCCTCGTTGTCCTTGAACAGCTGGGCCTGCGCCGGCACCGCGGCGCCGAGCAGCGCGGCCAGCAGCAGGGCAGGGGTGCGGGGCTTCATCGTGTCATCGTGCGGTGGCGCAAGGCGGCAAGCATAAACGGCCGCCCGCCGGGCCCGCGCTTGCCCCGCGCCGGCCGCGGTGAGAGCATCGGGCTTCCACACGACGCGAGGAGACGCCCCATGGCCCAGCCGACGTTCGACGCCGATGCGCTGATCACGATGTTCGAGCAGGCCTCCGCCCGCCAGGGCGCGCAGCTCAAGAAGGCGGTCGGCGACGCCACGCTGGCCGCGCTGCAGGGCCGCGAGCTGACCCTGAAGAACATCCGCGGCACGCTCAAGGCGGTGGCCGAGGCGGCCAGCGCCGGTGCCGCGAAGAACGTGGTGCCCGGCGTGGACGCCGGCGCGCTGCTCGACCGCGCGGTGGCCGGCATGGACGACGCCCTGCTCAAGGCCGTGCAGGCCAACCGCGTGGCGCTGGAGAAGCTGGTCGCGCAGGGCGCCGACCTGCGCGAGAAGCACGTGAAGAAGGCGCTGGACGACCTGGACCGCTTCGAGGACACGATGTTCGCGGCGCTAAAGAAGACGGCCGCCGGCGTCGAGGGCCCGATGGCCGGCGCCTGGGACCAGGTGCTGCAGAAGATGCAAGCCGGCGGCACCGCCAGCGGCGCGCAGGCGGCGCAGACCATCGAGCAGCTCGCCACGCAGATGCAGGGCGCGATGCGCAGCACGCGCGCCGCCTCGGTGCGCGCCGCGCAGGCGCTGGCCGAGAGCTACACCGCGATGGTCAGCGGCGTGCTGATCGGCATGGCCGACGCGCTGCAGGCCACGGCGCCCGCGCCCGCACCGGCCGCGAAGAAGGCCGCGCAACGCTGAGCGGCCGGCGCTGCGCCGGCCAAGCCCCGTCGCGCCATGCGGAATGCCCTGCCCGCGGGTGCGGGGATGGTAGGGTCGGGGTCTTTGTCCGGCCCGAACTCCAAGGAGGAATCGCCCATGTCCGAAATGACCTCAGCCCAGAAGGACAAGCTCGTCGCCGACCTGCGCACCGTCGTCGCCGACGCGGAGGAGCTGCTCAAGCTGACCGCCGGCGACCTCAGCGAGACCACGGTCTCGCTGCGCGAGCGCCTGACCGACCGCCTGGCACGCGCCCGCCACAGCCTGCTGGACCTGCAGGACAGCGCCGCCGAGCGCGCCAAGGCCGCCGGCCGCGCCGCCGACGACTACGTGCACGACCATCCGTGGACGGCCATCGGCATCGGCGCCGGCGTCGGCCTGCTGGTCGGCCTGCTCATCGGCCGGCGCTGAGCACCATGCCGCGGTCCTTCGGCCGCGGGCCCGGGGGCAGGCGGTGAGCGGCCTGTTCGACTCCGCGCGGCGGCTGCTCGACACCGCCGTCGCCATCGTGCAGGTGCGGCTGGAACTGCTCGGCACCGAGTTCGAGCAGGAGAAGCTGCGCCTGGCCGATGCCGTCTGGCAGGCCGCGCTGGGCCTGCTGCTGCTGGGGCTGGCGCTGGTGGGCTTCTTCGGCTTCGTCGTGCTGCTGTTCTGGGAGGGCTACCGGCTGCCGGCGATCGGCGTGCTCACGCTGGCCTTCGCCGGCGGCGGCGCCTGGCTGCTGCACCGCGCGCGCCAGAATCTGCGCTCGCCGGAGGGCGGGCCCTTCGCGTTGACGCTGGCCGAGCTGCGCCACGACCGCGACGCCCTGGTGCCCGCCGAGCCGGCAGCAGCTGCCGAGCCAGCGAAAGCCGCCGAGCCGCGTGCCGCCGGCCGCGAGCCACCGCGATGAGCCGTGCCCGCGAGCTGGCGCTGGCACGCCGCCAGCAGCGGCTGATCTTCCGCAGCGCCGAGCTGCGCCACCGCTGGGCCGGCGCGGCCGCCCCGTTCCGCGGGCCGCTGGCCAGCGCCGACCGCGTCGTCGATGCCGGCCGCTGGGTGCAGGCGCACCCCGAGGCGCTGCTCGCCGGCGCCGTGGTGCTGGTGCTGCTGCGGCCGCGCCGTGCGCTGCGCTGGGGACTCCGGCTGTGGGGCGGCTGGCGGCTGTGGCAGCGCTTGCAGCGCACGCTGGACAGGCGCTGAGCCGGCACGCCGGCGGGCCCGCGCGCCGCGCGGCTGCTATCGTGCGGCGATGAGCGCGCCGCGCCGCTCCCAGGCGCTCGACCCGGAGCGCGCAGCGCGCAGGGGTGTGCAGTGACCGCCGAGACCTTCTTCTGGCACGACTACGAGACCTTCGGCCGCGACCCGCGGCGCGACCGCCCGGCGCAGTTTGCCGGCCTGCGCACCGACGCCGCGCTCAACGAGATCGCCGCGCCGGTGATGTGGTTCTGCCGCCCGGCCCGCGACCGCCTGCCCGACCCCGAGAGCTGCCTGCTCACCGGCATCCTGCCGCAGCAGGCCGAGCGCGAGGGCGTGCCCGAGCACGACTTCGCCGCGCGCATCGAGGCCGAGCTCGGCCGCGAGGGCACCATCGGCGTCGGCTACAACAGCATCCGCTTCGACGACGAGGTCACGCGCCACCTGTTCTGGCGCAACCTGATGGACCCCTATGCGCGCGAGTGGGCCCATGGCTGCAGCCGCTGGGACCTGCTGGACGTGGTGCGCTGCTGCTGGGCGCTGCGGCCCGAGGGCATCGAGTGGCCGGTGTACGGCGAAGGTGATCTCGCCGGCCGGCCCTCTTTCCGGCTCGAGGACCTGGCGCGCGCCAACGGCCTGCTGCACGAGTCGGCGCACGACGCGCTGTCGGACGTGCGCGCCACGCTGGCGCTGGCGCGCCTGCTGCGCGCGCGCCAGCCGCGGCTGTGGGACTTCTGCCTGCGCCTGCGCCACAAGGACGCGGTGCGCGCGGAGATCGGCGTCGGCCGGCCCTTCCTGCACCTCTCGGGCCGCTACCCGGTGGAGCGGGGCTGCCTGGCCGTGGTCTGGCCTCTGGCCGCGCACCCGACCAACAAGAACGAGCTCATCGTCTGGGACCTGGCGCACGACCCGCGCGAGCTGGCGGACCTGGACGCCCAGGCGCTGCGGCTGCGCCTGTTCACGCGCAGCGACGCGCTGCCCGAGGGCGTGGCGCGGCTCCCGGTGAAGACGGTGCACGTCAACAAGTCGCCCATCGTCATCGGAAACCTGCGCACGGCGGCCGGCGCGGCCGAGCGCTGGGGGCTGGACCTCGCGGCGGCCGAGCGCCACGCCGCCTGGGCGCCGGCCGCGGCGGCGGCGGTGGCGCCGCGCTGGGCCGAGGTCTATGCGCGTCCCGAACCGGCGCAGCGGCCCGACGCCGACGAGGACCTCTACGGCGGCTTCGTCGGCAACGAGGACCGGCGCACGCTCGCGCGGCTGCTCGCGCTGCCGCCCGGCAAGCTGGCGGCGGCACGGCCGGCCCTCCACGACGCCCGCCTGGAGGAACTGCTGTTCCGCTACCGCGCGCGCAACTTTCCCGACACGCTGGACGACGAGGAGCGCTCGCGTTGGCGGCAGCACTGCCGCGAGCGCCTGCTGGACGGCGCCGGTGGAGCGCTGACGCTGGCGGCCTTCCAGGAGCGCGTCGATGCGCTGGCCGAGGACGCGCTCGAGCGCGGCGACGAGCGCGCGCAGGCGCTGCTGGAGGCGCTGCTGGACTGGGCCGAGGCGATCGTGCCCGAGCCGGCGTAGGTCGGGGCCCGGACGTGCGAAGGGCCCGCGGTCGCGGGCCCTTCGTCGGTGAACGGCAGTCTGCCGATCAGTGCTTCTGCGCGCCGGCGCCGGCGTTGTCGCGCACCCACTGCTCGGCCCAGGCGTCCGAGCGCGACTGCTCGCGCGCGCCCATCAGCATGGTCCAGGTCAGAAAACCCGTGGCGAACAGCAGCGGGACGAGGGCGAGCAGCAGCGTGGTCATGTCTCAGGCAACAAAGGGGGGTTGGAACGGGAGGGGCGGACAAGAGCGCGGGAGCCCTGGGGCTCCCGCGACGCGGATTCTCTTCGATGCGGCGGCGCGCCGTCGGTGGCGGCGCGCAAGACCCCAGGCCGCCGCGGGCCGGGCGGCCGGCGCCCTACTTGCTGGCGACGACGCCGGCGGTGCGCTGCTCGGGGTGCAGGCAGCTGTCCACCAGGCGGCGGCCGAGCTTGGCGTTCATCAGCATCGACTTGGCGGGGATCTGCAGCCAGACGATGCCGTTGGCCTTGTCCTCCAGCCGGACGGCGCCGGTGGTCGTCTCCTCCGGCACCACCGTGTAGCTGGCCTTGCCGAAGTCCAGCTTGAAATGGCCCGGCTTGCCGGCGATCGGCGCGACATGGACCTTCTGGTTGAACTCGCAGTCGGCGGTGCCCTGGAAGACGTAGCCGGCGGCCTCGAGCTGCCCCGGGGTCAGGGCGACCTCGGCGGCGGCGGGAAGCGCAAGCGCGGCTGCAGCGACGGCGGCGGTGAGCAGGGTGACCTTCATCGGGGGCTTACATGGACACCTCCCGTGTGGCAAGTGAGTTTTTGAAGTT
>CAZUPH010000232.1:0-5880 GCA_964621995.1 uncultured Rubrivivax sp. | reverse complement strand
TGATGGGCTACATCCGCTTCGCCCACTTCGCGGCCGCCTACATCTTCGCCATCGGTCTGGCCGGACGCATCTACTGGGCCTTCGTCGGCAACCACCATGCCCGCGAGCTGTTCACGCTGCCGCTGTTCAGCGCCGCCTACTGGAAGGAGGTGCTGACGATGCTGAAGTGGTACGGCTTCCTCATCAAGCGCCCGAACCGCTACGTCGGCCACAACCCGCTCGCGCGCATGGCGATGTTCTTCATGTACTTCCTGCTGTCCTTGTTCATGATCGTCACCGGGTTCGCGCTGTACGGCGAAGGCTTGCAGGCCGGCTCATGGGCGGACCGGCTGTTCGGCTGGGTGATTCCGCTGCTCGGCCAGTCGCAGGACGTGCACACCTGGCATCACCTGGGCATGTGGGGCTTGATCGTCTTCGTGACCTTCCATGTGTACGCGGCCATCCGCGAGGACATCATGGGTCGCCAGAGCATCGTCAGTACGATGATCTCCGGGCACCGCACGTTCAAGGACTGAGGCAATGAACGGTGCGCGTCGCGTGCCCACTGCACCTCGCCGGGAAGAGGTGGGCTGCGCGGCCGCCAGCGACGAACCGATCGTCGTGCTCGGCATCGGCAACCTGCTATGGGCCGACGAGGGCTTCGGCGTGCGCTGCGTCGAGGCGCTGCAGCAGCGATGGACCTTCGCGCCGAACGTCGAGCTGGTGGACGGCGGCACGCAGGGGCTTTACCTCATCCAGCACGTTCAGCGTGCGAACCGGCTGCTCATCTTCGATGCAATCGACTACGGACTCGCCCCCGGAACGCTCAAGATGATCGAGGGCGAGGACGTGCCTCGTTTCATGGGTGCCAAAAAGATGAGCCTGCACCAGACAGGCTTTCAGGAGGTGCTCTGTCTGGCCCAGTTCACCGGGCACTATCCGCAGGAGGTGCTGCTGATCGGTTGCCAGCCCGAGGAACTCGAGGACTACGGCGGCAGCCTGCGCGCCAGCGTGCGGGTGGCGCTGGAGGATGCGTTGGCGCTGGGCGTGGACCGCCTGCGCGCCTGGGGTGCGCGGCCGGCCGCACGCCTCGACGCCTGCGGCAAGGATGCGCGCGTCACGCTGCCGCAGCTGGCTCTCGACGCGTACGAGAGCGGCCGTCCCGATGCCGCAGTGGCCTGCCGCATCGGCGATGCGCGCTTCATGCCGCCGCGCGGATAGCCGGGGTCGTTGACCATGTGCATCGGCATCCCCATGCAGGTCGAACGCCTCGAGGACGGGCGCGCCTGGGTCCATGGCCGCGGCGAACGGCGCTGCGTCGAGACGGCCCTGGTGGCACCCGTGGCTCCCGGCGACTGGTTGCTCGTCTTTCTGGGCAGCGCGCGCGAGCGTATCGACGCGCAGCGCGCGGCCGAAGTGAACAGCGCGCTGGACCTGCTGGTCGGCGCAATGGGCGATGCGCCGGAGGATGAAGGCGGCGCGGCCGCACCGGCTTTCGAGCTGCCTTCCAGCATGAACGGCGCCCGGCTCGCCGCGCTCACCGGCACCGGCCCGCCGATGATCGCAGCGGCGGCGGGCGACCCCGGCTGACCGAAGGCACCGTTTCAGCAAGCACTTTTGCAAACAAGGACAGCCCGCATGGAAACCGACACACTGGCCGCGCCGCCGCAACTGGCCCCGGCACCTTCCCCCGCTGCAGTTCCCGCGCTGATCGCACGGCTGGTCGAACAGCACGGCGCCGCCTGGGTCGACGGCAACAGCATCGACGACTTTCTGGCCCAGTCCGGCGACCGCGTGTTGTTCTTCGCCGGCGACCCGGTGCGCTTTCCGGAGTGCCTGGACGTGGCGGTCGTCCTGCCCGAACTGCAACGGGTGTTCGCCGGGCGGTTCCAGGTCGGCGTCGCGCGCCGCGAAGGCGAGGACGCGCTGGCCCGCCGCTTCGGTTCGCAGCGTTGGCCGGCGCTGGTCTTCCTGCGCGACGGACGCTACGTGACGACCGTGGCCGGCATGCTGGATTGGGACGTCTACCTCGCGCGCGTGACCGAGGCGCTCGCGACGGCGCCGTCGCGAGCGCCGACCATCGGCATCCCCGTGGTCGCCGGTGGCACCGCGGCCTCGGGCTGCCATTGACGAGCCGCGGACCGAATCCCTTCAGGATCGCCTCCTGTCTTCAACCGCATGACCCCGCTGGAACCCGCGATGAGCCAGAACCCCATGGACCTCGATCCCCGCAAGCCCTTCCCGATCCCCGTCGTCGCACTGGGCCCGGGCAGCCAGCCCGAAGAGGACACGCTCGACTACATCGAGATGCCCAAGGGCATGTCAACGTGGCAGCCGCCCCGCTTGCCGGAACCGGAGGACCTGGCGCGACACGGCGAAGTGCGCGCGGTGTTGGTCGAGGTTCAGCAGACGCTGCGCCGCGCGCTCGCCGGCGAAGCGGTTGCGCCGGTCGCGCTCGACGGCCTGGACGCCGCGGCGCGTGCGCTGCTCAACCAGATCCTCGGCGAAGGCGAGGTGTCCGTTCGCATTGCCGCGCGCGCGGGCGATCCGAACGGCGCCAGCTGCCTGGAGGCACAGGAGTCGATCTACGCCGGCGTCTGGCGCGTGCTGCGCCGCGACGACGACAGCGGCGCCGTGCGCGATGCGATCGAGGTCGGCAGCGCGCCAGTGACGCTGGGCCATGTCACCCGCAGCGAGCCGAATCGCGGCGCCGCCCTGTCGCCGCCGGCGATGCTGCCGCAGGGCGTGATGAACGCGCCGTCGATCCTGTCCGAACTGGCAGACCGCTGGAGCCACCGGCGCAGCGGCGACGCGGCGCATGTCGTGAACCTCACGCTGCTGCCGCTCGCGCCCGCGGACCTGGCCTGGATCGAGCACGAACTGGGCAGCGGCCGCGTGCTGATCCTTTCGCGCGGCTACGGCAACTGCCGCATCGGCAGCACCGAGCGCCCGAACACCTGGCGTGTCGTCTACTACAACTCGATGGACACGATGATCCTCAACACGATCGAGATCGTCGAAATCCCCGAAGTGGCGCTGGCGGCGCGGGAAGACCTGGCCGACTCGCTCGAACGGCTCACCGAGGCGCTCGAGTGGCTGCAAGGCGAGTGAAGGGCAGCAGGCGCGGGGACCGGTGATGAACGAGCTCCATTTCGAAGGCAGCTACCTCGGCGACCGCGACCGGCTGCCTGCGAACGCCCGCCTCGAGTGCAAGATCTGCTGGTGGGTCTACGATCCCGCGCAGGGCGACCCGCAGTGGCAGATTCCCCCGGACACGCCGTTCAGCGCGCTGCCCGAGCATTGGCGTTGCCCGCAGTGCGACGGTGCGGCCGAGCAGTTCATGGTGCTGGGCGGGTGAGGCTCATGGGCGGCCCGGCGAACGCCCTGGTCGATGCGCGGGCCGCCACGCTGGCCGCGGCGTTCCGCGACATCGAGGCCACGCGCATGCGAGGCGTGCCGATCCTCAACCCCCGCCTGCAGGTGCAGGCGGTCGGCTTCGAGCCCGACCGCGACGACCCCGGGCTCGCGCTGGGCGTGCTGGTGACGCCCTGGTTCATCAACCTGGTCAGGCTGCCGATGGCCGCGGCCGGCGAAAGCGCGCTGGGCGCGGTCGGGGAGGCCCGCACGCGCAGCGCGGGTGCCATGCGTGCCGAGTTCATCGGTGCGCATGAACCTGCCGTCGGGCGCTTCGAGGCCTGTTCGTTGTTCTCCCCTGTGCTCGAATTCGCCGACCAGGCCGCGGCGCTGGCAACGGCCGACGAGGTGTTGCGGCTGCTGCGCGAGCCGCCGCCGGCCGACTTGCCGGCGGCGCGGCGTTCGGCTCCCCAGGCACCCGCCTTGCCTGCGCAGCAGGCCGCGACCGTGCCCGACCGACGCGCCTTCCTATTCGGCCGTCGAGCACCGGTGCCGGGGGCCTGAGCGTGGGGCCGGGCGGCGCCTGGGCAGCGGCTCAGGCCACGGCGGGTCGGCTCGTTCTCGAACCGCGTGGCGCACGGCCGATCCGAGGCGGCCGGCCGATGATCGGCGCCGAGGTCCTGCGCAGATTGACCGAAGGCCGTCGCGCGTCGATGCTGCCCGACCTGCTGGGTGCGATGTTCTCGGTGTGCGGGTCCGTGCACCGGCTGACGGCCCGCCGCGCCGTGGCCGCCGCCCTCAGCCTGCCCGCGACCGGGGGCGAACAGTCAGAGGCATCGCTGCTGTTGCGAATGGCCACCCTGCGCGACCACCTGCAACGCCTGGCGCTGGACCTGCCGGCGCGGGTGCCCGTCGGCATCGACGCGGCGACGACCTGGTTGGCAGGGACGCCCGTGGTCGGTGTGCCGGCCTCGGCGGCGGGGGCTACCGGCGAGCTGGCCGCCGGTCTGCAGCGCATGGTCGGTTGGCTTGAACGCGAGTTGCTCGGTGGCCCGCCCGAGACGTGGTGGCGCGAGTGGCAGCAGGACCCCGCGCGCACGATGGGACGCTGGGCGGCCCGCCAGGCCCACCCGGTGGCGCGCTGGCACGGCGCGGTGCGCGAGCGTGCCGAGTCGCTGCGCTTGCCGTGCCGGCCGCTGGCGCTGCTCGATGCCGAGCCTGCGCAGGTACGAGCGTCGATGCGTGAACTGGCGCGCGAGCTCGCCGAGGACACCGGCTTCGCCACGCGGCCGCTGTGGCTCGGCCTGCCCGCCGAAACCGGGGCCTGGACACGCGAGCCCGCGCTGCGCGGCGGGCGAACAACCGATGCGGCCCATGAGGCCGATAGGGCCCCGGATACGGTCTGGCTGCGCCTGGCGTCGCGCATCGCCGACCTGGCCCGCGTGGCGTGCGACGAGCAGGCGCTGCGCCATGGCTGCCTGGCGCTCGGCGGTGGCGAAGGCATCGCGTGGAGCGAGATGGCGCGTGGTCTGCTCGTGCACTGGGTGCGGCTGGAACCTGGCGCCGATCACCCGGCGCTGGCGCGTGTCGAAACCTGCCGTGTCCTCGCCCCGACCGAGTGGAACTTCCATCCGGACGGGGGCCTCGCGCAATGGCTGCGCATTGGCACGCCCGCCGCTGCCGATGTCGCGCTCGCGGCAGCGGCGCTCGATCCGTGCGTCGAATTCGAGGTCGTCGATGCCGGGCGGCATACCGCTGCCGCCTGCGAGGCCGGCCATGCATGAGGCCAGCCTGGCCGGCGGCGTGCTGCGTCTGGTCGAGCAGGCGGCGGCGCGCGAGCGCTTTCGCCGCGTGGGCATGCTGCGCCTGGAAGTCGGCGCGCTGGCCGGCGTGGAAGCGCGCGCGCTGCGCTTCGCCCTCGAGGCCATCGCCCCCGGCACCTGCCTGGAAGGGGCGCGCCTCGAGATCGACGAGCCCGCGGCTCCTGCGTGGTGCCTCGGCTGCAACGCCAGCGTCACCATCGGCTCGCGTACCGAGGATTGCCCGCGCTGCGGCGGCGCGCGGCTGCATCCGACCGGCGGCACCGAGCTGCGCATCCTCGACCTGATCGTTCACGATGATTGAAGCAAGGAGACAGACATGTGTGTGGTATGCGGCTGCAGTGATCCCGACCAGGCCGGCACCGGGCGCGCGGCGGGCGACGCCCGCTCGCAGAGTGATTTCGCGGTGGACTCGCGCACCGGCGACCTGCACTACGGTGCCGGCGCGGCGCGCGTTTCGGTGCCGGGCATGAGCCAGGAGCGGGCGATCCGCCTCGAGGCGGACGTGCTGGGCGAAAACCGCCGCCTGGCGTTGCAGAACCGGGCGCACTTCGAAGCCCACGGGGTGGCGGCGTTCAACCTCGTGTCGAGCCCGGGTTCAGGCAAGACGACCTTGTTGTGCGCCACCATCGAAGCGCTGCGCCGGCGCGCACCGGCGCTGCCCTTGGCGGTGATCGAGGGCGACCAGCAGACGTCCAACGACGCCGACCGCATCCGCGCCACCGGC
>CAZUPH010000231.1:0-5944 GCA_964621995.1 uncultured Rubrivivax sp. | reverse complement strand
TCTTGCCGGTGCCGGTCTGCGCGCCGGCCAGCAGGTCGCCGCCCTTGAGCACGGCCGGGATGGCCTGCGCCTGGATCGGCGTGGGGATGTCGTAGCCCTGGTCGCGCACGGCGCGCAGGAGCGGCTCGGCCAGGCCGAGATCGGTGAAATGCATGTGATGGAGGGGCCCGCTGTGAGGGGCCAGGCTCGCAGCCTGCTCTCGCCCGTGGCGGGCGCACCAGTCGGTAGGCGCGAAAGCTTCAGGAAGAACGTCGGAAACGACCGCGCCGCGATGACTGGAGGCCGCGGCGCTGAGAGGGATTCTAACCGTTTATGCGGTGGGCATCGGCTGGCGGTCGTTCAGCCGCAGCCAGCCGCGGGCGATGCGGTACACGGCCCAGCAGCCGAGCACGAACAGCCCCACCGCCCAGGTCGCGAAGCCGACGATGAGCAGCGTCAGCGGCAGCGACACCAGCGCCACCAGCAGCACCCAGGCCAGCGCGAACCAGAAGGTGCGGATCTGCCAGCGGAAGTGGCTCTCGAGCCAGGTGCCGCGCACGTCCGAGCGCTTCACGTAGTTGATGATCACGGCGATGATCGACGGCCAGCCGAGCAGGAACGAACCGATCACGCTGGCCGCGCCGAAGGCGCCGATGGCCAGGCCCACTGCGTGCAGCGCATAGACCAGGTGCGTCAGCCGCACCAGGGACTGTGGCGCTTCGACGGTCATCACGGCGTTGTTCATCGCGGGGCCTCCTTGGCGCCTTCGTTCGGACCCGGTGCATTTTCGGGCGCACGCGCCGACTTCAAGGCGCCGCGTGACAAACGGCGACAATAGCGGGTTGATCCGCCCTCCGGCGCGACCGCCTGCATTCCCCCCGAGAGTCCCCCATGGCCCAGTACGTATTCACGATGAACCGCGTCGGCAAGATCGTGCCGCCGAAGCGGCAGATCCTGAAGGACATCAGCCTGTCCTTTTTCCCCGGCGCCAAGATCGGCGTGCTGGGCGTCAACGGCAGCGGCAAGAGCACGCTGCTGAAGATCATGGCCGGGCTGGACCGGGAGATCGAAGGCGAGGCGGTGGCGATGCCGGGCCTGAAGATCGGCTACCTGCCGCAGGAGCCCGAGCTCGACCCCGAGCAGACCGTGCGCGAGGCCGTCGAGCAGGGCATCGGCGGGGTGCTGGCAGCCAAGAAGCGGCTGGACGAGGTCTATGCCGAGTACGCCGAGCCCGACGCCGACTTCGACAAGCTCGCCGCCGAGCAGGCCGAGCTGGAGGCCATCATCGCCGCGGCCGGCAGCGAGAATACCGACCTGCAGCTCGAGCTGGCCGCCGACGCGCTGCGCCTGCCGCCCTGGGACGCCAAGATCGGCCTGCTCTCCGGCGGCGAGAAGCGCCGCGTGGCGCTGTGCCGCCTGCTGCTGTCCAAGCCCGACATGCTGCTGCTGGACGAGCCGACCAACCACCTGGACGCCGAGAGCGTGGAGTGGCTGGAGCACTTCCTGCAGCGCTTCCCCGGCACCGTGGTGGCCATCACCCACGACCGCTACTTCCTCGACAACGCCGCCGAGTGGATCCTGGAGCTGGACCGCGGCCAGGGCATCCCCTGGAAGGGCAACTATTCCGAGTGGCTGGACCAGAAGGAGCGCCGGCTGGAGGTCGAGCAGAAGAAGGAGGACGCGCGCATCAAGGCGATGAAGGAAGAGCTCAAGTGGGTGCGCTCCAACGCCAAGGCGCGCCAGACCAAGAGCAAGGCGCGCCTGGCGCGCTTCGAGGAACTCTCCGACGTCGAGTACCAGCGCCGCAACGAGACCAACGAGATCTTCATCCCCGTGGCCGAGCGGCTGGGCAACGAGGTCATCGAGTTCAGGAACGTCAGCAAGAGCTTCGGCGACCGGCTGCTGATCGACAACCTCAGCTTCAAGGTGCCGCCGGGCGCCATCGTGGGCATCATCGGCCCCAACGGCGCGGGCAAGTCCACGCTGTTCCGCATGATCCAGGGCGTCGAGAGGCCCGACAGCGGCGAGGTGCTGATCGGCAAGACCGCCAGGCTGGCCTTCGTCGACCAGAGCCGCGCCAGCCTCGTGGCCGGCAACACCGTCTGGGAGGACGTCTCCGGCGGGCTGGACAACATCGTGGTCGGCCAGTTCGTGATGCCCTCGCGCGCCTACCTGGGCCGCTTCAACTTCAAGGGCAACGACCAGCAGAAGCTGGTGGGCAACCTCTCGGGCGGCGAGCGCGGCCGCCTGCACCTGGCCAAGACCCTGGCCCAGGGCGGCAACGTGCTGATGCTCGACGAGCCCTCCAACGACCTGGACGTCGAGACGCTGCGCGCGCTGGAGGAGGCGCTGCTCGAGTTCGCCGGCAGCGCGATGGTCATCAGCCACGACCGCTGGTTCCTCGACCGCATCTGCACGCACATCCTGGCCGCCGAGGGCGACAGCCAGTGGGTCTTCTTCCCCGGCAACTACCAGGAGTACGAGGCCGACAAGGTCAAGCGCCTGGGCGAGGAAGGCGCGCGCCCGAAGCGCATGCGCTTCAAGCCGATCCGCTGAGCCCGCTGCCGCCGCGGGCGCCGCGCCGGCAGCGCATGCCCCTGGCGTGCGAAGTGGCGCGCCCTGCACCCGCACCCGCCCGCGCGATCGGTTCAGAATGGGGTTTGCCGAGTGCTGCCACCATGACCCGACCGCCCCGACTCCGACCGCTCGCCCCGCTGGTGGCCGCCGTGGTGGCCCTGCTGGCCGCCGGCTGTGCCGGCCTGCCCGGCAAGGCACCGGACGCCGGCGCGGCCCATGCGCCGGCCCCGGCACAGGCTCCCGCACAGGCTGCGGCACCGACCGCTGCACCGACCGCTGCACCCGGTGCGGGCCCCGCGGCGATCCCCGGCCTGCCAGGCACCTCCGCCGCCGCGCCGGGCGCAACGGCCGCCGGCGCCGCCCCGGCCCCGGGCGCCCTGCCCGGCCAGCCGCCCGGTCCGCCGCCCTACGCCGTGGTGCTGCGCAACGCGCGCCGCATCGACGGCCCGCTGACGCTGTGGCAGCGCGAGGACAAGGTCTGGATCGAGCTCACGCCAGCGCAGCTCAACCAGCCCTTCCTGCTGTCGCCGAAGATCAAGAGCGGCATCGGCGAGGCCTGGGTGCTGGGCGGGCTGATGGCCTTCCCGGTCAACGGCGCCGGCGGCGCGCAGGTCGTCGAGTTCGTTCGCGTGCACAGCCAGATACGGCTGCAGGCGCGCAACATGGAGGTGCTGGCCGCCGCCGGCACGCCGGAGGCCCGTGCGGTGGCCGATTCGTATTCGCACAGCCTGCTCGGCGCCGCGCCGCTGGCCAGCCAGCCGCACCCGGACCGCAAGAGCGTGCTGGTGGAGGCCAACGCGCTGTTCCTCAACGACATCCTGGGCATCGGCATGATGCTGCAGCGCTCGCTGCGCCAGGGCTACGGGCTGGACCGCGGCAACTCGGTGATCACGGCCGCGCGCGGCACCGAGCAGGCGACGATCCTCGAGACCCAGCAGCACTTCTACACCCCCAGCGTCGGCATCCCGCCGCCGAACATGCCGGCCGGCCTGCCCGGCCCGGCCGTGCCGCGCTTCGTGCCGGACGCACGCAGCCTGCTCGTCGGGCTGCACTATTCGCTGGCGCCGCTGCCGGACCGCCCGATGGCGCCGCGCCGCGCCGACCCGCGCGTGGGCACCTTCACGACCACGGTGCTGGACTTCAGCAACGACCTCGTGCTCAACCCGCGCCAGCGCTTCGTCAACCGCTGGCGGCTGGAGAAGAAGGACCCCGCGGCCGAGATGTCCGAGCCGGTCAAGCCGATCACCTTCTGGATCGACCGCAACGTGCCGCTGCAGTACCGCGAGACGGTGCGCGCCGGCATCCTGGAGTGGAACAAGGCGTTCGAGAAGATCGGTTTCGTGGGCGCGCTGCGCGTGGAGCAGCAGCCCGACGACGCGCCCTGGGACACGCTGGACTTCGGTGTGGCCTCGGTGCGCTGGATGATGAACGCCGAGCCGGCCTTCGGCGCCATCGGCCCGAGCCACGTGGACCCGCGCAGCGGCGAGATCCTCGACGCCGACATCGCCTTCGAGGGCATGTCGGCGCGCGCGGTGCGCGGCGTGCGCGCGCAGGTGCTGGGCCCGCGCGGCGCGGCCGGGTCGGCCGATGCCGCAACCGGCCCCGCGCCGGTGGACCCGGGCATGTTCTTCGCGACGCCGTTCGCGCTGCCCGGCACGCAGGGGGGCACCGACCACGCCGCCTTCGGCCACGACCACGCGCGCTGCCTGCACGGCGCGCTGGCCGCCGAGCAGCTGGGCTACGCACTGGACGTGCTGGCCGCGCGCGACGAACTGCCGCCGGACAGCCCGATCGCGCAGCAGTTCGTGCTGGACTACATCAAGGAATCGATCATGCACGAGGTCGGGCACGCGCTCGGCCTGCGGCACAACTTCCGCGCCTCGCGCGCCTACAGCGAGGCGCAGCTCGCCGACCCGGAGTTCACGCGCGCGCATGGCGTCTCCGGCTCGGTGATGGAGTACAACGCGGTCAACCTGTCCGCGCCCGGCGAACGCGCCGGCATGCCCTTCCAGACGGTGCTCGGCCCCTACGACTACTGGGCCGTCGAGTACGCCTACAAGCCGCTGCCGCCGGGCAGCGACGCGGCGGCCGAGCGCGCCGAGCTGCAGCGCATCGCGGCGCGCAACAGCGAGCCGCAGCTGGCCTACGGCACCGACGAGGACATCTTCGCCGGCCTGGACCCCGAGATCATCCAGCTCGACCTGGGCGACGACCCGATCGCCTTCGCGACCAAGCGGCTGGCCATCGCGCGCGACCTGTTCCGCCGCCAGGAGAGCCGCGAGCTGCCGCCGGACCGCGACTATGCGGTGCTGCGCCGCTCGCTGGGCTTCGCGATCGCCGACACCACGCGTGCGGTGGGCGTGCTGGCGCGCCAGATCGGCGGCATGCGCACGTTGCGCGACTTTCCCGGCAGCGGGCGCGACCCGCTGCAGCCGGTGGACGCGCAGGTGCAGCGCACAGCGCTGGACCTGATCGCCGCCGCCGTGCTGGCGCCGGACGGGCTGAGCCTGTCGCCCGCGCTGCAGCGCCGGCTGGCACCGGACTACCTGGAGCGTGCCGACAGCTTCGGCCAGGCCACGGACTTCGCGCTGCCGCAGCGCCTGCTGGACCTGCAGCGCGCGGTGCTCGCCTACCTGATGAGCGACGCGATCGCGGCGCGCATCGTCGACAGCGCCAGCAAGCTCGACGACCCGGCGCAGGCCCTGCAGCTGGCCGAGGTGCATGCCCGGCTGGGGGCCGAGGTCTGGGGCGACCTCGAACGTGCCCGCAGCGTGCCGGCGATGCGGCGCGAGCTGCAGCGCGAGCATGTCAACCGCCTCGCGCTGGCGCTGCTGCGGCCTTCGCCGGCGGCACGTGTGGACGCCCGCTCACTGATGCAGACCCAGGGCCGCACGCTGCTGGCGCGGCTGGACAAGGCGCTGCAGCGCCCGGGCCTGGACGCCGACACGCGTGCCCACCTGGCCGACGCCGCGGACACGCTCAAGCGCGCGATCGCTGCGCCGCTGCTGCGCCAGGGGCTCTGACCCACGCCGCCGCGCGGCGTGGCGCGGAACCCCCGCCGCGTTCCGCCGCCCGCCCCCCGATAACCGTGCTTCGTCGCCCCGGCGCTTGGGCGCGACGGCCTGGCCGCGCTATCGTGAGCCCATGGTGACCGCATGACGAAGGACGAGCGCCCCCCCGTCGAGACCCCGCGCCCGGAAGCCGGCAGCACGCCGCCGGGCACCGGCACGCGGGTGCTGGCGGCGCTCAACGGCGGCAGCCTGGGCGTGGCGATCGGCTTCGCATTCACCGCGGCGGTGATGTTCACGCCCTTCTTCGCCCCGCCCTTCGTGGTGCTGCTGGGGCGCAGCCTGTTCCTGGCGATGGTGCTGCTGCTGGTCTTCGTGGG
>CAZUPH010000230.1:0-6063 GCA_964621995.1 uncultured Rubrivivax sp. | reverse complement strand
GCGCAGGCTGCCGTCGTCGGCGATCAGGCTGGGCGGCGGGCCCGTGCGGGCGGCGGCCTGGGGCTGCTGTGCCGCGAGTGCGAGGCGGGTGTCTTCGTCGAGACCGCCGCAGGCCACGACGTTGGCGGCGAGCGCCGCGGCCACCAGGGTGGCCGCCGTGCCCGTGAAGGGGAACAGGAGCTTGGGATTCATGGTGTCGGTCCTTCGAGGTCAGCGCGGGTGTCGCGCCGGGACCGAGCGTGCGCAGCGACGTCCTACGCCCGTCCTACCGCCAGCGGCGCGACGGGCCTAGAACTGGGGGGACGGTGGTCAGAACGGGAAGCCCGCCTGGCGCGCGAGCGCGATCGACTCGTCTGACAGCGCCACGCCGTGCAGCGACAGCATCGCCTTGCAGTGGTGCCAGGCGCGCAGCGCCTCGGCGCGCTGGCCTTGCGCGAGCCAGGCCGCGATCAGGCGCCGCGACAGCGACTCGGCCAGCGGGTCGGCCTGCAGCGCGCGCTCGTACAGTCGGCAGGCCTCGCGCGGCGCCTGCACCTCGAGCCGCTCGGCGATCGGCGCCAGTGCGAGCACGAAGCGGCGCCGTGCGCGCTCGCGCTCGGCCAGCGCCCAGGGGGCGTCGATGCCGTCGAGCAGGGGGCCGGGCACCAGGTGCAGCAGGCGGTCGGCGCGCGCCCGCAATGCGGCCAGGTCGTCTTCCGGCGGCACGGCCGTGTCGAGCTCGGCCAGCGCGGCCACGTCGCTCCAGCAGCGGCTGCGGTCGACGAGCAGCAGGCCGCCGTCGAGCACGAGCAGGCTGTCGTCGCCGAGCAGGCGGCGCAGGCGCAGCAGCGCGGCGTCGAAGGCCTTGCGCTGCTGCTCGTGGTCGGCGTCGGGCCACAGCCACTCCAGCGCCGTCGTCACCGGCAGCGACACGCCGCCGTGGGCGAGCAGCGCGCGCAGCAGGTCGAGCGGGCGCTGCGGCGTGCGTGCGCCGGTGGCAGCCAAGGCGTCGCCGTCGCGCCAGACTCCGAATCGGCCGAAGCCATGCAGCACCAGCGGCCAGGGCCAGGCTTCGAGCGTCGGGTCGGGGCAGCGCAGGCCGGCGCGGCGCGCCAGGCGCTGCGCGTAGCGCGGCTCGATGCCGCATCGCAACGCGCGCGCGATGCGGCCGGCCAGCATCTCGGGCAGCCACCAGCCGCCGGTGATCGGATAATCGCGTGCCGCACCGAGGGCCAGCGACTCCGCGAGCCAGCGCTCGGCCTCGGCATGCTGGCCGAGCGCATCGAGCGCATGCGAGGCGATCAGGCCGGCCGAGAACAGCGACAGCGCGGCGTCGATCGAGTGCGCGCCTTCCATCGTCGCGCGGGCCTCGGCCATTGCGCCGGCTGGGTCGCCCGCCGCCAGCAGCGCGCCGGCCAGGCTGAGCCGGTGCGCCGCACTGCGGTAGGGGCCGCCGATGTCGAGCGACTGCTCGAGCGTGCTGCGCGCCAGCGCCACCGCGGTCTGCGGCTCGCCGCGCAGCAGCGCCAGGCCGGCGCTCATATGCCAGTAATGCGTCTGGTCGGCCTGCGAGCGGCCCGCCAGCGACAGGCGCATCGCGTCGAGGTGGCGCGCGGCCGTCTCGGCGTCGTGGGCCGCCAGCGCGAGCGCGGCGCCATGGGCATGGGCCGCGTAGGCCTGCATCGACAGGCCGTGTTGTTCGACCAGCGCCAGGGCCTCGACCACCGCGGCCCGCCCGCGCTCGAAGCCGGCGGTGAAGCGCGCGTGCGCGGCCACGCTCTGCAGCCAGAGCAGCGCCTCGGGCGGGCGCAGCAGCGACAGGTCCACGCCGGGCAGCGCGTCGACCACCACCGCGCTGGCCGCGAAGTCGCCGCGCCACAGGTGGTACTGCACGACGAAGGCCGCGTACTTGATGCGCGACGGCCCATGCACTAGGTGCGGCAGCGCACGCGGCGCCTGCGCGGCCCACTCGGCCAGGCGCGGGTGCGCCGGCTGGCGCAGCAGGATGCCGCTGCCGCAGGCCATGACCTCGGCACCGCATTCGGCGTTGGGCCAGGGCGGCACGCTGCGGCGCAGCGCGCGGTCGAGGCGATCGATCCAGGCGTCGAGCGGCTCGAGCGCGGTTTCGTCGTAGTAGTAGGTCTCAATGGCGGCCGCGGTGGCGAGCAGGGCACCGAGGCGGTCGCCGCGGTTCTCGAAGGCGGCATGCACCTGCTCGAGCAGCGCGCGGTCGGCGGCCGGGTCGGACAGCATGCCTGTGCGCAGTGCCCAGTAGGCGGTCCACGGCGCGCCGTGGGCGCGCTCGCGGGCGTCGGTCGGCAGCAGCAGGTCGGGCCACAGGGCGGGGCGGCTATACAGCGACGGCGCCACCGCGGCCAGCTCGGCCTCGCCGATGGTCTTGTTGTTCTCGGCTCGCGGCCGGGCACTGCGCCTGGAAGCCATGCGCCAGTGTGCGAAGGCGGCCCGTCAGGTGGCCCCCGTAAAATCCCGCCCTCTTCAACAGCCGCAGAGATGGGTTCCCGATGGCCGGTCATTCCAAGTGGGCCAACATCCAGCACCGCAAGGGCCGCCAGGACGAGAAGCGCGGCAAGGCCTGGACCCGCGTGATCCGCGAGATCATGGTCGCGGCGCGCCAGGGCGGCGGCGACCCCGCCGGCAACCCGCGGCTGCGCCTGGCCATCGAGAAGGCCAAGGCCGTCAACCTGCCGGCCGACACCGTCAAGCGCAACATCGACAAGGCCACCGGCAATCTCGAGGGCGTGAACTACGAGGAGATCCGCTACGAGGGCTACGGCATGGCCGGCGCGGCCATCATCGTCGACTGCATGACCGACAACCGCGTGCGCACGGTGGCCGAGGTGCGCCACGCCTTCAGCAAGCAGGGCGGCAACCTGGGCACCGAGGGCAGCGTGGCCTTCCAGTTCAAGCACTGCGGGCAGTTCGTCTTCGCGCCCGGCACCAGCGAGGACAAGGTGATGGAGGTGGCCCTGGAAGCGGGCGCCGAGGACGTGATCACTGGCGATGACGGCTCGATCGAGGTGCTGACAGCGCCGCCCGACTTCGAGTCCGTGCAGGCGGCGCTGCAGGCCGCCGGCCTGAAGCCCGAGGTGGCCGAGGTGACGATGCGCGCCGAGAACACCGTGGCACTCGCCGGCGAGGACGCCGTGCGCATGCGCAAGCTGCTGGACGCGCTGGAAGACCTGGACGACGTGCAGGACGTCTTCCACAACGCCGAGATGGACGCATGAGCCCCCGCGCTCGCTTGCACTCGCAACCCCCCGAGGGGGCCGGGGGCCTCCTCGAGGCGGCCCGGCGGAGGCCCCGCGCTTGAAGGTCCTCGTCATCGGCGGCGGCGGCCGCGAACATGCCCTGGCCTGGAAGCTCGCGCGCAGCGAACGGGTGCAGACCGTCTACGTGGCACCCGGCAACGGCGGCACCGCGCTGGACCCGGCGCTGAAGAACCTGCCGCTCACGGACCCGCAGGCGCTGGCCGACTTCGCCGCCGCGGAGAAGGTGACGCTCACCGTCGTCGGCCCCGAGGCGCCGCTGGCCGCCGGCGTGGTGGACCTGTTCCGCGCGCGCGGGCTGCGCATCTTCGGGCCCACCAGGGCGGCGGCACAGCTCGAGAGCTCCAAGGCCTTCGCGAAGGACTTCATGCAGCGCCACGGCATCCCGACCGCGCTGTACGCCAGCTTCACCGACGCTGCGGCGGCGCATGCCCACGTGGACCGCCACGGCGCGCCCATCGTCGTCAAGGCCGACGGCCTGGCCGCCGGCAAGGGCGTGGTCGTGGCCATGACCACCGACGAGGCACATGCCGCGATCGACGACATGCTGGGCGCCAATACGCTGGGGGTGGCGCATGTCGAGGGCCAGGCGCGCGTCGTCATCGAGGACTTCCTGGAGGGCGAGGAGGCCAGCTTCATCGTCGCCTGCGACGGCCGCCACGTGCTGGCGCTGGCCACCAGCCAGGACCACAAGCGCATCGGCGAGGGCGACACCGGCCCCAACACCGGCGGCATGGGCGCCTACAGCCCGGCACCGGTGGTCACGCCCAACGTGCATGCGCGCGTGATGCAGGAGATCGTGCTGCCCACGGTGGCCGGCATGGCCAAGGACGGCATGCCCTTCACCGGCTTCCTGTACGCCGGGCTGATGATCGACGCGCAGGGCCAGCCGCGCACCGTGGAGTTCAACTGCCGGCTCGGCGACCCCGAGGCCGAGGTGCTGCTGATGCGCCTGAAGAGCGACCTCTTCGAGTTGCTCATGCACGCCACCGAAGGCACGCTGGACCGCGTGGAGCTGCAATGGGACCGCCGCGTCGCGCTCGGCGTGGTGATGGCCGCCGCCGGCTACCCGGCCGCGCCGCGCAAGGGCGACCTGGTCGAGGGCCTGCCCGCCGGCCACGACGACCTGCAGGTCTTCCACGCCGGCACCACGCTCGCCGACGGCCGGCTGCTCACCAGCGGCGGCCGCGTGCTGTGCGTGACCGCGCTCGGCGACTCGGTGCGCCAGGCGCAGCAGCGCGCGCTGGAGGCCGTGCGCGGCATCCGCTTCGACGGCGCGCAGTGGCGCAACGACATCGGCCACCGGGCGATCCGACATTGAGGCCCGCGTCTTGACGGCGGCCGTCGAGATCACCGAGCGTCCGGTGCAGCTGCGTGGCAACCGTCTGGCCGCCGCGCTGCTGCGCGCGCTGGGCTGGCGGCTGCAATGGGACGGGCTGCCGGCGCGCCAGGGCGTGATCGCCGTCTACCCGCACACCTCGAACTGGGACATGCCGCTGGCCATGCTGGCCAAGGCCGCGCTCGGCCTGCAGGTCACCTGGTGGGCCAAGGACTCGATGTTCCGCGTGCCGCTGTTCGGCCGCTTCGTGCGCTGGCTGGGCGGCCGCCCGGTGCGGCGCGACCTGCCGCAGGGCGTGGTCGGCCAGATGATCGAGGCCATGCGCCGCGCTCGCGAGAAGGACGACTTCCTGTGGCTGGCGCTCACGCCCGAGGGCACGCGCAGCCTCGGCGACGGCTGGCGCACCGGCTTCTACCGCGTCGCCCACGAGGCCGGCGTGCCGGTGTGCCTGGGCGTGCTGGACTACGGCGGCCGCTGGGTCGGCACCGACAGCTTCTGGCGCACCTCCGGCGACCTGGACGCCGACTTCGCCGTCTTCGCCACGCGGCTGGCCGGCTGCCGCGGCCTGCGCCCCGACCTGGCCGCGCCCGTGCGGCCGCTCCAGCCCCGAGACCCGACATGATCGACACCACCGCCGTGCGCGAGTACCTGCTGGAGCTGCAGGGCCGCATCGTCGAGGCCCTGCAGGCCGCCGACGGCAAGCCCTTCCTGCGCGACGCCTGGCAGCGCCCGCCCGGCGGCAGGCTCGAGGGCGACGGCCTGACGCAGCTGGTGGAGGACGGCGCGCTGCTGGAGCGCGGCGGCTGCAACTTCAGCCACGTGCGCGGCAGCGCGCTGCCGCCCTCGGCCACGCAGCACCGCGCCGAGCTGGCCGGCGCGCCCTTCGAGGCGCTGGGCGTCTCGCTGGTGATGCACCCGCGCAACCCCTACGTGCCCACCGTGCACATGAACGTGCGCATGCTCGCCGCGCGCCCCGACGGCCGCGACAGCGTCAGCTGGTTCGGCGGCGGCATGGACCTGACGCCGTACTACGGCTACGAGGAGGACGCGCGCCACTTCCACCGCAGCTGCGCCGCGGCGCTGGAACCCTTCGGCAGCGAGCTCTACCCGCGCTTCAAGGCCTGGTGCGACGAGTATTTCTTCCTCAAGCACCGCGGCGAGCCGCGCGGCATCGGCGGCATCTTCTTCGACGACTTCGACCAGGACTTCGCCACCGGCTTCGCGCTGATGCGCGCGGTGGGCGACGCCTTCCTGCACGCCTACCTGCCCATCGTCGAGCGCCGCCGCGCGCTGCCCTGGGGCGAACGCGAGCGCGACTTCCAGGCCTACCGGCGCGGCCGCTACGTGGAGTTCAACCTGGTCTGGGACCGCGGCACGCACTTCGGGCTGCACGGCGGCGGCCGCACCGAGAGCATCCTGATGAGCATGCCGCCGGTGGTGAAGTGGCGCTACGACTGG
>CAZUPH010000229.1:0-6112 GCA_964621995.1 uncultured Rubrivivax sp. | reverse complement strand
GGTGAAGATCCACTGCTCGATCCTGGCCGAGGACGCGATCAAGGCCGCGGTCGAGGACTACAAGGCCAAGCACGGCAACTGAGCCCATGGCAGTCACGCTCACCGAGGCCGCCGCGCGCCATGTCACCCGCTACCTCGCCCGCCGCGGCAAGGGTGTGGGCGTGCGCCTGGGCGTCAAGACCACCGGCTGCTCGGGCTTGGCCTACAAGCTCGAGTACGCGGACGACGTGGCACCCGAGGACGTGGTCTTCGAGGGCCATGGCGTGAAGGTGCTGGTCGACCCGAAGAGCCTGCCCTACATCGACGGCACCGAACTCGACTTCGTGCGCGAGGGTCTGAACGAGGGCTTCAAGTTCCACAACCCGCGCGAGAAGGACCGCTGCGGCTGCGGCGAGTCGTTTCGCGTGTGAGTGCCGTGGTCGACATCCGACCCGAGCGCGCCGATCACCCCCAGGTCATCGCGCTGCTCGACGCGCTCGACCGCTACCTGGGCGAGCTCTACGAGCCGGAAGCCAACCACATCCTGTCCGTGCAGGAGCTGCTGGCGCCCGAGGTGACCTTTCTCGTCGCCCGGCAGGGCGAGCGCATCGTCGGCACCGGCGCCGTGCGTACGATGCCGGCGGCGGCCGACACGGCGGGCCGCGCCTACGGCGAGGTCAAGCGCATGTACGTCGACCCGGCACAGCGCGGCCAGCGCATCGGCGAGCGTTTGCTCCAGCAGCTGGAGCAAACGCTGCGCGAGCGCGGCCTGACCCAGGCGCTGCTCGAGACCGGTGAGGACCAGCATGCCGCCGTCCGGCTGTACGAGCGCTGCGGCTACGTGCGGCGACCGGCGTTCGGCGGCTACCCGGACAACGGGCTGTCGCTGTTCATGCAGAAGGTGCTGGTGTGAACCTCGGCGACAACGACTTCGTGCTCTTCGGCCTGCCCGAGCGCTTCGCGCTCGACCGCGCCGAGCTCGACACGAGGTGGCGCACGCTGCAGGCGAGCGCCCATCCGGACAAGTTCGCAGCCGAGGGGGCGGCGGCGCAGCGCGTCGCGATGCAGTGGTCGGTGCGCATCAATGAGGCCTACCGGCGCCTGCGCGAGCCGGTGTCGCGTGCGGCCTACCTGTGCGAGCTGCGCGGCGCGCCGGTCGACGCCGAACGCAATACCGCGATGCCCGCGGCCTTCCTGGGCCAGCAGATGGCCTGGCGCGAGGCGCTGGACGAGGCGCGCGACGAAGCCGAACTCGAACGGCTCGGCGACGAGGTGCGGCAGGCCGAGTCGACGCTGCTGGCCGAATTGCAGGCCCTGCTCGACGAGCGCGGCAATGCCCCGGCGGCCGCCGAGCGGGTGAGGGCGCTGATGTTCATCGCGCGCTTTCGCGCCGATGTGTTGCGTCGCCTCGAGGCTCACGAGAGCTGACCGTGGCCCTGCTGCAGATTTCCGAACCGGGCCAGTCGCCCGACCCGCACCAGCGCCGCATCGCGATCGGCATCGACCTGGGCACGACCAACTCGCTGGTGGCCGCGGTGCGTCATGGCGTCGCCGAATGCCTGCCCGACGCGCAGGGCCGCACGCTGCTGCCCTCGGCGGTGCGTTACCTGGCCGGCGGCCGGCGCCAGATCGGCCACGACGCGCTGGCCGCGCAGGCCGACGATGCTGAGGACACCATCGTGTCGGTCAAGCGTCTGATGGGCCGCGCGCTCGCCGACGTGGCGGGCCACGATCGCCTGCCGTACCGCTTCGTCGACCGGCCCGGCATGGTGGCCATCGAGACTCGCGGCGGCGTCAAGACGCCGGTCGAGGTGTCGGCCGAGATCCTGGCCGCGCTGCGCCAGCGCGCCGAGGACAGCTTCGACACCGATGAGATCTACGGTGCCGTGATCACCGTGCCGGCCTACTTCGACGACGCGCAGCGTCAGGCCACCAAGGACGCGGCGCGCCTCGCGGGCCTGAACGTGCTGCGCCTGATCAACGAGCCGACCGCGGCCGCGGTGGCCTATGGTCTCGACAACGCCTCCGAGGGCCTGTACGCGGTGTACGACCTCGGCGGCGGCACCTTCGACATCTCGCTGCTGCGCCTGATGAAGGGCGTGTTCGAGGTGGTGGCCACCGGTGGCGATGCCGCGCTGGGCGGCGATGACTTCGACGCCGCGCTGGCCGAGGCCGTGCTGGCGCAGACCGGCCGCCAGGCGAGCACGCCGCACGACCGCCGCGCCATGCTCGTCGCGGCCCGGGCCGCCAAGGAAGCCTTGACCGACGCCAGCGAAGCGACGCTGCGCTGCACGCTGGCCGATGGGCCGCTGGAAGCCGCGGTGACGCGTGCCCAGTTCGACGCCGCCACGCGGCCGCTGGTCGAGCGCACGCTGGCCGCGGTCAAGCGCGTGCTGCGCGACGGCGGCCTGCAGCGTGCCGACATGCACGGCGTGGTGCTGGTCGGTGGCGCCACGCGCATGCCGGCGGTGCGCACGGCCGTGGGCGAACTGTTCGGCCGCGCGCCGCTGACCAACCTGAACCCCGACGAGGTGGTCGCGGTCGGCGCGGCGATCCAGGCCAATGCGCTGGCCGGCAATGCCGCCGACGGCGAGATCCTGCTGCTCGACGTGATCCCGCTGTCGCTAGGCCTCGAGACGATGGGCGGCCTGGTCGAACGCATCATCGAGCGCAATTCGACGATTCCCACGGCCAAGGCGCAGGACTTCACCACCTTCAAGGACGGCCAGACCGCGATGGCGCTGCACGTCGTGCAGGGCGAGCGCGAACTGGTGAAAGACTGCCGCTCGCTGGCGCGCTTCGAGCTGCGTGGCATCCCGCCGATGGTCGCTGGCGCGGCGCGCATCCGCGTCACCTTCGAGGTCGACGCCGACGGGCTGCTCGCGGTATCGGCACGCGAACTCGGCTCGGGCGTCGAGGCCAAGGTCAGCGTCAAGCCGAGCTACGGCCTGGCCGACGAGGACATCGCGCGCATGCTGCAGGAAGGCTTCGGTGCCGCCGAGGCCGATGCGGCGGCGCGGGCGCTGCGCGAGGCGCGCGTCGAGGCCGAGCGCATGGTGCTGGCCACGCGCGCCGCACTGGCGGCCGACGGCGAGTTGCTGATCGCCGCGGAGCGCGCCGCGATCGACGGCCTGATCGCCGACGTCGAGCGCGTGGCGCAAGCCAGCGACCACCATGCCATCGACGCCGCGGTCAAGACCCTGGCCGAGGGCACCGAGTCCTTCGCCGCGCTGCGCATGAACCGCGGCATCCGCGCGGCGCTGGCCGGCCGCAACATCACCGACGTCTAGGGCCGACCATGCCGGTGATCCGCATCCTTCCTCATCCCGAGTACGCGCCGCAGGGCGCGAGCTTCGAGGCCGCACCGGGCACGTCCCTGTGTGAGGCGATGCTCGAGCACGGCGTCGACATCGAACATGCCTGCGAGATGAGCTGCGCCTGCACCACCTGCCATGTGGTGGTGCGCGAGGGCTTCGCGTCGCTCGGCGAGATGGACGAGAGCGAGGAGGACCTGCTCGACCGCGCCTGGGGCCTGGAGCCTAGTTCGCGCCTGTCGTGTCAGGCCATCGTGTCGAACCAGGACGTGACGGTCGAGATTCCGAAGTACTCGATCAACCACGCGAAGGAAAAGAAGGCCTGAAAGGCCTTCGGCGGCTCAGGCGCTCAGGGCTTGGGCAGGTCGGCGCCGAAGATCGTGCGCCGGAACCAGTCGCCCACCGGGCGCAGCGAGTCGAGGAACGAATCGGGTTCGCCCTCGCGTTCGAGCAGCAGGTCCTTCTCGTCGAGCATCTGCAGGAACAGGCGCACGTCCATCTTGGACGCGCCGCTGGACAGCACCAGGGCCGACACCGACATGTAACGGTGGGACATGTCGCTCAGCATGCGGCGGTACACCGTCCGATGGAACGGTGGGGGCAGTTCCGGCCAAGCAGCGAGCTTGAATTCCTTCATGTCCCAACGCGCGGGCCCCGCGAGCCGGGTCCCTCGTGAATGTTGATTTCGCGCCGAGGGTAACCCCGGCCTCGGGTCGCGCCAATGGCTTGGTGCACGAACCAGGGTTTGTTCCGATGCGCAGGTGTGTCTTTCTGTAGACGGCGTGGCGCAGTTCACGCTGGCTACACTGGCCCGATGATCGTGCTGGGCGTCGAATCCTCCTGCGACGAAACCGGCGTCGCGCTGGTCCGCACGCGCCCGGGCGGCCCGCCCGAGCTGCTGTCGCAAGCGTTGCACAGCCAGGCCGACATGCACCAGGCCTACGGCGGCGTGGTGCCCGAACTGGCTTCGCGCGACCACATCCGGCGCTTGCTGCCGCTGACGCGCGACGTGCTCGCGCAGGCGCACTGCACGTTGGAGGCCGTGGACCTGGTGGCTTACACGCGCGGTCCGGGGCTCGCGGGCGCGCTGCTCGTCGGTGCCGGCATGGCGGTGGCGCTGGCCGCCGCGCTCGGCAAGCCGGCGCTCGGCGTGCACCACCTCGAGGGGCATCTGCTGTCGCCCTTCCTGTCGGCCGATCCGCCGCGTTTCCCCTTCGTCGCGCTGCTGGTCTCGGGAGGCCACACGCAGCTGATGCGCGTCGAGGGCGTGGGCGACTACGAGCTGCTCGGCGAGACGATCGACGACGCCGCCGGCGAAGCTTTCGACAAGAGCGCCAAGCTGCTCGGCCTGGGCTACCCCGGTGGGCCGGCGCTGTCGCGCCTGGCCGTGCATGGCAACCCGTCGGCCTTCGAGCTGCCGCGGCCGATGCTCGGCAGCGGCGACCTCGACTTCTCGTTCGCCGGCCTGAAGACCGCGGTGCTGACGCAGGTGCGTAAGCTCGAGGCCTCGGCCTGCGACGCCTGGCGCGCCGACCTCGCGGCGGCCACGCAGGCGGCGATCGTCGAGGTGCTGGTCAAGAAGTCGATGCGCGCACTGCGCGAGACCCGGCTCGCTCGGCTCGTCGTCGCCGGCGGTGTGGGCGCCAACAGCCTGCTGCGCGAGCAGCTCGATGCCGCGAGCCGCAAGGCCCGAGTGCAGGTGCACTACCCCGAACTGCACCTGTGCAGCGACAACGGCGCGATGATCGCCCTGGCTGCGGCGATGCGCTGCGACGCCGGTCGCGCGAGGCCGCAGCGCGACCTCACGTTCGACGTGAAGCCGCGCTGGGCGCTGGACGCCATCGACGCCGCCGCGGCGGCGCCCGCACTCAGTTGATCGTCAGCTGCTTGGCGGCGACGACGCGCTTCTTCGCCAGCTCGAGCCGCAGCACGCCGTTCTCCAGCTTGGCCTGCGAGCTGTCCTGATCGACTTCCTCGGGCAGCGTGAAGGCCCGCGCGAAGCTGGCCGACGCGCGCTCGCGATAGATCACACGTTCGCCTTCCTTCTTCGTCTCTTCGCGCTGGGTGCGCGCGCTGACGTTGACGTGGCGGCCTTCGATCGTGATCTTCACGTCTTCCTTGGTCACACCCGGCAGGTCGATCGAGACCTTGTAGCCGCGCTCGGTCTCGGCGACGTCGAGCGAGGGCGAGCGCAGCGCGCCTTCGCCGTTGCCGGCGCCGAAGAAGCGGTCGAAGTTGTCGTCGAACAGGCGGTCGAACGAACGGGCCAGGTCGGACGCGGAGCGGGTGACGGGAACGAGGAACATGGTGCGACCTCCTACAATGGATTGGGAGCGCCGCGCCTGCATCGAGATTGGAGGACCGGCCCTCATGCCGCTGAACTTAGGAGCGGCTTTTTTGTTTTCAAGAGTGCCTTCTGACATGCATCAAGTTCCCGTTTCGCGCCGCCAGGCCCTCGCGTTCGTGGCCGCCGTGGCCGCCGGCAGCGCCGCGCTGGCGCAGGCCCCGGCCGCCGACGCGCCGTTGCGCGTCGCGCTGATCGAGGGCCTGTCTGGCCCGTTCGCCAATGCCGGCGAGGCGGTGTTCCGCAACCTGGTGTGGGCCACCGAGCGGGTCAACCGCCGCGGCGGCGTCAAGCTCGGCGCAGTGACGCGGCGCCTGGAGATCGTGCGCTTCGACAGCGAAGGGCAGTCGGAGAAGGCGATCGCGATGCTGCGTGCCGCGGTCGACCAGGGCATCGGCTTCGTCGCGCAGGGCAACAGCTCGGCCACCGCGGCGGCGCTGGTCGAGGCGATCGACCGCCACACCGAGCGCGAGCC
>CAZUPH010000228.1:0-6127 GCA_964621995.1 uncultured Rubrivivax sp. | reverse complement strand
TGCAGTGGCACATCAAGAGCACGACCAAGGCGCAGCAGGGCCTGTACGAGTACGACGCGGTGAGCCGCCTGCGCGACAGCCAGCTCGCCGACGCGGCCGACGTGGCGCGCGTGAAGGACATCCGCAACTACATCGTGCGCGGCGTGCTGTGGCAGGCCTTCACGTCGGAGCAGCCGGTGGCGCTGCTGATCGACGAGATCGACAAGGCCGACATCGAGTTTCCGAACGACCTGCTGCGCGAGCTCGACCGCATGGAGTTCTACGTCTACGAGACGCGCGAACTGGTCAAGGCGCGCCACCGGCCCATCGTCTTCATCACCAGCAACAACGAGAAGGAACTGCCCGACGCCTTCCTGCGCCGCTGCTTCTTCCACTACATCCGCTTCCCGGACGCCGACACGATGAAGGCCATCGTCGACGTGCACTTCCCGGGGCTGAAGAAGGAGCTGCTGGCCGCCGCGCTGAAGACCTTCTACGACGTGCGCGGCCTGCCCGGGCTGAAGAAGAAGCCCAGCACCAGCGAGCTGCTGGACTGGCTGAAGCTGCTGGTGGCGGAGGACATCCCGGTCGAGGCGCTGCACAGCAAGGACGAGAAGGTGGCCGTGCCGCCGCTGGTGGGTGCGCTGCTGAAGAACGAGCAGGACGTGACGCTGTTCGAGAAGCTCGTCTTCATGCAAAGACACAACCGCTGACGTGAGCTGGCCCGAACCGGTCACGCTGGCCGGCCCCCACGCGACGCTGCGCCCGCTGGCGCACGGGCACCTCGACGGCCTCGTGGAGGCGGTGCGCGACGGTGAGCTGTGGAAGCTCTGGTACACGAGCGTGCCCACGCCCGAGGGCATGGCCGCGGAGATCGCGCGGCGCCTGGCGCTGCAGGCCGCGGGCAGCATGCTGCCCTTCACCGTGTTCGATGCCGCGGGCCGCGTCGCCGGCATGACGACCTACATGCACGTGGACGCCGCCAACCGGCGCGTCGAGATCGGCAGCACCTGGTACGCCGCGCGCGTGCAGCGCACGGCGCTGAACACGCAGTGCAAGCGGCTGCTGCTGGCGCATGCCTTCGAATCCCTGGACTGCATCGCGGTGGAGTTCCGCACCCACCGCTTCAACACCGCGAGCCGGCGCGCGATCGAGCGGCTGGGCGCGCAGCTCGACGGCATTCTGCGCGCGCACATGATCGGCCACGCCGGCACGCTGCGCGACACCGCCGTCTACAGCATCACCGCGGCCGAATGGCCCACCGTGCGCCAGCACCTGGACTGGCAGCTCGAACGCGCGCGCTGAAGGCGCCGCATCGCCCCCCTGGAGAACCGACTTGGCGAAGAACAAGCCGCGGCCCATCACCGTCGAGGACCTGTGGAAGATCGAGCGCCTGGGCACGCCCAGCCTGTCGCCGGACGGCGCGCAGGCGGTGGCCTCGCTGACGCGCTACTCGATGCAGGACAACAGGAGCCGGTCCTCGCTGTGGCTGCTGTCCACGCTGGGCGGCCAGCCGCGCGCGCTGACGCAGTGCGGCGACAAGGACGGCGCGCCGCGCTGGAGCCCGCACGGCGACCTGATCGCGTTCACCGCAAAACGCGAGCAGCAGGGCGCGAAGGACGAGGAGCCGCAGCTGTACCTGATCGCGCCCGACGGTGGCGAGGCGCGGCGCGCGGCCACCGTGGCCACCGGCGTCGACGCCTTCCGCTGGGCGCCGGACGGCCGCGCGCTGGCCTTCGTGTCCTGGGTCTGGCCCGACGCGAAGGGCCCCAGGGGCCAGGCCCGGCGCATGGACGAGTGGCGCAAGCGCAAGGAGACGGCCTACGTCACCAGCGAGTCGCAGTACCGCCACTGGGACCACAACCTGCCGATGGGCCGCGTGCCGCACCTGCACCTGCTCACTCTCGCGCGCGACGGCGGCGAGGGCCGGGTGCGCGACCTCTTCGAGGGCACGGCCTACGAGCTGCCGCGCGCCGACCCCGGCACCGAGCATTTCGACATCGCGCCGGACGGCCGCCGGCTGGCCTTCGTCTTCGACCCGCACCCGGTCAAGCGCGGCGACCACCGGCGCGCGATCGCCGAGCTGGACCTGAAGACCGGCCGCGTGCAAACGATCCTGCGCGACGAGGCCTGGGACTTCGGCGCCCCGCGCTACAGCCCCGACGGCGAGCGCCTGGCCTTCACCGCCAGCCACCAGGGCCTCAAGCACACGATGCCTGACCAGCTCGCGGTGTGGACCCGCGAGACCGGCGCCTGGGAGGTCGTCAGCGCCGAGTGGGACCACGAGGTCCACGCGCCGCTGCACTGGGAGGACGACGGCCAGGCGCTGCTGTTCACCGCCGAGCAGCAGGGCCGCACCCACTTGTGGCGCTTCGACCTGCCCGAGCGCCGCGCCGAGATCGTCGTCGCCGGCGGCTGGGTCGCCGGCTTCGACAAGGCCGCCGGCACGCTGATCACGCTGGCCGACAGCGCCAGCCACCCGGCGCGGCTGCACGTGCACGCGCCCGGCGAAGCGCCGCGGCGCGTCGAGAAGTTCAACGACGAGCTGCTGGCCGGACTGGCCCTGGGCCGCGTCGAGGAACGCTGGGTGCAGGGCGCGCAGGGCGACCGCGTGCAGGTCTGGCTGACCTACCCGCCGGGCTTCGACGCGCGGAAGAAGCATCCGCTGCTGCACAACATCCACGGCGGGCCACACACCGGCCCAGGCGACAACTGGTACTACCGCTGGAATACGCAGGTCTTCGCCGCCCAGGGCTATGTCGTCGCCGGCGTCAACTACCACGGCTCCAGCGGCTTCGGCTATGCGTTCCTGGACAGCATCACGCACCGCTGGGGCGCGCTCGAGCTGCAGGACGTGGAGGCCGCCACCGACGCCCTGCTGAAGGAGCCCTGGGCCGATCCGGCACGGCTGTTCGCCGCCGGCGGCAGCTACGGCGGCTTCATGGTGGCGTGGATGAACGGCCACCTGCCGGCGGACCGCTACCGGGCCTACGTCTGCCATGCCGGCTGCTTCGACTGGCAGGCGATGTTCGCCGACGACGCCTGGCACTGGCACGCCAAGGAGCTGGGCGCCTGGTACTGGGCCGACCCCGAGCGCATCCGCGCGCAGAGCCCGCACGCCTTCGCCGGCGCGATGCGCACGCCCACGCTGGTGATCCACGGCGCGCTGGACTACCGCGTGCCCGACGCGCAGGGCCTGGCCTACTACAACACGCTCAAGGCGCTGGACGTGGACGCGCGGCTGGTCTGGTTCCCGGACGAGAACCACTGGATCCTCAAGCCGCGCAACAGCCGGCTGTGGTACGCCGAGTTCTTCGACTGGCTGCGCAGGCACGACGTGAAGCCCGCCGCGGCGCGCAAGGCCCGGGCCGCGACCAGGGCGAGCTAGCGTCGGGCGGCCGGTCGGCCGCGACGGGCCGGATCCGGCCGCAGACTGCCGATCAGGCCCCGTGCAGCACCACGCGGTTGCGCCCCCCGCCCTTGGCCGCGTACAGCGCGTGGTCGGCCTGCTCGAGCATGGCCCGCGGATCCACCTCGTCGGCGGCCAGCGCAACGCCCACGCTCACCGTCAGCGCCACCGTCTCGCCGTCGGGCAGGCGCAGCGCGGCGCCCGCCACCGCGGCGCGCAGCCGCTCGGCATGGGCCAGCGCCTCCTCGCGGCCGCAGTCGCCCAGCAGCACGCAGAACTCCTCGCCGCCCATGCGCGCGACGAGGTCGTCGCTGCGCAGCGACTCGCGCAGCGCGCGTGCCACCTGCACCAGCGCCTGGTCGCCCACGGCGTGGCCATGCCGGTCGTTGACGCGCTTGAAGTGGTCCACGTCCACCGCCAGCAGCGCATACGGCGTGCGACGGCGCAGGTGGCGCAGCCGCGCCGCGGTGATCGCGTCCTGCATCACGCGGCGGTTGGGCAGGCCGGTCAGCGGGTCGTGGCGCGACAGGTGCGACAGCCGCTGCGCCAGCCGCATCACGACCATCAGGCCGAGCACCATCTGCAGCATCAGCCCGATGACCATGAAGGACATCACCAGCATCGTATTCAGCGGCGTGTCCACGCCGACCGGCCGCGCGGCCAGCTCCGGCCACACGAGACCGCCGAAGAAGCGGAAGGCGAACAGCAGGCCCAGCAGTGCGATCGCACCGCCGAAGACACGCGCGCCGGTGACCCCGAACTCGGCCTTCAGCGGAGCGTGGCTCTCGTGGGCGACACGCAGCAGGCACCAGGCCGGCAGCGCGGTGGCCACCAGGATGGGCAGCGACTCGGGCGCGCCGGCGTGCCAGCCGGCGGCGACGACGGCGCCGGGCGCCAGCGCCAGCAGCATGTGCTCGCGGTCGTTGTGGCGCAGGCGTACGAAGCGCTGCACGCCGCGGCGCAGCAGCACGAAGGCCACCGGCACGAGCGCATTCGCCAGGCCGTGGGTCAGCGCGTCCGGCGCATGCCCGGTCAGCGCGTACAGCACCAGCACCAGCGCTGTCACCGCGGAGGCCGCGGCCCAGTGCAGCGCCGCCACGCGCGAGACGCGCAGCAGCCGTGCCGAGCCCCACCACGCGAAGATGGCCAGACCCTGCTGCAGCAGGATCAGGGTGAGGACGATCTGGGCTTGGGTCATGGGGCGGGCCGGCCGGCGGCCTCGGCAGGCGCACCCGGGCGCCCGCGTCGGCCTCCGGCGCTCGTCATGATCTCGGCGCGGCGGGCGCGGACTTGAGCGCAGGCACCCGCCGCCGCCGCGGGCAAGCGTTCACAATCGGTGCCCGGCGCCGCCGTCCGCCCGACGGCCGGGCCGCCACCGCGCCGCACCGACCATGCTGATCAACTTCTTCTACACGCTGCGCGCCGCCAAGCTGCCGGTCTCCGTGAAGGAGTACCTGACGCTGCTGGAGGCGCTGCGCGCCGGCGTCATCGCCGACGATGGCGGCCCGACGGTGGACAAGTTCTACTACCTGGCGCGCACCGCGCTGGTCAAGGACGAGACGCATTTCGACCGCTTCGACCGCGCCTTCTCGGCCTACTTCAAGGGCGTGGAGCTGCTGACCGACTTCACGAAGGACGTCCCGCTGGAGTGGCTGCGCAAGACGCTGGAGCTGGAGCTCTCCGCCGAGGAGAAGGCGGCCATCGAGAAGATGGGCTGGGACGAGCTGATGGACACGCTGAAGAAGCGCTTCGAAGAGCAGAAGGAACGCCACCAGGGCGGCAACCGCATGATCGGCACCGGCGGCACCAGCCCGTTCGGCGCCTGGGGCTACAACCCGCAGGGCATCCGCATCGGCCAGGACAAGGGCCGCAACCGCAGCGCGGTCAAGGTCTGGGACCAGCGCGCGTACAAGGACTACGACGACACCAAGGAGCTGGGCACGCGCAACATCAAGGTCGCGCTGCGCCGGCTGCGCCGCTTCGCGCGCGAGGGCGCCGAGGAGGAACTGGACCTCGACGACACCATCCACTCCACGGCCGCCAATGCCGGGCTGCTGGACATCAAGATGGTGCCCGAGCGCCACAACCGCGTGAAGGTGCTGCTGCTGATGGACGTCGGCGGCACGATGGACGAACACATCCACCGCGTCGAGGAACTCTTCAGCGCCGCGAAGACCGAATTCAAGCACCTGGAGTTCTACTACTTCCACAACTGCGTCTACGACTTCATGTGGAAGAACAACCGGCGCCGCTTCAGCGAGAAGTTCGCCACCTGGGACGTGATACGCAAGTACAACCGCGACTACAAGCTGATCTTCGTCGGCGACGCGACGATGAGCCCCTACGAGATCCTGCAGCCCGGCGGCAGCGTCGAGTACAACAACGAGGAGCCGGGCGCCGAGTGGCTGCAGCGGCTCACCCATGCCTTCCCGAAGCACGCCTGGATCAACCCCGAGCCCCAGGGCGTGTGGGGCTACCGGCAGAGCATCGCCATCGTCCAGCAGCTGATGAACCAGCGCATGTTTCCGCTGACGCTGGCCGGGTTGGAAGGGGCGATGCGGCTGCTCAGCAAATGACCCTGGCCCGGGGCGCGGGGCGGGCGGCGGCGCAGGTCGGGCTGCTGGTGCTGGCGCTGCTGGCCGGCGGCTGCGCCAGCCTGGGCGGCGCGCCGGCCGGGGACGCCGCGGGCGCCGCCCCCGCGCAGGCGGCGTCCGCCGCGCCCGGCGGCGTGCTGCTCGA
>CAZUPH010000227.1:4372-6150 GCA_964621995.1 uncultured Rubrivivax sp. | reverse complement strand
ACCTGTACTGCATCGGCAACCCGCGCACCGACTGGCTCTACCAGACCGAGCCCGATCCGGGGCTGAACGGCCGCTCGCTGCGCTACCCGCGTGGCAAGGTGCTGGGCGGCTGCTCGAGCATCAACGGCATGATCTACATGCGCGGCCAGTCGCGCGACTATGACGGCTGGGCGGAGCAGCTCGGCGACCCATCCTGGCGTTGGGACGCCTGCCTGCCCTTCTTCAAGCGCCACGAAGACCATTGGCGCGGCGCCGACGAGCTTCACGGTGCCGGCGCCGAATGGCGGGTCGAGAAGCAGCGCCTGTCCTGGGAGCTGCTCGACGCCTTCGCGCTCGCCGCGCAGCAGGCCGGCATCCCGGCCTGCGAGGACTTCAACCGCGGCAACAACGAGGGCGTCGGCTACTTCGAGGTCAACCAGAAGCGCGGCATCCGCTGGAACGCGAGCAAGGCCTTCCTGCGGCCGGTGCGCCAGCGCCGCAACCTCGAAGTGCGCACCGGCACGATGGTGACGCGGCTGCGGCTCGAGCGCGGCGGCGACGGCGCGCTGCGCGCCATGGGTGTGGAACTGCGCGCGCCCGAAGGCGAGCATCGCTTGCACGCGGCCCGCGCGATCGTGATGGCGGCCGGCGCGATTGGTACGCCGCAGCTGCTGCAGCTGTCGGGGCTTGGTCCGCCCGAGCTGCTGGCCCGCCACGGCATCGCACTGCAGCACACGCTGCCGGGTGTCGGCGGGAACCTGCAGGACCACCTGCAGATCCGCGCCGTGTTCGGCGTCAGTGGCGTGACGACGCTCAATACGCTGGCGAACTCGTGGTGGGGCAAGGCGCGCATCGCGCTGCAGTACGCGTTCACGCAGAGCGGCCCGATGAGCATGGCGCCCTCGCAGCTCGGCGCCTTCGCGCGTTCGTCGCCCGAGCGCAGCTGGCCCAACCTCGAGTACCACGTGCAGCCGCTGTCGCTCGACGCCTTCGGCGAGCCGCTGCACCGGCACCCGGCCTTCACCGCCAGCGTCTGCAACCTCAATCCCGACAGCCGCGGCAGCGTGCGCATCCGCTCGCCGCGGCCCGAGGACGCGCCGGCGATCGCGCCCAACTACCTGTCCACCGACGCCGACCGGCGCGTCGCGGCCGAGTCGCTGCGCCTGACGCGGCGCATCGCGGCGCAGCCGGCGCTGGCACCCTACGCGCCGCGCGAACTCAAGCCCGGCGTGCAGTACCAGACCGACGACGAACTGTGGCGTCTGGCCGGCGACATCGGCACGACGATCTTCCACCCGGTGGGCACCTGCCGCATGGGCCGCGACGGCGACCCGCAGGCCGTGCTCGACAGCCGGCTGCGCGTGCGCGGCGTGCAGGGCCTGGTGGTGGCGGATGCGAGCGCGATGCCCACGATCACCAGCGGCAACACCAACGCGCCGACGCTGATGATCGCCGAGCGCGCCGCGCAGTGGCTGCGTGAAGCCCAGATGACGGAAAAACCACGCACCCCGTAAGACTTGACGAGTTGTCGGGGCGAAGGGCGTGGCTAGACTCGACCCGATGCCCGAACTGCCCGTGCCTGCTGCCGTCGACCGCGCCCCCGAACGGGCGACGACGGCCCAGGGCCAGCCAGCACCCGAGTCGCGCGCCACCGTCTGGGCCACGCTGGCCATCGTGCTGCTGGTGGTGGTGGCGATGACGCCGCTGTGGTGGCGCGACAGCCCGGTGGTGACCTGGATCGCCGGCGCCGCCGCAATGCTGCTCGCCACGGCGGCCGTGCTGCTGCTGCAGCGCCTGGC
>CAZUPH010000227.1:0-4362 GCA_964621995.1 uncultured Rubrivivax sp. | reverse complement strand
CCAGACCCGCCGCAATGCCCAGGCCCTGGACCGTTTCGCCGAGCGACTGCGCCACGGCGACGTCACCGGTGCGCTGCGCGCCGTGCGCGCCGAAAGCCCGAACGCCACCTCGGCCTGGGGCGGGCTCGACGAGGCGCCGGCGCCGAGCGGCCCCGCGGCGTCCTCCACGATCTCCGGCGAGGCGCCGTCGCGCTTCGACCGTGGGGCGCGCGAGGTCGAGCTCGCGCTCGGCGAGCGCGAGCGGCGCTGGCAGGCGCGCATGAAGCTGTCGGCCGACTGGCATTGGGAGACCGACGAGCGCCTGCGTTTCACCTGGGTGTCGCAGGACCTGGCCTCGCTCGGCAAGCTCGGCGTGCAGCCGGCCGACCTGCTGGGTCGCCGCATGGACATGGTGCCGCTGTTCCAGCCGCCGGCCGGCGGCTGGGCGCCGGTGCTCGAACGCGTCGCGCAGCACAAGGCGCTGCGCGACGTGCTGATCGAGGTGCACCGTCGCGGCCGCTCGCCGGTGTGGGTCACGCTGACCGGCCGCCCGCACCTCGACGACGGGGGCCGCTTCACCGGCTACGAAGGCGTCGGCCGCGACGTCACCGAGCAGCGTCTCGCACACGAGCGCCTGCTCGAGAGCGAGCGCCGCCACGCGATGATGGCCGACCTGGCCGCCGACTGGTTCTGGCAGACCGACGCCTTGCACCGCCTCGAGGAGGTCGGCCCGGTGGCGCGCCAGCTGCTCGGCGAACGCGCCGACCAGGCGCTCGGCCACACGCGCTGGCACAACTTCGCCGACGGCGCCAGCGAGGCCGAATGGGCCGCGCACCGTGCGGACCTCGATGCGCACCGGCCGTTCCGCGGCTTCGAGTTCGCGATCCGCAGCGGCCAGCGCACGCTGCGCTGGGTGTCGATCAGCGGCCTGCCGCGCTTCGACGCCGAGGGGCGCTTCCTCGGCTATCACGGCGTCGGCCGCGACATCACGCTGAAAAAGCGTGCCGAGCGTCTGCTGCTGACGCGCAACGAGCAGCTCGAGCGTCTCGTCACCGAACGCACCGCCGAACTCGAGCAGACCAACCGCGACCTCGAGGCCTTTTCGCGCCAGCTCGCGCACGAGCTGCGCACGCCGATCGGCCAGGTGGTGGGCCTCGCGGACCTGCTGAAGAGCAGCGCCTGGGAGCGCCTGACCGAAGGCGAGCGCGAGTGGCTTCGTCTGTCGGGCCAGGCCGCGCGCGAGATGTCGCACACCGTGACCGCGCTGCTCGAGCTGGCGCGCTCGTCGTCGACCGCGCTGCTGCTCGAGCCTGTCGACCTGTCGGCGCTCGCCGAGTCGGTGATCGCCGACCTGCCCTGGCTCGAGCGGCGCGCACCGCTGCAATGGGCGATCGAGCCGGGCCTGGCCGCGCATTGCAGCGCCGCGCTGGCGCGCGTGGTGCTGACCAACCTGCTCGGCAACGCGGCCAAGTTCACGCGCGACGTCGAGGCGCCGCACGTCGAGCTCGGCCGCGCGCTCGACGACGAAGCCGGCCCCGGCGCCTTCTTCGTGCAGGACAACGGCGCCGGCTTCGACGCGACACGCGCCGAGACGTTGTTCCAGCCCTTCGTGCGCCTGCACCGCAGCGAGCAGTTCCAGGGCACGGGCCTGGGCCTGTCGATCGTGCGCCGCATCGTCGAGCGCCATGGCGGCAGCGTCAGCGCCAGCGGCGAGCCGGGGCGCGGCGCGCGCTTCGTATTCCGCTTCGGCCCGCCGCGCGCGGCCGGGCTGAATCTGCCGGCCGACGCGATCGACAGCCAGCGCGACGCTGCGGCGTGACACGCCCACTCCCGTAGCGCCTTCGGCGCTCCCCCTCAAGGGGGCACCGCCGCGGACCGGCGGAGCCGGATCCGCGGCGGTAGCTGGGCGCGGCCGGCGAGAATCGGCGCATGTTCGATCTGGTCTTCGTCGCCGCAGCCGCGGGGCTCGCCGGCTTCGTGGATGCCATCGTCGGCGGTGGTGGGCTGGTGCTGGTACCGGCGCTGTTTGCCGTCTATCCGCAGGCCGCACCGGCCACGCTGCTGGGCACCAACAAGGGCGGGGCGGTCTGGGGCACGGGTTGGGCCACCTGGCAGTACGCCAAGCGCGTGACGCTGCGCTGGGGCGCCTTGTGGCCGGCGGTGGGCGCGGCCCTGGTCGGCAGCTTCGCAGGCGCCTGGGCCGTCACGCAGGTCAGCGCCGACGGCCTCAAGCGCGCCCTGCCCTTCATCCTCGGCGCGGTGCTGGTCTACACGCTGATGCGCAAGGAACTCGGGCGCCACCACGAGCCGCGCTTCGAGGGCCGGCGCGAAGCCGTGTGGGCCTCGGCCATCGGCGCGATCGTCGGTTTCTACGACGGCTTCTTCGGCCCCGGCACCGGCAGCTTCTTCGTCTTCCTGTTCGTGCGCCTTCTGGGCTACGACTTCCTGCACGCGAGCGCGAGCGCGAAGCTGCTCAACACCGTCACCAATGCGGCCGCGCTGGTGCTGTTTGCATGGAAGGGCCATGTGTGGTGGCATCTGGCCCTGGTGATCGCGGTGGCCAACATCCTCGGCAGCCTGGCCGGCATCCGGCTCGCGCTCAAGCATGGCGCGGGCTTCGTGCGCGCGGTGTTCATCGTCGTGGTCGGCGCGCTGATCCTGAAGACCGGCTACGACGGCTTCTTCCGGAGCGTGTCGTGAACGACGCTGCGGACGACGAAGTCGACCCGCTCGACTTCGACCTGCCCGCGCAGCCGGCCTCGCTGGCGCAGCTGTCGGTGCTGATGGCCGACGACGATGTCGACCTCAAGGCGGCGGCCACCCTCGTCGAGTCCGACATGGCGCTGGCCGCCGCGATGCTCAAGGCCGTCAACTCGTCCTTCTACGGCCTGAAGGGCCGCGTGCAGACCGTGCTGCAGGCACTGCAGTACCTCGGCCTGCGCGAGGTGTCGGCCGTGGTCTACGAGATGGCAGTGCGCGCGGCGTTCCCGCACGATCCGCTGCTCGACGGCCTGTGGACCCGTGCCGCGCGGCGCAGCCGCATCATGGGGCGCCTCGGCCAGCGCCTGGGCACCGACGGCTGGCTCGCGCATTCGGCCGGCCTGTTCGAGGAGAGCGGCAAGGCGGTGCTGATGCGCCACGCGCCGGACCACTACCCTGCCATGCTGCGCGCCACCGCCGGCGACGACCTGCGCCTGGCCGAGCTCGAGCGCGTCGGCTTCGGCGCCACGCACTCGGCGCTGGGTGCCCTGCTGACGCAGCGCTGGGGCCTGTCGCCCGCGGCAGTGGACTGCGTGCGCCACCACCTTGCGCTGCGCCGCGAGGCCGGCTGGCCGGCGGCAGAGCCGCTGCCGCCGGTGCTGCTGCTGTCGGCGCTGGCGAACACGGTGCTCGAGGGCGCCGCGGTCGCGCCGGTGATCGAGCGCTGGGCGGCCGCGGCCGGGCTCGACCCGACCCAGGTGCAGCGCGCCCTCGGTGACGTACAGCACCAGCTCGAACGCGACGTCTGACACGGTTGGCGGCCCGAGGTCGCGGGTAAATCCCGAGCCTCGCGCGTGCCCCGGGACCTAGACTAAATAAGCTATTGCTTATGTAACGATATAGTCAATGCCACCACCGCAAGCCCTCGACGAAGCCCAGCGCGTCTACGAAGTCGCTGCCGAGCTTTTCGCGCTGATGTCCACGCCGCTGCGCCTGCGCATCATCTCGTCGCTGTGCGGCAGCGAGAAGAACGTCGGCACGCTGGTCGAGGAGCTCGGCAGCTCGCAGCCCAACCTGTCGCAGCACCTGGCCACGCTCTACCGCGCCGGCATCCTGGCCAAGCGGCGCGAGGGCAACCAGGTCTGGTACTCGGTGTGCAACCCGAAGGCGGTGTCGCTGTGCCGCGCCGTGTGCACGCAGATCGCGATCGAGTTCGACGACCCGGCCGCGGTGCCGCCGGCCGAACGCCTCGCGCCGGCGCGCGCGCTGGGGGTCTGACGCCATGCTGCGCCGCGCGCCCGAGCACTTCCTTGATGCCGAAGGCATCGCCCGCGTCCAGGAGGAGGCGCGCAGCGGCCGCCGCGGCTTCCTGCGCGGTGCGTTCGCCAGCGCGATGGCCTCGGCCGCCGGTCTGGCCGCCGCGCAGGCGAACCCCGTCGCCGCCGACGGTGGCGACCCGAACATCCTCGAGCTGCCCGACCACAGTCGCTCGCTCGGCCAGCCGGTGGTGACCGACGGCTACGGCAAGCCCTCGCGCTACGAGGCCAACCTGCAGCGCCGCCAGAGTCCCGGCCTGACGCAGACACGCCAGTCCTCGGTGTCGTTCGCGCCGCTGCAGGGCCTGTTCTGCATCATCACGCCCAGCGGCCTGCATTTCGAGCGCCATCACCAGGGCTGGTGGGA
>CAZUPH010000226.1:0-6244 GCA_964621995.1 uncultured Rubrivivax sp. | reverse complement strand
ACCACGTGCAGCAGCAGGTCGGCGTCGGCCGCCTCCTGCAGCGTGGCGCGGAAGGCCTCGACCAGCTTGTGCGGCAGGTCGCGGATGAAGCCCACGGTGTCCGACAGCGCCACCGCGCACTGCGCCTGCGGCAGCCAGAGCTGCCGCGTGGTGGTGTCCAGCGTGGCGAAGAGCTGGTCGGCGGCATAGGCGCGTGCCTTGACCAGCGCATTGAACAGCGTGCTCTTGCCGGCGTTGGTGTAGCCGACCAGCGAGACGTTGAAGGTGCCGCGGCGCTCGCGTGCGCGGCGCTGCGTGCCGCGCTGGCGCTTGACCTTCTCCAGCCGTTCCTTCACGGTCTTGATGCGCTCGCCGATCATGCGCCGGTCCAGCTCGATCTGCGCCTCGCCGGGGCCGCCGCGCGTGCCGATGCCGCCCTGCTGGCGCTCCAGGTGGCTCCAGCGCCGCACCAGCCGCGTGGCCACGTACTGCAACCGGGCCAGCTCGACCTGCAGCTTGCCCTCGTGGCTGCGCGCGCGCTCGGCGAAGATGTCCAGGATCAGCCCGGTGCGGTCGGCCACCGGCACGCCCAGGTGGCGTTCCAGGTTGCGCTGCTGCGCCGGGCTCAGGGCCTGGTCGAAGATCACGCCCTGCGCCGCGGTGGCGGCGACGAGTGCCTTGATCTCGTCGGCCTTGCCCGAGCCGACGAACAGCGCCGGGTCCGGCGCGCGCCGGCGCGTGGTGACGCGCGCCACGGCCACGTCGCCGGCCGAGGCGGCCAGCAGCGCCAGTTCGTCCAGGCTCTCGTCGAAGGTGGCGTCGGCGCCCAGGTCGACGCCGACCAGCACCGCGCGCGTCGGCTCGTCACCGCGCGGGGCGGCGGATGCGGAGGCGGAACTCAAGGGTGTGGGGACAGCGGGGGCAGCGGGGCAGCGGGGCGTGAGGCGCTCAGGCCTGCTCCGGCGCCTCGTTCGGGTGGAAGTTGACCGCGCGGCTGGGCACCACGGTGGAGATTGCGTGCTTGTAGACCATCTGCGTCACGGTGTTGCGCAGCAGGACGACGTACTGGTCGAAGGACTCGATGTGGCCCTGGAGCTTGATGCCGTTGACCAAGTAGATGGACACCGGCACATGTTCCTTGCGCAGCAGGTTCAGAAAGGGGTCCTGCAGAAGTTGGCCTTTGTTGCTCACGATATGCTCCGTGTTGAGAGGGGCGACGAGGCATTCACGTTATCACAGGGGGACGCCCCGCCCACCAGTACGGCCACTGCCCGTGCCACCCCCCGGCCGGCACCGGCGGCCCGGCCGGCAGGCCGGCTCAGCCCGAGCGTTCCGCGAACGGGTTGCGCGCCGAGCGCATCTCGATGCGCACCGGGGTGCCGACCAGCTTGAAGTGCTCGCGCAGCCGGCCCTCCAGGTAGCGCTTGTAGGTGTCGGTCACGTGGTCCAGCGAGGTGCCGTGGATCACCACCAGCGGCGGGTTCATGCCGCCCTGGTGCGCGTAGCGCATCTTCGGCCTGAAGCGGCCCTCGCGGCGCGGCGCCTGGTGCTCGGCCGCCTCGTGCACCAGCCGGGTCAGCACCGGGGTGGACATCTTGACCGTGGCCGAGGCGTGGGCCTGGCCGATCGCCTTCCACAGCGCCGACAGCCCCTGGCGCCGGATCGCCGAGATCTGCAGCACCGGCGCGAACTTCAGGAACGCCAGCCGGGTCTCGATCGAGCGCTGCAGCTGCTGGCGCTGGTAGTCGTCGGTGGCGTCCCACTTGTTGACCGCCACGACCACCGCGCGGCCGGACTCCAGGATGTAGCCGGCGATGTGCGCGTCCTGGTCGGTCACGCCCTGCGTGGCGTCCAGCAGCAGCACGACGACGTTCGCGTCGGCGATCGCCTGCAGCGTCTTGACGACCGAGAACTTCTCGATCGCCTCGAAGACCTTGCCCTTGCGGCGCAGCCCGGCGGTGTCGATCAGCTCGTAGCGCTGCCCGCCGCGCTCGAAGGGCACGTGGATCGCGTCGCGCGTGGTGCCGGGCTGGTCGAAGGCGACCAGCCGCTCCTCGCCCAGCCAGGCGTTGATCAGCGTGCTCTTGCCCACGTTGGGGCGGCCGGCGACGGCCAGCCGGATCGGGCGATCGGCCCCGTCAGGCGCACTGCCCTCCCCTTCCTGCGGCTCGGGCGGCGCCTCGAAGCCGGCCAGCGCCGCCTCCAGCAGGCTGCGCACGCCCTGACCATGCGCCGCGCTGACCGGGTGCGGGTCGCCGATGCCGAGCTCGTGGAACTCGGCCAGCAGCGGGCTGTCGGCCATGCCCTCGGCCTTGTTGACGGCCAGCACCACCTTCTTGCGCTGGCTGCGCAGGTAGCGCGCGATGTCGTGGTCCTGCGCCGAGAGGCCGGCGCGCACGTCGGTGACGAAGACCACCGCATCGGCCTCGGCCACCGCCTGGCGGGTCTGCTTGGCCATCTCGGCGACCACGCCGGTGGGCTTCTCGGGCTCGAAGCCGCCGGTGTCGACGACGATGAACTCCAGCGCGCCCAGCCGCGCGTCGCCGTAGTGGCGGTCGCGCGTCAGCCCGGCATGGTCGGCGACGATGGCATCGCGGCTCTTCGTGATGCGGTTGAAGAGCGTGCTCTTTCCGACGTTGGGCCGGCCGACGAGGGCGATGACCGGCTTCATGGCGGGCGCGCGGGAATCAGTTGGGGCGGAAGGCGAACAGGCCGCCGTCGCGCGTGGTCACCAGCAGCGTCTGCCCGCTCAGCGCGGGCGTGCCCACGACCGGGCCGCCGCTGGTCTGCAGTCGCAGCTGCTGCTCGCCGGTGGCGGCGCTGAGGAAGTGCACCCAGCCCTCGCTGTCGCCGAAGACCACCACCGGGCCGACGACGACCGCGCCGCTGAGGCCGCGGTACAGCAGCTGTTCGTTGTTCCAGACCACGTCGCCGGTGGCGGCGCGCCAGGCCGTGATGCGGTCGCTGGCGTCGGCGCCGATCAGCAGCTCGGCGTCGCCGCCGACCGCCTGCACGCCGCCGGCGTTGCGCGACCAGAGCACGGCGCCGCGCGCGGCGTCGGCGCAGGCCACCGAGGACTGGAAGGCACGCGCGCAGACGCGGTCGCCCACGCGCACCGGCGGGCCGACCAGGTCGGCCAGGCGCTCGACCTCGTTGGTGCCGCGCGGCTGCGCCATCGCGACGTCCCAGCGCAGGGTGCCGCGCAGCGGGTCCACGCCGGCCAGGCGCGGGCCCTGGCCCACGAGCAGGGTGTCGCGGAAGGCCGCCAGCACGCCCGGCTGCGCCAGCGTCAGGGCCTCGCCCGGCCGCTGCAGCGTCCACAGGCGGCGGCCGTCCAGCACGTCGAAGGCATGCACCGCGCGGTCCACGCCCTTGACGAAGACACGCTCGCCGGCCACCAGCGGCGGCGTGACCACGCTGGAGGGCACGCGCTTGCGCCAGACCTCGCGACCGCGGTCGAAGACCACGACCTCGTTGCCACGCGTGACGACGGCGGCGAAGCGCCCGTCGCTGCCCACCCCGGCGGCCAGCGGCGCACCGGCGCTCGCGCGCCACAGCAGCCGGCCGTCGTCGGCCTGCAGCGCGGAGATCTCGCCATCGCCGCCGGCGACGTAGAAGACGCCGTCGCGCACCGCCGGCACCAGCGGGTAGCGCAGTGCGCCGATCTGCGCCGACCACACGAGGCGGCCGGCGATGCGCGGCTCCAGCGGCTGCAGCGGCGTCGGCTTGGGGCGGTCCGCCGCGCAGGCGGCGAGCAGCAGCGCGCCGGCCACGACCAGGGCGCGGCGTGCCGCGGCATGCACCCCGGCCGGCAACGCGAGCCTCACTTGCCGGCCCCGCTGGCCGCGCCGGCCGCGGTCGGCGACGCGGCGCCGGCCGGCGGCAGCGGCGCAGCACCCAGCGCGGTGAGCTTGGCCTCGATCAGCCGCCGGTAGTCCAGCGTCTCGGACATGCCGTTCCAGGCCGCCTGGTAGGCGGCGCGCGCCTCCTCGCGCTGGCCCTTGGCCAGCAGCACGTCGCCGCGGCGGTCGGCCACCAGCGCCTCGAAGCCGGGCGCGGTGGCGCCGGACAGCGTGGCCAGCGCCTCGTCGTGCTGTCCGGCCTCGGACTGCAGTGCCGCCAGGCGCAGCCGCGCCACGGTGCGCAGCTCCACCTCCGGGCCGTTGTCGGCGGCCCAGGCCAGCGCGGCGCGCGCACCGTCGAGCTGCGCCTTGTCGAACTGCACGCGCGCGGCGATCAGCGCGCCCTGCTGCGCGAAGGCGGTGCGCGGGTAGCGCGCCTTCAGGTCCTCGAAGACGCGGCCGGCGCGTTCGCCGTCACCGGCCTGCGCGGCGCGGTCGAGCTCGTCGAACATCGCACCGGCCTTCACCGCCTGGTCGCGCTGCCACCAGTTCCAGCCGTTCCAGCCGGCGAAGGCGGTCAGCGCCAGCACCAGCGTCCAGGTGATCAGGTTGCCGTACTTGTTCCAGAACGCCTTCAGCGCGTCGAGCTGTTCCTGCTCCTGCAGGTCGAGTTGGGTGGCCATGGGTCGGTGGTATGCGGGCGTTGGAGGCGAAAACGATGGATTATCCCTGCAGCAGTTCACCCGCCCAGGCCTCGGGGCGGGCGAGCGGACGCAGCACCTGCGGCGCGGCGGCGTCGCGCAGCGGCTTGAGCGCGACGGCGTCCTGCGCCAGCTCGTCGGCGCCGAAGACCAGCGCATGGCGCGCGCCGCTGGCGTCGGCGCGCCGGAACTGGCTCTTCATGCTGCCCGGGCCTTCCTTGCCCGCGGCATGCATCAGCACCGCGACGCCGGCCGCGCGCAGCGCCTCCAGCACCGGCACCACGCGCGGCAGCGCGGCGGCGTCGGGCACCACGGCGTAGGCGTCGGGCGCGGCCGGCGGCGGCTGCACGCCGGACTGCTGCAGCAGGTCCAGCACACGCTCGATGCCCAGGCCCCAGCCGATGCCCGGCGCCGGCTTGCCGCCAACGAGCTCGGCCAGCCCGTCGTAGCGGCCGCCGCCGCAGACCGTGCCCTGCGCGCCGAGGCGGTCGGTGACCCACTCGAAGACGGTGAGGTTGTAGTAGTCCATGCCGCGCACCAGCCGCGGGTTGACGCGGTAGGGCTGGCCGGCGGCGTCGAGCATGGCCTTGACGGCCTCGAAGTGCCTGAGCGAGTCCTCGCCCAGGAAGTCCAGCAGCTTCGGTGCCGCCTCGACCAGGCCCTGCATCGCCGGGTTCTTGGTATCCAGGATGCGCAGCGGGTTGGCGTGCAGGCGGCGGCGCGCGTCGTCGTCCAGCAGCTCGCGGTGCGCCTCGAAGTGCGCCACCAGCGCGGCACGGTGCGCACGCCGTTCCTCCAGCCGGCCCAGGCTGTTGATCTCCAGCCGCACGTCGGCCAGGCCGAGGTCGCGCCACAGCGTGCGGCACATCAGGATGACCTCGGCGTCGACGTCCGGCCCGCCGTGGCCCAGCGCCTCGACGCCGACCTGGTGGAACTGCCGGTAGCGGCCGCGCTGCGGGCGCTCGTGGCGGAACATCGGGCCGATGTAGAAGAGCCGCTTGCCGCCGTCGTGCAGCATCGAGTGCTCGACCGCGGCGCGCACGACGCCGGCGGTGCCCTCAGGGCGCAGCGTGAGCTCGTCGCCGTTGAGCCGGTCGGTGAAGGAGTACATCTCCTTCTCGACGATGTCGGTCACCTCGCCCAGGCCGCGCACGAACAGCGCGGTCGGCTCGACGATGGGGGTGCGCACGTTGGCGTAGCCGTAGCGGCGCATCAGCGCGCGCACGGTGTGCTCGAACCACTCCCAGCGCGCCGAGTCCGGCGGCAGGATGTCGTTCATGCCCTTGACGGCAGCGATCTTCTCGGCCATGTGTGTCGGGGCGGGCACGCGGGCGCCGCCGGCAGTGTGTTCTTCCTCGGGGCCCGCCGCGGGGGCGGCGGGCAGGGGCAGGCAAGAGGCGGTCGGGCGCGGCGTCAGTGGGCCGCGGTCGCGGTGCCGAAGCGGCGCTCGATGTAGCGCTCGACGATGCGGTGGAACTCCTCGGCGATGCCCTCGCCGCGCAGCGTCAGTGCCTTCTCGCCGTCGATGAATACCGGCGCCGCCGGCGCCTCGCCGGTGCCGGGCAGGCTGATGCCGATGTCGGCATGCTTGCTCTCGCCGGGGCCGTTGACGATGCAGCCCATCACCGCCACCTTCAGCGTCTCCACGCCGGGGTACTTCGCCTTCCACACCGGCATCTGCGCACGCAGGAAGTCGTCGATCTGCTTGGCCAGTTCCTGGAA
>CAZUPH010000225.1:0-6245 GCA_964621995.1 uncultured Rubrivivax sp. | reverse complement strand
CGCCACGAGCTCCTCGTACCACACGCGGTAGCCCGCATCGCTCGGGTGCAGGCCGTCGGCGGCATTGAGCTCGCGCGGCCGCTGCGCGAACGGGTCGTTCGCGCGGTCCTTGTACAGGTCCACATACGCCGCCTGGTGCCGCGCAGCGGCTTCGCGAACGAAGCCGTGCAGCGCGCGCGCACGCCAGCTCATGAGCCAGGAGACGGGCGGGAAGAAGAAGGGCGCGTTGCCGACGTTGCCGGCGGGCATCAGCAGCACGCGTTCCCCTCGCGCGCGGGCGAGCGTGGTCACCCGCTCGATGTCGGCGCGCACCTGGTCGAGCCGGCGCAGGCGGATCACGTCGTTGCCGCCGGCCTGCACGAGCACCAGGTCGTAGCGTGCGGTGGCGGCTTCGAGCTGACCGATCACGTCGGCGAAGGTCGCGCCGTCCGCGGCGCGGTTGTCGATGCGCAGCCGCGGGTAGGCCTGCGCAAGCAGGCCGGCCACGCTGTGCTGCGGGCTGCTCGCGCCGGTGCCCACGCCGGTGCTGTCGCCCACGACGAGCAGTCGCAGCGCGGCATCCGCCGGGGCGTGCTGCAGCGGTTCGCTGCGCCGGGCCAGTTCGCCGGCCTTGCCCAGCCGCCAGACGGTGCAACCGGTGCCGGCAACCGCCACCACGAGCACGGCAGCGAGCAGGGCGGGAACGACGGTCCGGGACGATGCGGTCATCGAACCCAGTCTATGCGCAGACCTTCCCGGGTCGGCGCGCTAGCGCAGGCCCGGCCCTGCGGCGAGTGGCGGCTTGCAGCCTCCCGGGCAGACCCAAGGCCGGCGCACCCGCCGACGACGCCCCGGCGACCGCGCACGACGGCAGTCCGCCGGCGCGGCGGCGGATCCTGCCGCCGACAGCCAGTCGGGCGTCGATGCCCGCAGACGGCGGGCGCGTCCGGCGGGGTGGTCGCTCTGCCGTCCTGCCGTCGAGGGGCCGCCGGGGACGTGCGCGGGACGTTCGCCGGACCTTCGCCGGAAGGTCGCGGCACATCCGCAAGCGGCGACCGGGGTGCACGTGGCGCGGCGCCGCCCGCCGCAGGGCACGGCCCGCGGGCCGGCGCGGGGGGGGGCGGTCAGATCCCGGCCACGGTGGCCGCTCCGGCCTCTCCGGCTGCTACGGCTGCTCCGGCTGCTCCGGCTGCGCCAGCCCCGCCAGCCACTTCAGCTACGCCGGCCACCCCGGCCAGCCCGGCCAGATGGCGGGCCACGCTGTCGCGGCCGACCCGCACCAGGTCGAAGCCCTCGGGCTCCAGCATCCAGTGCAGGATCAGGCCGCTGAGCAGCGCGTGCAGCCCGATCGCCATCGTGCGCGCGGCCGGGCGCGGCGGCAGCTCGCCGCGGCGCTGCGCCAGCCGCAGCGTGCGCTCCAGGCCGCGCCGGTAGTCGCGCCGCATCTGGCGGCGGCGCTCGACGGCGGCGGCGAACTCGTCCGTGTACTCGATGCGCAGCGAGACGATCTCGAACACGCGCCGCGTGCGTTCGTCCGTGGCGACTCGCCGCAGCAGCTCGGCGGCGTGGGCGCGCAGCACGGGCAGCACCGGTGCGGCGGCGTCGCGCGGCAGCGCGGTGACCGCGTCCTCCATCGGCAGCACCACGCGCCGCAGCATCGCGGCGACGACGTCGTCCTTGTCCTGGAAGTGCCAGTACAGCGCGCCGCGCGTGACCCCCGCGGCCTGCGCGATGTCGTTCAGCGTGGTGCGCGACACGCCCTTGGCATGGAAGACACGCTCGGCCGCGTCCAGCAGCGCGTGGCGGGTGGCTTCGGCCTCCTGCTTGGTGCGGCGTGCCATGGCGGGCGGGTCGGTGGTTGGAGGGGCCGGTCGGGTGCAGCCGGCGGGACATGGGCGGGACCCGGATCGCAATATACATGCGTTCGTGTATGTATACTGACCCTGCGGCCGGGATCGGGCATCGTCGTGTGACGGCGCGCCATCGCGTCGCCCGCCGAGGAAGCACCGTGCCCGACCAACCTGCCGTGCCCATCCCCAGCCCCGAACCCACGCGCGGGCTGCGCCGGCGCGGCGCCGGCTGTGCCGCGTTGGCGACGGCGCTGCTGGCGTTGCTGCTGGCGGCCTGCGGCGGCGGCAGCGGTGGCGCGGCCGCGCCCGGCGCCGGGGGGGGTGCGCCGCCGCCGCCCGCGGTGGGCGTGCTCACCGTCGCGCCGCAGACCGTGGCGCTCTCCCAGGAGCTGCCGGGCCGCGTGGAGCCGCAGCGCACGGCGCAGGTGCGCGCACGGGTCACCGGCATCGTGCTCGAGCGCCAGTTTGCCGAGGGCAGCGAGGTGCGCGCCGGCCAGCCGCTGTTCCAGATCGACCCCGCGCCGTACCAGGCGGCGCTGGACAGCGCGCACGCGCAGCTGCAGCGCGCCGAGGCCGCGCTCGCCCAGGCCACGCTGACGGCCGAGCGCTACCAGCCGCTGGTCGCCGCGCGTGCGATCAGCGAGCAGGACTATGCCAACGCCCGCGCGTTGCAGAAGACGGCCGAGGCCGACGTCGCCGCCGGCCGTGCCGCGGTGCAGGCCGCGCGCATCAACCTGGACCATGCGCAGGTGCGGGCGCCGATCGCCGGGCGCATCGGCCGCGCGCTGGTCACCGAGGGCGCGCTGGTCAGTGCGGTGGAGGCCACGCCGCTGGCCGTCATCCAGCAGACGCGCACGGTCTACGTCAACTTCACGCAGAGCAGCGCCGAGCTGCTGCGGCTGCGCCAGGCGCTCGCCGCGGGGCAGCTGCGGCGCATCGGCGGCAACGACGGCAAAGGCGGCAAAGGCGGCGACGTGGTCGCGGTGCGCATCGTGCTCGAGGACGGCAGCGAAGCCCGGCAGCCCGGCCGCCTGCTGTTCAACGACCTGACGGTGGACGCCAGCTCCGGCCAGGTCACGCTGCGCGCCGAGGTGCCCAATGCCGACGGCCTGCTGCTGCCCGGCCAGTACGTGCGCGTGCGCCTGGCCCAGGCCGAGCTGCCGGCCGCGGTGCTGGTGCCGCAGCAGGCGGTGACGCGCTCGCCGCAAGGCGACACCGTGCTGGTGGTGGGCGAGGGCAACAAGCCGGGCCCGCGCAAGGTGACCATCGCCGGCGCGCAGGGCGCGCAGTGGATCGTCACCGCGGGCCTGCAGGCGGGCGAGAAGGTGGTCGTCGACGGCTTCCAGAAGATGTTCGTGCCCGGGGCGCCGGTCAACCCGGTGCCCTGGACACCGCCGGGCGCGGTGCCCGCTGCAGGGTCCGCGCCGGCAGCCCCGGCCTCCGCCGCCAGCCGCTGAAGGCGCGCCGTCCATGGCCCGCTTCTTCATCGACCGGCCCATCTTCGCGTGGGTCATCGCGCTGTTCATCCTGGTCGCCGGCGGCGTGTCGATCACGCAGCTGCCGGTGGCCCAGTACCCGCCAGTGGCGCCGCCGTCGATCATCGTCAATGCGGTGTACCCCGGCGCCTCGGCGCAGACGCTGGAGGACAGCGTGCTCGCGGTGATCGAGCGCGAGATGAACGGCGCGCCCGGCCTCATCTACATGGAGTCGGTGGCGCAGGCCAACGGCAGCGGCTCGATCACGCTGAGCTTCGAGCCGGGCACGAATGCCGACCTGGCGCAGGTGGAGGTGCAGAACCGGCTCAGCCGCGCCACGCCGCGGCTGCCCTCGGTGGTCACGCAGCAGGGCGTGCGCGTGGACAAGGCGCGCAGCAACTTCCTGCTCTTCACCATCCTGTCGTCCAGCGACCCGGCCTGGGACCCGGTGGCGCTGGGCGACTATGCGGCGCGCAACGTGCTGCCCGAGCTGCAGCGCGTGCCGGGCGTGGGCCAGGCGCAGCTCTTCGGCACCGAGCGCGCGATGCGCATCTGGATCGACCCGGCGAAGCTGCAGGGCTTCAGGCTCTCCAGCGCCGAGGTCGTGGCGGCGATCCGCGCGCAGAACGCGCAGGTCGCCGCGGGCTCGATCGGCGAGCTGCCCAACGTGGCCGGGCAGGGCATCTCGGCCACCGTGGTGGTGGACGGCCAGCTCTCGAGCCCCGAGCAGTTCGGCAACGTGGTGCTGCGCGCCAACGCCGACGGCTCCACCGTGCGCCTGAAGGACGTCGCGCGCGTCGAGCTCGGCGCGCAGGCCTACGCCACCACCGCGCGGCTCAACGGCCAGCCCTCCACCGGCATCGGCGTGCAGCTCTCGCCCACCGGCAACGCGCTGGCCACCGCGGCGGCGATCCGCCAGAAGATGGACGAGCTGCAGGCCTACTTCCCGGCCGGCATGAGCTACGCGATCCCCTACGACAGCTCGCGCTTCGTGCGCATCTCGATCACACAGGTCGCGATCACGCTGCTGGAGGCCGTGGGCCTGGTCTTCCTCGTGATGCTGCTGTTCCTGCAGAACTTCCGCTACACGATCATCCCGACCATCGTGGTGCCGGTGGCGCTGCTGGGCACCTTCGCGGTGCTGCTCGCGCTGGGCTACTCGATCAACGTGCTGACGATGTTCGGCATGGTGCTGGTCATCGGCATCGTGGTGGACGACGCCATCGTGGTGGTGGAGAACGTCGAGCGCATCATGTCCGAGGAAGGCCTGCCGCCGCTGCAGGCCACGCGCAAGGCCATGGGTCAGATCCAGGGCGCCATCGTCGGCATCACGGTCGTGCTGATCTCGGTGTTCGTGCCGCTGGCCTTCTTCGCCGGCTCCACCGGCAACATCTACCGCCAGTTCGCCACCGTGATGGTGGCCTCGATCGGCTTCTCGGCCTTCATGGCGCTGAGCCTGACGCCGGCGCTGTGCGCCACGCTGCTCAAGCCCGTGGCGGCCGGGCATCACCTGGACAAGCGCGGCTTCTTCGGCTGGTTCAACCGGGGCTTCCGCAGCACCGCGCGCGGCTACGAGAGCACGGTCGCGCGCATGCTGCGGCGCACCGGGCGCTTCGTGCTGATCTACGCGCTGATCGTCGGCGTGGTCGGCTGGGTCTACCTGCGCCTGCCGGGTTCCTTCCTGCCCGCCGAGGACCAGGGCACGATGATCGTCAACGTGCAGCTGCCGCCCGGCGCGACGCAGGAGCGCACGCGCGCGGTGATGCAGCAGGTGGAGCAGTACATGCTGCAGCAGCCCGAGGTGCAGAGCATCGTCGGCGTGCTCGGCTTCAGCTTCAGCGGCCAGGGCCAGAACGCCGGCCTGGCCTTCGTCACGCTGAAGGACTGGGACCAGCGCGAGGGCCCCGGCAGCAGCGCGCAGGCGCTGGCCGGGCGGGCCTTCGGTGCGCTGATGCAGGTGCGCGACGCCTTCATCTTTCCGCTCAGCCCGCCGCCCATCCCGGAGCTGGGCCAGGCCTCGGGCTTCAACCTGCGGCTGCAGGACCGCGCCGGCCATGGCCACGAGGCGCTGGTGGCGGCGCGCAACCAGCTGCTGGGCCTGGCCTCGCAGAGCAAGCTGCTCACGCAGGTGCGGCCCGACGGCCTGGAGGACGCGCCGCAGCTGCAGATCGACATCGACCGCGACCGCGCGCAGGCGCTGGGGGTGGGCTTCGACGCCATCAACGCGACCATCGCCACCGCGCTGGGCTCGGCCTACGTCAACGACTTCCCGGCCAGCGGGCGGCTGCAGCGGGTGGTCGTCCAGGCCGACGCGCAGGCGCGCATGCAGCCCGAGGACCTGCTGCAGCTGAGCGCGCCCAACCGGCGCGGCGAGCCGGTGCCGCTGTCGGCCTTCGCCAGCACGCGCTGGGTGTCGGGCGCGATGCAGACCATCCGCTACAACGGCTATCCGGCGATGCGCATCGGCGGCAGCGCCGCGCCGGGCTACAGCAGCGGCGACGCGATGGCCGAGATGGAGCGCCTGGTGGCGCAGCTGCCCGCCGGCTTCGGCTACGAATGGACCGGCATCAGCCGCGAGGAGAAGATCGCCGGCAACCAGGCGCTGATCCTCTACGGCTTCGCGATCCTGGCCGTCTTCCTGTGCCTGGCCGCGCTGTACGAGAGCTGGAGCATCCCCTTCGCGGTGATCCTGGTCGTGCCGCTGGGTGTGCTCGGCGTGGTGCTGGCCACGCTGGCGCGCGGCTATGCCAACGACGTGTACTTCCAGGTCGGGCTGATCACGATCATCGGGCTGTCGGCGAAGAATGCGATCCTGATCATCGAATTCGCCAAGGACCTGCAGGCCCAGGGCAAGGACGTGGTGACGGCCGCGCTGGAGGCGGCGCACCTGCGCTTCCGCCCCATCGTGATGACCTCGCTGGCCTTCATCCTGGGCGTGCTG
>CAZUPH010000224.1:0-6316 GCA_964621995.1 uncultured Rubrivivax sp. | reverse complement strand
TCGCGCGCGGCCTGGCGCAGCGTGCGCCGGTCCACCCGGCTGCGGCCCTGCGCATAGGCGCCCAGCAGCGCACGGTCGGCCAGCAGGTTGATGCGCCGGGGCACGCCGCCGGTGAGCCGGTGCATGTCGGCCAGCGCCGCGGCGTCGAAGGCCGCGTCGCCGCGCGCGCCGGCCACGGCCAGGCGGTGGCGCACGTAGGCCGCGGTCTCGGCCGCCGGCAGCGCACCGAGGTGGTAGCGCGCGATGACGCGCTGGCTCAGCTGCTCCAGTTCCGGCCGCGCCAGCAGCGTGCGCAGCTCGGGCTGGCCGATCAGCACGATCTGCAGCAGCTTGCGCTCGGCCGTCTCCAGGTTGGTCAGCAGGCGCAGCTGCTCGAGCACCTCGGCGCTCAGCGCCTGCGCCTCGTCGATCACCAGCACGGCCTGGCGGCCTTCGGCGTGCAGGCGCAGCAGGAAGGCATTCAGCGCGTCGACGACGGCCTTGCCGCCGGCGCCCGGCGGCAGCGCGATCCCGAATTCGTCGGCCACCGTCTGCAGCAGCTCGGCCACCGTCAGCCGCGGGTTGAAGATGTAGGCCACGGTGCAGGTGGCGGGCACCTGCTCCAGGAAGCAGCGGCACACGGTGGTCTTGCCGGCGCCGATCTCGCCGGACAGCAGCACGAAGCCGCCGCCCCCGCCCAGCCCGTACAGCAGGTGCGCCAGCGCCTCGCGGTGGCGCTCGCTCATGAACAGGAAGCGCGGGTCCGGCGCGATCGAGAACGGCTCGCTGTCCAGGCCGAAGTGGCGCGCGTACATGGCTCGAGGATAACGACGCGGCGCGGCGGACCGCGCCGGCGGCTCAGCCGCAGACGAACTGCAGCAGCCGCATGACCTCGAACCAGTCGCGCGTGGCGTAGCCGATGGTCACCGGGTCCACCAGCCGCGCGCCCGGGTAGAAGGCACGCCGGTAGGCGTCGCGCGCGTCCTTGCGCACCACCTCCACCTCGAAGTGCTCGGGCAGCCGCGCCGGCCGCGCGCGCAGCGGCGCCAGCGCACGCTGCACGCCCTCGCGGATGCGCTCGCGCGACTCGGCCGGGTGGCGCGACTGCACCGCGGCGCCATGGCCGCGCATCGTGTCCACGGTGACCGCGCCGGTGTCGGCGGCCTGCACCTCGGCGCACAGCGCCTCGTCGCCGCTGACGAAGGCCACCGGCACGCCTTCCAGCGCGGCGGCCCAGGCGTGGAGCTGGTATTCGGACACCCACTGCCCGTTGACGCGGATGCCCAGCAGGCTGCCCGAGCTCAGCGTGTGCGCGAGCGGGTTGCCGCCCTTGGCGCCGCCCGAGTGCCAGCCGACGAACAGCGCCGCGGCGAAGCTGCGGTCCAGCCCCTGCACCATGCTGTACGGGTGCCCGCTCCAGCCGCGCCACAGCGTGGCCTGCCGCGGCAGCCGCTCGGCCAGCAGGTTGCGGCCGGTCCAGTGGGCGTCCTTGACCAGGACCTCGCGCGCGCCGGCGGCCAGCGCGCCCTCGCAGGCCGCCACCACCTCGGCGGTCATGCGCTCGCGGAATTCGGCGTTGTCGGGCTTCGAGAGGTCGGCCTCGGCCCAGTCGGCGATGCCGGTGATGCCTTCGATGTCGGCGCTGAGGTAGATCTTCATGCGGCGCGGGGCGGTGACGGCGGCGGGGGCCTGGGGCGGCGTGCGGATGCGCAAGTATCGCCGCGCCGGTGATCGCCCCACGACGCGCACGCGCCGGCTGCGCCCGGCCGCTCAGGTGCGCCAGATGCGCGGCGGCGCCGCCGCCAGCCCCCAGGCACCGGCGCGCCAGGCGGCGCGCACGGCCGCCAGCAGCGCCAGCGCGGGTTCGGTGCGGTCGGCCAGCAGGCGCAGCACCACGAGCCCCGGCTGCGGGCGCGTCGCGGCGGCGCTGCCGGCCAGCGGCGAGGCCTCGATCGCCGCGCGCGCCGCATCCACCAGCGCGGCCGTCGAGGCCTCGTCCGCTGCGCCGCCGAAAGCGAGCCAGGCGCAGCCGAGCACGCCGCGCCCGCCCAGGCCCAGCGGCGAGTGCAGCAGCCGCCGGTCCGCGGCGCGCAGGCAGCCCCTCTCGAGCCAGCGGCCGCCCCAGGCCAGCGCCTGCGTGAAGCGGCCTTCGTCGAAGGCCGCGCCGGCGGCCGGCAGGCCCAGCGCCAGCAGGTCCCAGCCCAGCAGCGAGGCGCCGTCGGCGAGTTCGAACGTGACCTCGTTGGTGGCCTCGCAGCCCGGGTAGGCGATGTTCTCCAGCGGCAGCCACTCGAGCCGCGCGCCGGCCGCCAGCTGCAGCCGGGCATGCTGCGCCGCCGGCCGCCCGCCGCTGCGGTAGAAGCGCGTCGCGCCCGGGGTCGTGATCAGTGCATGGCCGCCGGCGCCGACCTGCACCTCGATGTCCAGCCGGTCGCCGCCGACGATGCCGCCGGGCGGATGCACCAGCACGTGGTGGCAGATGCCCGGCCCCTCCGGATACAGCGGCTGCAGCACACGCAGCGGCCCCTCGTGGCGGTCGTGCGCGACGGTGCGCGCGCCTGCTCGGCGGTACTGCAGGTGCAGGCGGCCGGCCCAGCCCGGCACGGCCGCCGCGGGCGGCGCGGCCTCACCCACGCTGCCAGAAGTCGCGGTGCAGCGCGGCGATCTCGTCGGCGAGCTCCGGCACCGGGCCGACGACCTGCACCGCCTTCTGCCCGCGCGCGAAGACCTCGCGGCAGGGCAGGTCCAGGGTCGGGTTCTCCGGGTGGTCGCCGGTCAGCGCCAGCAGTTCGCGCTCGGCGAGCCCGTAGACCAGGCGCCCGATGTGCGCCCAGTACTGCGTGCCGGCGCACATCGCGCAGGGCTCCACCGTCGTGACCAGCGTGCAGCGCCACAGCGTGGCGGCGTCGTGGCGCTGCGCGGCCACGCGCGCGAGCACCGCCTCGGCATGGTTGACGGCGTCGACGTTGCCCTGCTCCAGCAGCACCGTCTCGTCGTCCGGGCCCACCAGCACGGCGCCGAAGGGATGGTGACCCTGCGCCAGCGCGGCGCGCGCGACCTCGTTGGCGCGGCGCAGGTGGCGCCGGACCTGCTCCGGGCTCATGTCATGCCGCCTGCGAACCGCGGTGCGCCCAGCCCGTGGTGCGCTTCTCGATCCAGGAGAACAGCTCGTACATCGCCATCGCCATCGCGCCGATGGTCACCAGCCCGGCGAAGGCCAGCGGCATGCGCTGCTGGCTGCCGGCGGTCTGCATCAGGTAGCCGATGCCGCTGTCGCCGGCCGTCATCTCGGCGAGCACGGTGCCGACGAAGGCCAGCGTGATCGCGACCTTCAGGCTGGCGTAGAAATAGGGCATCGAGCGCGGCAGGCCGACCTTCACCAGCACGTCCCAGCGCTTCGCGCCGAGCACACGCAGCACGTCCTCGAGCTCCGGCTCCAGCGTCGCCAGCCCGGTGGCGATGTTGACGGTGATCGGGAAGAAGCTGATGAGGAACGCGGTCAGGATGCCGGGCCCCAGGCCGATGCCGAACCAGACCACGAGGATGGGCACCACGGCGGCCTTGGGCACCGCGTTGAAGGCCACCATCAGCGGGTACAGCGAGGTGTAGGCCAGCCGCGAGCTGCCGATCAGGAAGCCCAGCAGCACGCCGACCACGATGGACAGCCCGAAGCCCAGCATCGTGACCCAGAAGGTCTTCCAGGCCGCGTCCAGCAGTGCGCCGCGGAACTCGACGAACTGCAGCGCGATCTGCCAGGGGCTGGGGAAGATGAACTCGGCGATGCCGAAGCCGGCCACGATGGCCTGCCACAGCAGCAGCACCGCGGCCAGCACCACCAGCGGCGACCAGCGTTCCATGCGGCGGCTGATCTTCATTGCGGCAGCGCCATAGAGTTGGTGCCCGCACCCTGGCGGATGGCGCCGATGTGGCCTCGCAGCTCGTGCACGATGTCCGTGAACTTCGGCGTGTAGGTGATCTCCAGGTCGCGCGGGCGCGGCAGGTCGATGTCGCGCTGCACGACGAAGCGTCCGGGGCTCTTGCTCATCACGTAGACCTTGTCGGCCAGGAAGACGCTCTCGCGCAGGTCGTGCGTGACCAGGATGACGTTGAAGCGCTTGGCCGCGTGCAGGTCGCGCAGCGCGCACCACAGTTCCTCGCGCGTGAAGGCATCCAGCGCGCCGAAGGGCTCGTCGAGCAGCAGCATCTTGGGCTCGTGCACCAGCGCGCGGCAGATGCTGGCGCGCTGCTGCATGCCGCCGGAGAGCTGCCACGGAAACTTGTCCTCGTAGCCACCCAGGCCCACGCTCTTCAGCAGGTCGCGCGCCCGGGCCTCGTATTCCTTGCGCTTGGCCTTGAAGCTGCTGCGGTAGGGCTCCACGATCTCCAGCGGCAGCATCACGTTCTGCACCGTGGTGCGCCAGGGCAGCAGGCTCGGCGCCTGGAAGGCCATGCCGGTGATCTTCAGCGGGCCGGTGACCTCGCGGCCGTCGATGACCACCGTGCCGCGGCTGGGCGGCCGCAGCCCGGTGGCCAGCTTCATGAAGGTGCTCTTGCCGCAGCCCGAAGGCCCGACGATGGCGATGAACTCGCCCTCGTCCACCTTCAGGCTGATGTCCTCGACGGCGAACTGGCCGGCGGCGAGCAGTTCCTCGTTGTAGGCGAGCCAGACCCGGTCGAACTCGACGAAGTGCGGCATGGCGCGGCCCGCCGGGTTCAGCGACGCGCCGGCGGCAGGATGTTCAGCTCGGCCTTGGCCGGCAGCAGCGCATCGGTCCAGACCGCGTTCGGGTCGACGCGGGTCTTGGTGCCGAAGGCGTCCGAGACCTGCGAGGCCATCAGCGCCAGGCGGCCCGGGTTGACCACGCCGAAGCCCTCGGCGCGCGCGTCGGGGCTGGCCACGACCGCGTCGATGGCCATGCGCAGGCGGCGCTTCTCGAGGTCGACGTTGATGATGCCGTCGCGCGCCTTGACGTACTCGATGGCCGGGTCGGGGTTGGCCATCACCTCCTTGGCGCCCTTCAGGAAGGCGCTCAGGAAGGCCTTCACGGCCTGCGGGTTCTCGCGGATCATCTTCGGCGTGGCGATGATCACGTTGCCGTAGAGCTTGACGCCGTGCTCGGCGTAGGGCAGCACGACGATGTCCTCGCGCTTCACGCCGCGTGCCTCCAGGTTCAGGATGGAGGTGAACGAGAAGCCGGTGATGGCCTCGATGTCGCCGCGCACCAGCATCGTCTCGCGCAGCGGCGGGTCCATGCTGGTCCAGGCGACGCTGTTGATGCCGTTGGCGCGCGCGAAGATCGGGAAGGCCTTGCGCCCGGCGTCGAAGCCCGGCGCGCCGAGCTTGCGGCCTTCCAGGTCCTTCGGCTTGCTGATGCCGTTCTTCTTCAGCGTCAGCACCGCGGCCGGCGTGTTGTTGTAGACCATCATCACCGCCACCGGCTTGTTCGGCGCGTCGGGGTTGTTGGCGTGGAACTCCATCAGCGCCGCCAGGTCGGCGAAGCCCATGTCGTAGGTGCCCGAGGCCACGCGCGTGACGGTGCCGCCGCTGCCGTTGCCGGCGTCGATGGTCACGTCCAGCCCGGCGGCCTTGTAGTAGCCCTTGGCCTGCGAGGCCAGGAACAGCGCGGCCGGGCCCTCGAAGCGCCAGTCGAGCTGGAACTTGATCGGCGTCTGCGCGAAGGCCAGCGTGGGCGCGGCCACCAGGGTGGCGGCGGCCAGCAGCGTGCGGCGCTTGATCGAGGCAAGGAACGAGGTCATGCGGGAGGCTCCGTGGTTGGGCAGGGTTGGGCCGGGCGTGGCCGTGCCCGGGATTCTGCAAGTTCCGTGCGCGGCGCACGACCCGGGGTTGCACCAGAAAGCGGCGCGCCGCCGCAATCCGGGGCAAACCCGCGGTCAAGCGCGGTGCGCGGCTCAGCCCAGCAGGTCCAGCAGGGTGCGCGCCACCACGCGCGTGGCGCCGTGCAGGTCGGCAAGCTGCAGGTGCTCGTCGGCGCGCTTGGCGTTGCTCTCCAGCACCGTGCGCGGCCCGGCGCCGTAGATCACGGCCGGGATGCCGTGGGCGCCGTACAGCCGCACGTCGGTATAGAGCGGGGTGCCGCTTTCCTCGATCGGGTGGCCGAAGACCGCCTCGCCGTGGCGCTGCAGCGCCTGCACCAGCGCGCGGTTGCCGGGCAGCGGCTTCAGCGACTGCGCCAGCAGCAGCCGCCGCATCTCCAGCCGCACGCCGGGGCTGGCGGCGACCGCGCCCTCGATCAGCGCGCGCACCTCGGCCTCCACCGCGGCGGCGTCCTCCTCGGGGATCATGCGCCGGTCCAGCTTCAGCACCACCTTGCCGGGC
>CAZUPH010000223.1:0-6337 GCA_964621995.1 uncultured Rubrivivax sp. | reverse complement strand
CGGCCGCCGAGGGGCCGCTGCTGTTCCCGGCGCCGGCGCTGCCGGCCGTGCCCGCGCGGGCGGCGGAGCCGCTGCCCGCCTGAGGGCCGCCGGCGGACCGGTGTGGCGGTGCCACGACGCGCACGCCGACTCCATTCAATCCGTCACGGGCGGATTCGACGTTCCACCCTGTTCGCGGGGGCCCCGGGGGGCTGTGTAACCGCGGCCGAGCTCCTATGCTCCTGCGCACAGTCCTGCCTGCGCCCTTGCCGGGTGTCCGAGAACAACGATGAATGCCGCCGCCGCTCCGTCCCTCCGCCGCCTGCGTGGCACCCTGGCCGGGCTGGCGCTGGCCGCCGCCGCGCTGGTCCAGGCGCCGGCGCAGGCCGCGCTGAGCTTCACGCTGGAACTCGTCGACCCGAACGGCGCGGCCGCCAGCTTCAAGGACCAGATCCACAGCCATGTCGCCGCGGCGCTGTTCCACTGGGGCCAGCACATCGACGCCAGCGCGACGATCTCGGTGCAGTTCCACGTCACCGACGCGGTGGAGCGCGCGGCCGGCGCCTCGGCCACCTCGGCCTGGGTCGGCTTCGACGGTGCCCGCCACGTCTACGACCAGGGCCTGTCGCACAAGCTGCGCACCGGCATCGACGCCAACGGCGCCGCGCCCGACGTGCTGCTGTACTTCAGCCCCACCTACCTCAGCACCGAGCTGTGGTTCGACGCCGACCCCTTCGCGCGCAGCGCCCCGGTGGCCGCCAACCGCACCGACGCGGTGTCGATCTTCATCCACGAGTTCGGCCACGCGCTGGGCTACAACGGCTGGGGCGACCTGACGACCGGCGCGCTGCCCGCCGGCTATGCATCGACCTGGGACACGCTCACGCGCTGGGACGGCCAGACGCTGTGGTTCACCGGCGCGCAGGCGATGCAGGTCTACGGCGGCGCGGTGCCGCTGACCGCGGGCAACAACTTCCACGTCGGCAACGCCTGGGGCGCCGGCAGCGACCTGATGTCCGACATCATGAACGGCGTGACGATGCAGCGCGGCACGCGCTACCAGATCGGCGCGCTGAACGTGGCGATGCTCAGCGACCTCGGCCTGCCGATGGTGATGGTCGTGCCCGAGCCGGCGCAGTGGGCGCTGCTGAGCAGCGGACTGCTGGTGCTGGGCTGGCTGCAGCGGCGCCGGCGCGCCCTGCCGGCGCGCTGAACGGCGATCAGGCCTGGAAGGGCGGCCGCGCGGTCGCCCGGCGCCACAGCAGCAGCGGCAGGCGCAGCACGAAGCCGATCATCAGCCGCGTGTGCATCCAGCTCAGCAGCAGGTTGTCGCGGCCGTAGCGGAAGTGCGAGACGCCGCCCTCGGCGGCGGTGAGGTACTTCACCGGGGCGTCCAGGTTCACCGGCTTGACGCCGCGCCAGGCCAGGCGCACGACGGCCTCGGTGTCGAAGTCGAAGCGGCGCATCCAGCGCTGCCCGCGCATCACCGCCACCAGCGGCGCCACCGGATAGACGCGAAAGCCGTACAGCGAGTCGGCCACGCCGGCGCCCAGCGTCTCCAGGTTGGTCCACCAGTTGGACACGCGCCGGCCGCGCACGCGCAGCAGCGGCGCGCTGGCGTCGAAGACCGGGCGGCCGAGCACCATCGCCTCCGGCCGCGCCTGCGAGGCCTGCATGAAGGCCGGGATCAGGTCGGCCGGGTGCTGGCCGTCGGCGTCCATCGTCAGCGCATGCGTGTAGCCGGCCGCGGCCGCCTGCTCCAGGCCATGCAGCACGGCGGCACCCTTGCCCTGGTTGACCGGCAGCACGAAGACGCGCAACCCCGGGTCCTGCGCGGCCATCGCCTGCAGGCCCGCGCCGGTGCCGTCGCGGCTGCCGTCCACGACCACCCACACCGGCGTCCAGGCCGCGCGCGCCGCGGCGACCGTCTCGTAGACCTTGGCGCCGGTGTCGTAGCTGGGGATCAGGACCAGGTGCGTGGCCGGAGCCGGCGGCGAGGTCGGCGTCATCGGCGCACGGCCCCGGGCTCGCCGGCGGCGCGCGCCGCAGGCGGCGGGCGCACGCCGGCGGCCAGGTGCGCCTGCACCTCGGCGAGCAGCCGCACGTGGTCGCCGGTCGGCTCGAAGCGCCGGCCCAGCCGCACCGAGAAGACGATGGGCAGCGGCGGCAGCCGCCACAGCGGCCAGCCCTTGGACAGGTAGGGCGAGTCGGTGTCGATGAAGACCACCTGCACCGGTGCACCGGCACGCTGCGCGATCAGCGCGAAGCTGGCGTGCAGCGGATTGAGCGGTGCGCGTGTCGTGCGCGTGCCCTCGGGGAACAGCACCAGCTGCCCGCCCTGGCGCAGGTCCTCCACCGCGAGCCGGATCATGCCGCGCGCGGAGTCGTTGCGGATGTAGCGCGCCAGCCGGGCGCCCGGCCCCAGGAAGGGGTTGCGGCGCAGGCTGGCCTTCATCACGCAGGCGCTTCGGGGCAGCCGTGCCACCAGCATCAGCGCGTCGAGCAGGCTCGGGTGGTTGGCCACGATCACGAGCCCGGGCTCGTCGCGCAGCGCATCCAGCGCCTGGGCGTGCAGGCGCAGCATGCCGCTGGCCTGCGCGACGCGCCAGAAGAAGCCGTAGCCGCGCGAGATCATCAGCCGGCCGATGCGCCGCCCGGCGGCGCGCGGCAGCACCGGGTGCAGCAGCAGCGCGGCCAGGTTCCAGCCCAGCGACAGCAGGCCCAGGAAGAGCAGCAGGCCCTGCAGCATCAGCCAGGCCAGCGGCCGCAGCGCCACGCGCAGCGCGACGCCGCCGCGACCCTCGGGGCGCTCAGGGCTGGTCGGCAACACGCGCATCGGACACCTTGAGGATCCAGCTCAGCGCCAGCCCGGCGCTCAGGTGCTGGCGCCGGCGCACCAGCGGGCTGTCGCCGAAGCGCGCGCCGTCCAGCGAGTCGGCGCGCACGAAGGCGCCGAGCCAGGCGTCGCCGAAGCGCCGCGACAGCGCGCCGGTGAAGCGCCAGCCGGCGGCGCCGCCGCGCGCGCGGTAGGCCGGCCGGCCGGCGGTGGCGTATTCGGGCGCCACGTCGTAGAAGTAGGCGTGGTAGGCGCGGCTGCCGTACAGCGGCCCGGCGAGCAGGCCGATGTTCCAGCCCTGCACGCGCAGGTCCAGGTTGAGGTTCGGCGCCGCGGCCCAGCCGATGGCGCGCGCGTCCGAGCCGAGCTTGAAGACCGCCGTCACCGGCAGCCGCAGGTCCAGCTTCCAGCCCGCGCCGCGGCCCAGCGTCAGGTTGAGGTTGGGGCCGAAGTCCACCGTCGGCTCCAGGTCGGGCATGCCGCTGCGCGCGCGGTTGTCGCGGCTCTTCGCCGGCGCGCTGGCGCCGGCGCTGAGGTCGAAGTCCAGGCGATCGGTCTCGAGCAGCACGGCGCGCGCGCCGTCGCGGTCGGCACGCAGGATGTCGCCGCGGTAGACCGCATAGGGCACCGGCAGCAGCCACTGCTGCGACTGGTCGCTGCCGCGGTAGTGCGGCAGGCTCAGCGCGCCGACGCCCACCCCCAGTTCCCACAGCGGCAGCCCGGCGTCGGCGGCGGGCGTGCGCCCGGCCTGCGCCGGCGCGCCGGCGAGCAGGGCCGCCAGGGCCAGGACCGACGCGAGGGCCGGCGCGCGCGGCCGGGGGGTCTCAGCGCGCCTGAGGCTGGACATTCTCGCCCTCGAGCGCCCCGAGATCGCGGATGTTCTCGCGCCGGGCGCGCCAGGCCCGGACCGTGCGCGGCAGGTGCAGCAGCGAGCTCAGGTAGTACACCGCCTTGAAGGCCGCGAGCGAAGCCCAGATCGGCGTGCGGCCGAAGATGTCGCCGGCCAGCAGCGACAGCACCGCCTCCTTCGTGCGCAGCGGGTTGCGCGGGCTCATGAACAGCTCGCGCATCGCCGGATTCGTCATGCGGAAGATGAACCAGGAGAACTCGCGCGGGCCCTTGCGCATGTGGTGTTCGTAGCGGCGTCGCGCGGCGGCGGCCTCGTGCGGGCGGTCCAGCGTGGCCGCGACCAGCTCGGCGCCGCGGAAGGCGCTGGCCATCGCCAGGTACACGCCGGAGGAGAACACCGGGTCCACGAAGGCGTAGGCGTCGCCGGCCATCAGCCAGCGCTCGCCGCAGGCCACGGTGCTGCCGTAGCTGTAGTTGCCGGTGGCCCAGACCTTGTCGTCGAGCAGCGTCGCGCCCGCAAGCCGCTCGGCCAGGCGCGGGCACATCGCGATGGTGTCGGCGAAGAATTCGCGCAGCGGCCTGGCGCGCGACTTCAGGTAATGCGGCCAGCACACGGCGCCGACGCTGGTGCTGCCGTCGGCCAGCGGGATGAACCAGAACCAGCCGTGCGCGAACCAGAAGATGGAGATGTTGCCCTCGTCCTTGCCGGGCAGCCGCCGCGCCCCGGTGTAGTGGCCGAAGATCGCCGCGCTGTTGTGCGCCGGGTTGGCGCGCTTGCTGTCGAAGCGGCGCGCCAGCAGCGTGTCGCGGCCCGAGGCGTCGACGACGTAGCGCGCGCGCCAGCGGCGCAGGCCGCCGCCGGCAACGCGCGCGCTGACGGTGGCGCCGTCGGCGTCGAAGTCCACCGTGCGCACCTGGCAGCCCTCGAGCGCGGTCGCGCCGCTGGCCGCGGCGTTGCGGAACAGGATCTCGTCGAGCTCGCTGCGCCGCACCTGCCAGGCCATCGGCATGCCCTTGTCCCAGGCGTCGGCAAACTCGAGCCGGCTCGTGTGCTCGTGCTGCGGCGAGACGAACTCCACGCCCCACTTGGGCATGCCGATGCGCTCCACCGCGTCGTGCACGCCCAGCTGCTCGAACAGCGCCACGTTGGCCGGCAGCAGCGACTCGCCGATGTGGAAGCGCGGGTGCTGGTCCTTCTCGGCCAGCACGACGCGGCGGCCCTGGCGTGCGAGCAGCGTGGCGATGGTGCTGCCGCCGGGGCCGCCGCCGACGACGAAGACGTCGCAGGGCTGCACGGCTTCGGCCGCGGGGTGGCACGCGTTTGCGGCCGGGAGGTCGGGGTTCGCCTGGGTCATGACTGCGGGACGGAGGCTCGCCGAGGTCGGCGGGGTGGTGCCGGCGCGCGGCCGTCGGCACGCCCGCTGCGGCGGCTTGCGACCCGATTATCGTCGCCCGGCCCGGCCGCGCGGCACGGCGGCGCGGCCGGCGTGGGCGGCGTGCCACGGCTTCGGTGCTACCCTCGCGCGCCGCAGCCGTCCGCCGATGAGTCCCCCCGAGCAGTCTCCCGCCGCCGCCTCGTCGCCGGCGCCCGCGTTGTCGCCGCCGGCCGGCGGCGGGGCCGGGCCGCCGCGGGCCGGGTTGCGCCAGATCGTGCCGCGCGTGCTGACCTGGTTCTGGCTCAAGACCTTCGGCGTCACGGCCTTCATCTGGCTGTTCTTCATCGGCTATTTCCACCTGCTGCGCAACCCGCGGCACGAACCCTTCGTGATGCCGCTGACGGCGCTGGACGCGTGGATCCCGTTCGTGCCGGCCGCGCTGTGGCCGTACCTGTCGCTGTGGTTCTACGTCGGCATCCCGCCGGGCATGCTGCTGACGGTGCGCGAGCTGCTGCGCTACGGCTTTTGGGCCGGCGCGCTGTGCCTGAGCGGGCTCGCCTTCTTCTACTTCCTGCCGACCGCGGTGCCGGCGCCGAGGCTGGCCGTGGACGTGACGCAGCATCCGGCCTTCGCGGTGCTGCAGGGCGTGGACGCGGCCGGCAACGCCTGCCCGTCGATGCACGTCGCCTCCGCCGTGTTCACGGCGCTGTGGCTGTGGCGGCTGCTCGGCGAGATGCACGCGCAGCGCTGGCTGCACGGGCTGAACGCGGCATGGCTGCTGCTGATCGTGGTCTCGACCGTCGCCACGCGCCAGCACGTGGTGCTGGACGTGCTGGCCGGTGCCGCGCTGGGCGCCTGCTTCGCGGCGCTGGCGCTGGCCGACCGCCGCCGCGTGCAGCGCCGGGCGCAGGGCGGCGCCGGCGGGACCGGTCGATAGAATCCGCGGCTCCTGCGCGGCCGGCCTTGCTCGTTCCGCCCGCCGCGCCCAACCGATCGGCCCCGCATGGCCCACGACCAAGACACCGCGCCGCCCAAGCCCGCCAATTTCCTGCGCGGCATCATCGAACGCGACCTGGAGGCCGGCACCTGGGACGGCCGCCCCTTTGGCGGCAGCCCCGGCGACGCCGCGCACCATGCCGCCGGCGCGCCGGACCCGGCGCGCATCCGCACCCGCTTCCCGCCCGAACCCAACGGCTACCTGCACGTGGGCCATGCCAAGAGCATCTGCCTGAATTTCGGGCTGGCGCGCGACTACGGCGGCATCTGCCACCTGCGCTTCGACGACACCAACCCCGAG
>CAZUPH010000222.1:0-6375 GCA_964621995.1 uncultured Rubrivivax sp. | reverse complement strand
GAAGCGCCCGCTCGCGCCGTTCGCGCTGAGCCTGTCGAAGCGCACGTGGTCCTCGGGGCTTCGACAAGCTCAGCCCGAACGGTTCGTAGGCGCGCCTCGAGCGTCCGCAACGCGCCAACAGCGCCCGTCAGCTGCCCTTGTCCCCATCGCGCGTGCCAGCTCGATCGCCGTCGGTGAGCGTTCGCGTCCGTTGGTTCACACCCGGGGGGCCGCATGAGCCTCGCCGGCGCCCGCACGCTGTTCCGCAAGGAGGTCCTGCGCTTCTGGAAGGTCGCCTTCCAGACCGTCGCCGCGCCGGTGCTGACGGCGGTGCTGTACCTGCTGATCTTCGGCCATGTGCTGCAGGACCGCGTGGAGGTCTTTCCCGGCGTGGGCTACCTCAGCTTCCTGGTGCCCGGGCTGGTGATGATGAGCGTGCTGCAGAACGCCTTCGCCAACAGCTCCAGCAGCCTCATCCAGAGCAAGATCACCGGCAACCTGGTCTTCCTGCTCGTCACGCCGCTGTCGCATCGCGCCTGGTTTGCCGCCTACGTGGGCGCGTCGATGGTGCGCGGGCTGGTCGTCGGCGCCGGCGTGCTGCTGGTCACCGTGTGGTTCGCGCCGCTGGCGCTGAAGGAGCCGTGGTGGATCCTCGTCTTCGCGGCGCTCGGTGCAGGGCTGATGGGCTCGCTGGGCCTGATCGCCGGGCTGTGGGCCGACAAGTTCGACCAGATGGCGATGTTCCAGAATTTCATCGTGATGCCGCTGACCATGCTCTCCGGCGTCTTCTACTCGGTGCAGTCGCTGCCGCCGCTGTGGAACACCGTCAGCCACCTGAACCCGTTCTTCTTCATGATCGACGGCTTCAGGCGCGGCTTCTTCGGCGTCAGCGACACCTCGCCCTGGGTCAGCCTGGCCATCGTCGGCACCGCTTTCGTCGTCGTCGCCGCGATCACGCTGCGCCTGCTGGCCACAGGCTACAAGCTGAGAAACTGAGCCGCGCCCGCTCTGCGAGAATCGCACCCGCCATGGCCGATCCCACCCCCGATGAGGTCCGCGGCTACATCGCCGCCGGGCTGCCCTGCGAACACCTGGAAGTCGAAGGCGACGGCCGCCACTTCTTCGCCACCATCGTCTCGGCCGCCTTCGAGGGGCTGCCGCGCGTGCGCCGGCACCAGCGCGTGTATGCCGCACTCGGCGATAGAATGCGCGAGCAGATCCACGCCCTGTCGATGAAGACGCTGACCCCCGCCGAATTTTCGGCGCAGGCCCACCACCACTGAACACCCCTGCGGTGCGCCGCGGGGATGCCGCGTCGCGCCGACCAGGTCGTCGGTGCCTCCCGCGGGTCCCTTCCCGGCGTGTCGTTCCCCAGACGATGATCACGCTCGCACTGTCCAAGGGCCGCATCTTCGACGACTCGCTGCCGCTGCTGCGCGCCGCCGGCGTCGAGGTGCTGGACGACCCGGAGCGCAGCCGCAAGCTCATCCTGGCCACCTCGCGGCCGGACCTGCGCGTCGTGATGGTGCGCGCCTCCGACGTGCCGACCTACGTGCAGCATGGCGGCGCCGACCTCGGCGTGGCCGGGCTGGACGTGCTGCTGGAGCACGCCGCGGCCGAGGGCGCCGAAGGCACCGGCCTGTACCGCCCGCTGGACCTGGGCATCGCGCGCTGCCGCATGAGCGTGGCCGCGCGCGAGGACTTCGACTATGCCGCCGCGGTGCGCCAGGGCGCCCGCATCCGCGTGGCCACCAAGTACACCCACTGCGCGCGCCGGCACTTCGCGGCCAAGGGCATGCACGTGGACCTGATCAAGCTCTACGGCTCGATGGAGCTGGCGCCGCTGACCGGGCTGGCCGACGCCATCGTGGACCTCGTCTCCACCGGCAGCACGCTGAAGGCCAACCAGCTGCGCGAGGTCGAGCACATCCTGGACATCTCGGCGCGGCTGGTCGTCAACCCGGCGGCGCTGAAGCTGCAGCACGAGGCGATGCGCGGGCTGATCGACGCCTTCGCGGCGGCGGTGGAAGGGAGCCGCGCATGACGCTCGCGACCCGTCGGCTGAGCACGGCGCAGGCCGACTTCGACGCGCAGCTGGCGCGGCTGGCGCACTGGTCGGCCGAGACCGATGTGGCGATCGAGCAGCGCGTGGCCGGGATCATCGACGACGTGCGCGCACGCGGCGACGCCGCGGTGCTGGAGTACACGGCGCGCTTCGACGGCCTGCAGGCCGCGAGCGTGTCCGCGCTGGAGATCACGCCGCCGGAGCTGCAGGCCGCGCTGGCGGCCATCACGCCGGCGCAGCGCGGCGCGCTCGAGGCCGCGGCCGAGCGTGTGCGCCGCTACCACCTGCGCCAGATGGAGGCCAGCGCGCGCGGCTTCGCCTACCGCGACGAGGACGGCACGCTGCTCGGCCAGAAGGTCACGCCGCTGGACCGCGTGGGCATCTACGTGCCCGGCGGCAAGGCCGCCTACCCCTCCAGCGTGCTGATGAATGCGGTGCCGGCCGCGGTGGCCGGCGTCGGCGAGATCGTGATGGTCGTGCCGACTCCGCAAGGGGAGCGCAATGCGCTCGTGCTGGCCGCCGCCGCGGTGGCCGGCGTGCACCGCGTCTTCACGATCGGCGGCGCGCAGGCCGTGGCCGCGCTGGCCTGGGGCACCGCGACCGTGCCGCGCGTGGACAAGGTCACCGGCCCGGGCAATGCCTACGTGGCCAGTGCCAAGCGGCGTGTCTTCGGCCAGGTGGGCATCGACATGATCGCCGGCCCGAGCGAGATCCTGGTGCTGGCCGATGGCAGCACACCGGCGGACTGGGTGGCGATGGACCTCTTCAGCCAGGCCGAGCACGACGAGCTGGCGCAGAGCATCCTGCTCAGCCCCGACGCCGCCTACCTGGACGCCGTGCAGGCCGCGATGGAGCGGCTGCTGCCGCAGATGCCGCGCCGCGACGTCATCCGCGCCAGCCTGGAGGGCCGCGGCGCGCTGATCCTCACGCGCAGCATGGAGGAGGCCTGCGCGATCAGCAACCGCATCGCGCCCGAGCACCTGGAGGTGAGCAGCCGCGACCCGCAGCGCTGGGAGCCGCTGCTCAAGCACGCCGGCGCGATCTTCCTGGGCGCCTACACGAGCGAGAGCCTGGGCGACTACTGCGCCGGCCCCAACCACGTGCTGCCGACCAGCGGCACCGCGCGCTTCAGCTCGCCGCTGGGCGTGTACGACTTCGTCAAGCGCAGCAGCCTGATCGAGGTCAGCGAGGCCGGCGCCGCGAAGCTCGGTGCCATCGCCGCCGAGCTGGCGCAGGGCGAGGGCCTGCAGGCGCATGCGCGCGCCGCCGAGATGCGGCTGCCGGCCGCGCAGCGGGCTGCCGCACCACCCGCAGCCGCGGCCGACGCCTTCACGGTGCGTCCGGTGACCGGCGACAACGTGGACGACCTGATCGAGCTGGAGGTGGCGCCGGAGCAGCGCCGCCTCGTCGGCTCGGCGACGAAGTCCATCGCCCAGGCCGCCTACGAGCCCGCCTCGCGCGTGCTGGCGCTGTATCTCGGCGAGCAGCCGGTGGGCCTGCTGCTGCTGTACGACGCGCGGCGCGACGACGAAGAACCGGCCAACCAGCTCTACGTGTGGCGCATCCTGGTCGATGCGCGCTTCCAGCGCCGCGGCATCGGCCGCCAGGCGATGGCCTGGGTGCTGCAGGAGGCACGCCGGCTGGGCTACGACACCGTGGGCCTGTCCCACCAGCCGCTGCCGGGCAACGCCGGGCCGTTCTACGAGAAGCTGGGCTTCGTCTATACCGGCGTGGTGGACGAAGGCGAGGTCAAGATGGTGCACCGGCTGGAGGGCGTCTGACGTGAAGCGCGCCCGCGTGGGGGCCGGTGGTCGCGAGAGGCGGACGGTCGTTCGGCTGTCGGCTGCTGGCGCTTTGCAGACATTCGAGGCGTCCCGACGAACCGTTCGCGCTGAGCCTGTCGAAGCGCTCACTCGAGCCGTTCGGGCCGAGCCTGTCGAAGCCCTCGCCCGAGCCGTTCGGGCCGAGCCTGTCGAAGCCCCCGCCCGAGCCGTTCGCGCTGAGCCTGTCGAAGCGCTCACTCGAACCGTTCGGGCTGAGCCTGTCGAAGCCCCGAGCATTGCGAGCGCTTCGACAGGCTCAGCGCGAACGGTGGTCAGCGCAGCCCGGCGCGCAAGTTCCGCAACGCGCCAGCAGCCGACCGTCCAACGACCGCCCTCAACTCGCCGCAATCGATCGTCTGCGCCAAGGCTGCGTGCAACGAACGATCCTTCGCCGGAGATTCGCCAGCCATGAGCGCGCCGACGCTGACCGAGCGCATCGCGCGCACGATCCGGCAGGACGTGCAGTCGATGCACGCCTATGCCATCCAGCCCAGCGCCGGGCTGCTGAAGCTGGACGCGATGGAGAACCCCTACGCGCTGCCGCCCGAACTGCAGCGCGCACTGGGCGAGCGGCTGGGCCGCGTCGCGATCAACCGCTACCCGGTGCAGAGCACGGCCGACGTGGTCGTGGCGCTGTCGCGCTTCGCCGGGCTGCCCGAGGGCTGCGCGATGATGCTGGGCAACGGCTCGGACGAGCTCATCGACCTGCTCTCGGTGGCCTGCGACCGCCCCGGCGCCACGGTGCTGGCGCCGCTGCCCGGCTTCGTGATGTACGAGATGTCGGCCCGGCTGCGCGGGCTGGCCTTCGCCGGCGTGCCGCTGACCCCGGACTTCGCGCTCGACGAGGCCGCGATGCTGGACGCCGTCGAGCGGCACCGCCCGGCACTGACCTACCTGGCCTACCCGAACAACCCGACCGCCAACCTGTGGGACGACGCGGTCATCGCGCGCATCGTGCAGGCCGTGGGCCGCCAGCATGGGCTGGTCGTCATCGACGAGGCCTACCAGCCGTTCTCCTCGCGCAGCTGGCTGCCTCGGCTGGGCACGCCCGGCACCGGGCATGTGCTGGTGATGCGCACGCTGTCCAAGTTCGGCCTCGCCGGCGTGCGCCTGGGCTACCTCTGCGGTGCCGCCGCGCTGGTGGCCGAGGTGGACAAGGTGCGCCCGCCGTACAACGTCAGCGTGCTCAATGCCGAGGCCACGCTGTTCGCGCTGGAGCATGCCGACGAGTTTGCGCGCCAGGCCGCGCTGATCCGCGCCGAGCGCGAACGCCTGCAGGCCGCGCTGCATGCGCTGCCCGGCGTGCAGCCCTTCCCGAGCGAGGCCAACATGGTCCTCGTGCGCGTGCCGGACTCGGCGCGCACCTTCGCCGGCATGAAGTCCCGCGGCGTGCTGGTCAAGCACATCGCCGGGCTGCACCCGCTGCTGGCCAACTGCCTGCGCCTGACCGTGGGCACGCCCGAGCAGAACGAGCTGATGATCGAAGCCCTGAAGGCCAGCCTATGAGCCCCCGCACCGCCGACCTCCGCCGCGACACCAAGGAGACGCAGATCCGCGTCGCACTGAACCTGGACGGCTCCGGCCAGGCGCAGCTGGCCACCGGCATCGGCTTCTTCGACCACATGCTGGACCAGATCGCACGCCACGGCCTGATCGACCTCACGGTGGAGGCCAAGGGCGATCTGCACATCGACGGCCACCACACGGTGGAGGACGTGGGCATCACGCTGGGTCAGGCGGTGGCGCAGGCGGTGGGCGACAAGCGCGGCATCACGCGCTACGGCCACGCCTACGTGCCGCTGGACGAGGCGCTCTCGCGCGTGGTCGTGGACTTTTCCGGCCGCCCGGGGCTGCACATGCACGTGCCCTTCAAGGCCGGCATGATCGGCGGCTTCGACACCCAGCTGGCCTACGAGTTCTTCCAGGGCTTCGCGAACCACGCGCTGGTCACGCTGCACATCGACAACCTCAAGGGCGACAACGCGCACCACCAGTGCGAGACCGTGTTCAAGGCCTTCGCTCGCGCGCTGCGCATGGCGCTGGCGCCCGATGCGCGCGCGGCGGGCACCATCCCGTCCACGAAGGGCACGCTTTAGGCTCGTAGCCATGGCAAGGACCGTCGCGGTCGTCGACTACGGCATGGGCAACCTGCGCTCGGTGTCGCAGGCGGTGATGCATGTCGCGGCCGGCAGCGGCGTGGAGGTGCTCGTCACCTCGCGACCGGCCGAGGTGCGGGCCGCCGAGCGCGTGGTGCTGCCGGGGCAGGGCGCGATGCGCGACTGCATGCGCGAGCTGCAGGCCTCGGGCCTGAAGGACGCCGTGCTGCACGCGGCGGCCACCAAGCCGCTGTTCGGCGTGTGCGTGGGCATGCAGATGCTGCTGGAGCACAGCGAGGAGCAGGACACCCCGGGCCTGGCACTGCTGCCCGGGCGCGTGCGGCGCTTCCGGCTGGAGGGCCGCCTGCAGCCCGACGGCAGCCGCTACAAGGTGCCGCAGATGGGCTGGAAC
>CAZUPH010000221.1:0-6382 GCA_964621995.1 uncultured Rubrivivax sp. | reverse complement strand
CGGGTGCGGGCGCCGCAGGCGCCGCGGGGGCGGCGGGCGCCGCCGGGGCCGCGGCCGGCGCAGGCGCCGGCGCGGGTGCGGGTGCGTCGACCGCCGCCGGCTCGCTCGCGTGGGCCTGGCGCAGATAGGTGCGCCAGCCGCCGACGCGGTGCACCTGCTCGTTCAGCGCCCGCCAGTCGCCCGGCGGGGTGTCGGCCAGCGGCCGGTAGGTGCCCAGCGCCGAGCGGTATTCGAGCCGCGGCACCGCGGCCGCAGGATCGAGCGCGTCCGCAGCCCCCGGCGCGCCCCGGCCGGCCGCGCCTCGCGCGCCGTCGGTCCGCGGGGCTGATGCTCCCGGGGCGCCGTGATGACCGTGGTGGCCGTGATGGCCCTGGCTGCCGTGGCTCCCGTGGCTCCCGTGGCTGCCGTGGGTTCCTTGTTTGTCGTGGCTGCGTGGCTTGTCGTGGCTGCCTTGGCTGCCGTGGGCGCCGTGCGGCGCCTGGGCGGGCTCGGCCTGCGTACGCACGGGCGGCGTCTCGGTGGCCGGCGACGCCGCGGCCGCGGCCGAGAGGGTGGCCGCGAACAGCAGCGCGGCCCGGTGGAGGGTGCTCATGGTCGACTCCGACGAAGGGCCGGCGCAGGCGCTGCGCCGGCGGGTCGGGGACCTCGGGATCGCGCCCGGGGCCCCGCGCTCGGTCAGGCGAGCGCGGGCCTGGGGGGCCTGTCCAGCGTGTCGGGGGCGCGCTCCGGCGGCGCATCGGCGGCCGGGCGCGTCCAGTCGCCGGGCGCGGCCGCGCCCTGCAGCCGCAGGCTGCCCGGCAGCGCCGCGGCCTGCACCTGGCAGGCGGCGCAATGGGCGCAGGGCCCGTCGTCGGCAGCCGCGTCCGCAACGACGGCGCCGGCGGCGTCGGCAGGGCTCGCGGCGTCCGCGGCCGGTCCGGCATGGCCCTCGCAGCGCGCGGCGTGCGGACCGTAGGCAGCATGGCCACCGTGCACAGCCGCGACGGCCTGGGCGGATGGGGATGACATGGCGCCGGCGGCCACATCGTGCACCCGCATCGAGGCGCACAGGCCCGCAGCCAGGGCCACGCCGCCGTGCAGCGGCAGCCACAGCAGCAGGGCACAGGCGAGCAGTCGGCGCCATCCACGCAACATGATTGCGAGTCTACCGCCGGCCCCGGCGCCCCGCTGCACCGGGGCCGCGGCCGGGCCCCACACGCGTCAGGGCCACCCCGCTACACTCCGCCCCCCGATCCGCCCGCGGCCTGCCGGACGTCCGCCCCGGCCGCCGCCCGCGCAGCGCCTTCGTCCATGGCCGGCATCCACATCACCGACATCGAGGCCGCCATCAACTGGTGGCGCGAGCGTTCGCCGTCGCCCGACGGCATCACGGCCTGCGCCGAGGTGCGCGCGCTGGCCGAGGTCTATGCGCTGATGGTGTACTACCGCGAGCCGCTGGCCGACGAGGCGACGATGCCGGCCCGCGCCCGCGAGGCCTGGCTGGCCTGGTACGCCAGCACGCCGGACGCGCCCTGCATCGCGATCTGCTCGACCAGCCAGGGCGACGCGGTGTGCAAGGGCTGCGGCCGCAGCTTCGACGAGGTCCAGCACTGGACCGCGCTGAGCCCGGCGGAGAAGCGCGCGGTGTGGCGCCGCATCACGATGGAAGGCACGGCCTGGCGCTTCAATCGCTACGCCGAGCGCGCCCGCCGCGCCAGCGGCGCCGACCACCCGGACCCGGCCGCCCTGGACGCCACGCCGCCGGTGCCGGTCGCGCGGCCTTGAGCGCCGCCGCGGCAGGCGCGGCGGCCGCCGGGTCCACGCTGCGCGACAGCGCGCGCCGCCTGCTGCCGCTGGCCTGGCCGGTGTTCGTCGGCCAGGTCTCGGTGCTGGCCTTCGCCACCGTCGATACCGTGCTCGTCGCGCGGTATGCAGCGGCCGACCTGGCCGCGCTGGCGGTCGGCGCGGCGGCCTACATCACGGTCTTCATCGGCTTCATGGGCGTGGTGCTGGCCATCTCGCCCATCGTCGGCCAGCTGCACGGCGCCGGGCGCGACGACGAGGCCGGCGCGCAGGTGCACCAGGCGCTGTGGGTGGCCTTCGCGCTGGCCGCGCTGGGCAGCACGCTGCTGCTGTTTCCGGCGCCCTTCCTCTCGCTGGCGCGCGCCGGCCCGGAGGTCGCCGAGAAGGTGCGCGGCTACCTCACCGCGCTGGCCTTTTCGCTGCCGGCCTCGCTGATGTTCACCGTCTACCGCGGCTTCAACACCGCGGTCTCGCGGCCCAAGGCGGTGATGATGCTGCAGGTGTCGGGGCTGGCGCTGAAGATCCCGCTGTCCACCGCGCTGGTCTTCGGCGTGCCGGCGCTGGGGCTGCCGGCACTGGGCGTGCTGGGCTGCGGCATCGCCACCGCGATCGTGATGTGGGCGCAGGCCATCGCCGGCTACACGGTGCTCAGGCGCGACCCCTTCTACCGCCGCTTCGCCATCTTCGGCCGCGGCCTGGACCGCCCGCAGGCCGCGGCACTGAGCGCGCTGCTGAAGCTGGGCCTGCCGATCGGCGCGACCATCCTGGTGGAGGTGACCGGCTTCTCGTTCATGGCGCTGTTCATCTCGCGGCTGGGCACCACGCCGGTGGCCGGGCACCAGCTGGCGGCCAACCTGGTGACGCTGATGTTCATGCTGCCGCTGGGCCTGGCCAGCGCCAGCAGCACGCTGGTGGCGCAGCGCATCGGCGCCGGCGACCTGCACGATGCGCGGCGCCTGGGCTGGCATGGCATGCAGATCGGCCTGCTCGTGGCCGCGCTGCTGGGCGCGGCGGTTTTCGTGCTGCGCGAGGCGATCCTGCGCCTGTACACCAACGATGCCGCGGTGATCGCCGCCGCGCTGCCGCTGGTGGCCTGGGTGGCGCTGTTCCACATGGCCGATGCGGCGCAGACCATCGCCGCCTTCGTGCTGCGGGCCTGGAAGATCGCGACGCTGCCGCTGGTCGTCTACGTGCTGGCGCTGTGGGGCGTGGGGCTGGCCGGCGGTTATGCGCTGGCCTTCCACGCGCCGGCCTGGGCGCCCGCGGCGCTGCGCGGCGCGCCGGGCTTCTGGTTCGCCGCGACGATGGGCCTGGTGGTGGCCGCGCTGCTGATGACGGCGCTGCTGGCCTGGGTGCTGCGGCAGCAGCGCGCCGCGCCGCGGACGCGCTGATCAGCGCGACGCCGCGCCCTCGTCGCGCCGCGCCTCGATCGCCAGCGGCGGCCCGTCGACGCCGTCGCGGCCGGTGCGCATCACCAGTTGCAGGCGTGCGCCCTCGAGCCGGCCTTCGTAGCGGTGCACCAGCACACGCTCGACGCTGCCGTCGAGCTCCTGCGTGCGCGTCTCGAACTGCAGCCGGCCGCCTTCCACGCGGCCGGCGACGATGCCGCGCGGCAGGCCCAGGAAGGACGCGCTGCCGCGCAGTTCGGCGCCCTCGCCGGCCAGCTCGAAGCGTTCGTCGTAGCGTGCATTCGGCCAGGGATAGACGACGTCCGCGATCCAGCGGCCGTTCACCGCGGCGCGGCGCGGCCCGCCGCCCGGCCAGCGCCACCATGCGAGCAGCGCCGCGCCGCCGGCCAGCAGCCCGGCGCCCAGCGCACGCCGGCGTGCGCGTCGCGACGGCGCCGCGGCCGGCACCGGAGTGGCGGCCTTGGCAGCCCTGTCGGCCGGCGCATCGCCGACCACCGCGGCCACCGCATCGAGCAGATCGGCCAGGTCGGCGTCCCAGCGGCTGCCGCGCAGCTCCACCGCATGGCAGGCCGCCAGCGCGCGCAGCGTGGCCGGCAGCTGATCAGCCGCGGGCATCGGCGTGCCGTCCAGCAGCACCGGCACCACGTGCAGGCCCTGCGCCAGCGCGGCCTCGACCTCGCGCCGCACGAAGTCGCCGGGCTCGTGCAGGCGCGGCGGCGCGCCCTCGCGCAGGCCCAGCCAGCGGCGCCCGATCAGCACCAGCAGCACCTCCGCACGCCCCACCGCCCCGGCGATCACGGCGGCGAAGCGCTGCCCGGCGGCGATGTCGTCGACGTCGATGAAGATGCGGGCCGCCCCGAAGCGGCGCGCCAGCGCGTCGTGCAGCGCCCGCGCGTAGCCGGCGCTGTCGTCGCGCCGGTAGCTGATGAAGACCTGCTCCTGGCCCACCCGGGCGTGCCTCCTCAGCCCGCCAGCAGCCCGGCCGTGCGCAGCGTGGCCAGCAGGCCCTGCGCGAAGCGCTCGTAGCCGGCGGCGTTGGCGTGGATCGCATCGGCGCGCAGCCGCTCGTCGCCCAGCACCTGCGACCAGCCGCCGGCGTGCAGCGGCAGCGCCAGCGCCTCGGCCAGCTCGGCATACATCGGGTGGTCGTCCAGCGAGCCCGTCACGCGGGCGGCGATCGTCGGGCGCGGCACCGCGATCAGCAGGGCCTGCGCGCCGCTGCCGCGCACCGCCTGCACGATGCGCTCGATATTGGCGCGCGCGGCGCCCTCGTCTTGCCGGCGCAGCAGGTCGTTGCCGCCTATGCCCAGCAGCACCAGGGCCGGCCGGTGCTCGGCCAGCAGCGCGGGCGTGCGCTGCAGCGCATGCACGGTGGTGTCGCCGGGCACGCCGGCATTGACCACGTCCCAGCCGCTCAGCCGCGCCAGCACGGCCGGGTAGGCGGCCTCGGCGGGGGCACCGGTGCCCCAGGTCAGCGAGTCGCCCAGCGCCAGCACGCGCGCCCCCGGCGGCACCGGCTGGCCGCGCGTCGGCGCACGGCTGCAGCCGGACCAGCCTGCGGCCAGGGCAGCGGCCAGCAACAGCAGGCCGTGGCGGCGCGACACCCTCGTCATGGCGCGATTGTGTCGCGCCCGTCCGACCACGCCGGCCGGCGGGCCGCACACCGGCCGGGTTTGCGCTACAAGGGGCGACCTTGTCGCCCGCCCCCGCGCCCGCTCCCCCGCCCGACACCGGCCGCGCGGAGCGCCGCCAGGTCAGCGTGCTGTTCCTGGATGTCGTCGGCTCCACCGAGATGGTGCGCGTGCTGGACCCCGAGGACGCGCAGGCCGTGCTGGACGACGCGCTGGCGGCCTTCGCGCGCACGATCGCCGCGCATGGCGGGCAGGTGCTGCAATATGCCGGCGACAGCGTGCTGGCGGTCTTCGGCGTGCCGCGGGCGCGCGAGGACGACGCCGAGCGCGCCGTGCACGCGGGCCTGGCGCTGCTGGAGGACGCGCGGGCGCGCGCGCCGGCCGTGCGGCGCCAGCATGGCGTCGCCGGCTTCGACATCCGCGTCGGCATCCACACCGGGGAGGTGCTGCTGGGCGGCAGCGCCAGCATCGAAGGCGCGATCCGCGGCTTCACGGTGCACGTGGCGGCGCGGCTGGAGCAGACGGCGCCGCCGGGGCACCTGCGCATCAGCCAGGCCACCTGGCGCCACGTGCGCGGCGCCTTCGAGGCCGAGGTGCAGCCGCCGCTGGTCGTCAAGGGCCAGGACGAGCCGATGACGACCTGGTTCGTGCGCCGCGCGCGGCCGCGGCGCCTGCGCGCGGCGGCGCGCGGCGTGGAGGGCGTGGCCGTGCCGCTGGTCGGGCGCGAGGCGGAACTGCAGGCCCTGCTGGCCGAGGTCGACGCCGTGCTCGACGGCGGCGGCACGCGCGCCGTCACGCTGCTGGCCGACCCCGGCCTGGGCAAGAGCCGGCTGCTCGACGAACTGCTGCACCACGCCGACGCGCGGGCGCGGCCGCCCTGGCTGCTGCAGGGCCGCTGCTCGGCGGGCGCCGAACTGCAGCCCTACGGCCTGCTGCGCGAGCTGCTCGCCGCGCGGCTGGACATCGCCGACGGCGAGGACGCGGTCCACGCGCGCCAGCGCTGGCTGGCCGGCCTGGTGCCGCTGCTGGGCGCGCAGGGCGCCATGCTGGCCTGCGCACTGGGGCACCTGGTGGGGCTGGACTTCAGCGGCGACCCCGCGCTCGCCGGGCTGGACCAGGACCCCCGGCTGCTGCGCGAGCGTGGTCTGGCGGCCTGCCTGCAGTGGCTGCAGGCGCTGGCGGCAGCGGACGGCGGCCGGCCGCTGCTGATGCTGCTGGACGACCTGCAATGGGCCGACGACGCCTCGCTGGACTGGCTGGCCGGCCTGCTGGCGCAGCGCAGCCTGCCGCTGGCGCTGGTGGCCGCGGCGCGGCCGGCGCTGCGCGAGCGCCGCCCGGCCTGGGGCGAGCCCGCCGCGCCCCCCGCGGACGCCGCGCCGCACCGCGTGCTCACGCTGGGCGCGCTGTCCGCCGACGCGCGTGCCGCGCTGACGCGGGCGCTGCTGGGCCGCCTGGACCGGGTGCCGGCGACGCTGCAGGCGCTGATTGAGCGCCAGGCCGAGGGCAACCCGTACTACGCCGAGGAGATCGTGCAGATGCTGCTGGACGACGGCGTGATCG
>CAZUPH010000220.1:0-6407 GCA_964621995.1 uncultured Rubrivivax sp. | reverse complement strand
CCGCGGGCACGCTGGAGGCACTGGCGCTGCTGCTGCAGCAGATGGCGGTGGAGCAGGCCGTGCCCGGCGCGCTGGACGCGCAGGACCCCGACCACGAGGACGCGCGTGCGCTGGCCGGCACGCTGGCCGCCGACGAGACGCAGCTGCTCTACGGCATGGCGCTGCACGGCCGTGCCGAGCTGGCGCTGATGGCCGACGAGTACGCGGCGCTGACGATGGTGCTGCTGCGCTTTCTGGCCTTCCCGTCCACCGAGGCGAAGCCCGCGGCGCGTGCGCCGGCCGCGCCTCTGCGGGCGCCTGCGCCGCCGGCGCTGTCGGTGCCCCCGGTGTCGCGCGCGCCTGCGGCGCCGGTGGGGTCGGTGCAGCCCCCGTCCCCGATGGCCGCGGCCGCGATGCACGTGGCCGCCAACGAGCCCGGCGCGCAGGCGCGGCCGCGGCTGACGGCGCTGGCCGGCGGCGCCCTGCCAGCCGCCGGCGACGAGCGCCACCCCGCGGTGCCGGTGCCCGCGGTGCTGGGTGAGCGCTGGGCGGCGCTGGTCGGTGCACTCGCCGCCGGCGGCCAGCTCACGGCGCTGGTGCGCGAACTGGCCATGCAGGCCGGGCTGCGCGCCATCGACGAGGCCGCCTCGCCGCCGCGCTGGCAGCTCGTGGTGGAGCGCGAGACGCTGCGCACGCCGGTGCTGCGCGACAAGCTGCAGGCGCTGCTGGCCGCCGAGCTGGGCGCGCCGCTGCAGCTGGAGCTGGAGGGCGGCGTGCCCGCCGACAGCCCGGCGCGCCGCGACGCCGCCGAGCGCCAGCGCCGGCAGGCCGCGGCCGAGGCGGCGATCCACGGCGACCCCGTCGTGCGCGAGCTGCTCGCGCAGTTCTCCACCGCGCGCATCGTGCCGGGCTCGATCAAGCCCGTCTGAACGACCTCACCTCACGAAGGACCACACCATGATGAAGGGCCAACTCGCCGGTCTGATGAAGCAGGCCCAGGCGATGCAGGAGAACATGAAGCGCGCGCAGGAAGAGCTGGCGCTGCTGGAGGTCGAGGGCCAGTCCGGCGCCGGCCTCGTGAAGGTCACGATGACCTGCAAGCACGACGTCAAGCGCGTGGCCATCGACCCCAGCCTGCTCGCCGACGACAAGGACATGCTCGAGGACCTGGTCGCCGCCGCCTTCAACGACGCGGTGCGCCGCGCCGAGGAGGTCAGCACCGAGAAGATGGGCAAGCTGACCGCCGGGCTGCCGATGCCCCCGGGAATGAAGTTCCCGTTCTGACGGACCGCCGTCGAGGTGTCCGAACCCGCGCTCGACGCGCTGGTCGACGCGCTGCGCCGGCTGCCCGGCGTCGGCGTCAAGTCGGCGCAGCGCATGGCCTTCCACCTGCTGCAGCACGACCGCGACGGCGCGCGGCGCCTGGCCGCGGCGCTGGAGGGCGCGGTGCAGCGCATGCACCCCTGCGCGCGCTGCCACACCTTCACCGAGGCCGAGGTCTGCGCCACCTGCCTGGACACGCGGCGCGACCCCAGGCTGCTCGCCGTGGTCGAGACCCCGGCGGACCAGGCGGCGCTGGAACGCAGCGGCAGCTACCGCGGCCTGTACTACGTGCTGATGGGCCGGCTGAGCCCGCTGGACGGGGTGGGCGTCGAGCACATCGGCGCCGAGGGCCTGCTGGCGCGCGCCGGCGACGGGGTCGTCGAGGAAGTCATCCTGGCCACCGGCTTCACCGCCGAGGGCGAGCTGACCGCACACGCGCTGGCCGCCGCGCTGCGCGCGCGCGGGCTGAAGGTCACGCGGCTGGCGCGCGGCGTGCCCGCGGGCAGCGAGCTGGAGTATGTGGATCTGTCGACCATCGCGCATGCGATGGGCGACCGGCGCTGAAGCGGCCGCTCAGTCCGCCACCGCCTGCCGGTAGGCATGCCAGGTGGCGTGCCCGGTCACCGGCCCCACCACCAGCAGCCCGGCAAACCAGGGCAGCAGCGCGAGAAAGACGAGCCCGGCCAGCAGCAGCGCCCACCACAGCATCACGCCGGTCTGCGTGAGCACGAGGCGCAGGCTGGTGAGGCCGGCGGTCACGGCGTCGGTCTGGCGGTGCAGGATCATCGGGATGGAGACCACGCTGACGGCATAGATCAGCCCGGCGAAGACCGCGCCCACCGCCGCCCACGCCGCGATGAAAGGCAGGTTCGCGGGATCCAGCAGCGCGAGCAGCGAGCCCTTGAAGTCGGGCATGCCGTCGAAGCTGACCGCGAAGATGACCAGCGTCGCGCGGCCCCACAGCATCTCCAGCACCAGCAGCACGAAGCCGAAGATGGCCAGCTGCCCGGTGCGTGTGTCCCAGGCCAGCAGGCTGTCGCCGAAGTCGGGCTTCTCGCCGGCCTCCAGGCGCTGGCTGACGCGGTACAGGCCCAGGCACAGGAAGGGCCCCATCAGCAGGAAGCCGGCGGACAGCGCCAGCGTGTAGGCCGGTGCGTGCTCGAACACCTTCAGCAGCGCCCAGCCCATGACCATGAAGCAGGCGCCGTAGAACAGGCCGATGCCCGGTGCGCGCAGGAAGTCGCGCCCGCCGGCGGCCAGCCAGCGCAGCGGATCGGCGAAGGACAGCGGCCGCAGCTCGATGCGCGGCGCCGGGGCAGGCGCCGCGGGGGCCGGCGGCGCCGGTTCGCCGTGCTCGGGCAGGCTGGACGGGGACATGTCCGGCTAGCGTAGGCCTGCGGCCGGACGCCGTCCACCCGGGACGCCCCCAGGGGTACCGGTGGCCCGGCTCGCTCAGGTCTCGTCGTCGTCGTGCCGGTTGCTGCGCCGCACCGACAGCAGCAGCCACACGCCGCCGGCCGCGGCACCGAGGAAGCCCAGCAGCCCGAAGGCCGGCAGCCCCAGCAGTTGCGGGCCGCCGCCGACCGTCATGACGATGGACGAGCCGATGATCAGCGCCGCGATCACCAGCGCCAGCGCCAGCCGGCTGGCGGCGCGGTCGATCTGGTCGCCGGCGCGCCTGAGGTGCGCGACCTCCAGCGCGATATTCAGCCGCCCCTGGCGCGCGCGGCGCAGCAGCCGGCTCAGGTCGTGCGGCAGCTGCCCGGCCACCGCCAGCGCACGCGTCAGCGACTGCCAGCCGCGCCGGGCCAGCGCCTGCGGCTCGTAGCGCGCGCCCACCACCTGGCGCAGCAGCGGCTGCGCCTCGGTGACGGCATGGAATGCCGGGTCCAGCGCGCGGCCCATGCCCTCCAGCGAGATGAAGGCCTTGATCAGCAGCGCCAGGTCGGCCGGCAGGGCGAGGCGGTGCTCGCGCAGGATGCCGGTCACGTCGGCCAGCATCTGGCCGAGGTTGAGCTGCGCCAGCGCGGTGCCGCGGTGCTGGTCGACGAAGGCCTCGATCTCGTCCTCCAGCACGCCCAGGTGCACCGCGTGCTGGTCGCCGGTCCACTCCAGCAGCACGTCGGCCACCGCCTGCGGGCGCTGCTCGACCAGTCCCAGCAGCAGCTGCAGCAGTTCCTCGCGCCGGCGCTGCGAGAGCCGGCCGACCATGCCGAAGTCGATGAAGGCCATGCGGTTGCCCGGCAGGTAGAAGACGTTGCCGGGGTGCGGGTCGGCGTGGAAGAAGCCGTCCTCGACGATCATCTTCAGCACCGCGCGGGCGCCGCGGCGTGCCAGCAGCTGGCGGTCCAGGCCCTCGCGATCGACGCGCCCGAGGTCCTCGCCGGGGATGCCGTCGACCCAGTCCTGCACGTTGACGCGCTCGCCGGTGTGCGCCCAGTGCACGCGCGGGATGGTCACTTCGGTCAGCGCGGCCAGGTTGGCCGCGATGCGCTCGGCGTGCCGGCACTCGGCGGCCAGGTCCAGCTCGCGGCGCAGCGAGCGCGCGAACTCGCGCACCAGCTGGCGCGGGCGGTAGGGCTTCAGCGCCGGCCAGTCGTCCTCGGCGGCCGCGGCGGCGCGCTCGAGCAGCCGCAGGTCGGCCTCGATGGTGGCCACGATGTCGGGCCGGCGCACCTTGACGACGACCTCGGTGCCGTCGTGCAGCCGTGCGCGGTGCACCTGCGCGATGGAGGCGGCGGCCAGCGGCTCGCGGTCGAAGCGCGCGAAGACGGTCTCCGGGTCGCCGCCCAGGTCCTCGGTCAGCTGGGCCTGCAGCGCCTCGTAGGGCACCGCGGGCACGCGGCTGTGCAGCTTGGCCAGCTCGGCCGTCCAGGTCGGGCCCAGCAGGTCGGCGCGGCCGGCGAGGATCTGGCCCAGCTTCACGAAGGTGGGGCCCAGTTCCTCCAGCGCGCGGCGCAGCTGCACCGGCGGGTCCAGCTGCGCCAGTTCGCCGGCATGCTCGCGCTTGAGCGCGTGGCCCGCGCGCGCCAGGGCGTCGGCCCAGCCGAGCCGGCGCACGAGGCCGCCCCAGCCGTGGCGGATCAGCACGCCTGCGATCTCCTGCACCCGGCCGAGGTCGCGGGTGCTGCCCAGGGTCTCGATCAGCATCGCGCGCGAGTATCGCCCTGCCGGCCGCGGCCCCGCTACGGCGTGCGCCGCGCGGCGCGCATGCGGCGCAGCTCGTCGGCGATCAGCCCGACCGCGCCGAGCGTGATCGCGACATCGGCGACGTTGAAGCTGGGGAAGTAGCCGCCGTGGAACAGCGGCTCGAGGAAGCCGAAGCGGAATTGAAGGAAGTCCACGACATGGCCGTGCACGAGGCGGTCGATGACGTTGCCCAGGGCGCCGCCCATGATCAGCGCCAGCGCCAGCGACAGCAGCCGCTGCCCGCGGTGGCCGTGCAGCATCCACACGATGAAGGCCGAGGCGGCGATGCCCAGCGCGACGAAGAACCAGCGCTGCCAGCCCGAGGCGCCGGCCAGGAAGGAGAAGGCGGCGCCCGCGTTGTGCACGCGCACGAGGTTGAAGAAGCTGCTCACCGGCACGCTGTCGCCATGCTCGAAGGCCTGCACGACCAGCGCCTTCGTGGCCTGGTCGGCCACGATGATGGCCGCCGCCAGCACCAGCCAGCCGGCGATGCCCGGCCGCGCGCCGGTGGACGCCTCCACGTTCAGGCGACGCGGCGCACTTCGCCGGCGCCGTGCAGGTTGCTCGTGCAGCGGCCGCAGATCGCCGGGTGCGCCGGGTCGGCGCCGACGTCGTCGCGCCAGTGCCAGCAGCGCTCGCACTTGCGCGCGGCGCTGGGCGTGACGCTCACCGCCAGCGCCTCGCCGGGCGAGAGCGTGGCCACCGAGGTGATCAGCACGAACTTCAGGTCCTCGCCCAGGCTGGCCAGCAGCGCGTGGTCCGCGGCCGGCGCGCTGATGGCCACGTTGGCCTGCAGCGAGCTGCCCACGCCGCCGGCGGCACGCACGGCCTCGATCTCCTTGTTGACCAGGTCGCGGATCTCGCGGATGCGCGCCCACCGGGCCAGCAGCGCCTCGTCCGGCGCCGGCAGCGTCCAGTAGGTCTCGGTGAAGATCGACGGCGAGCGCCCCGGTGCGAACCGCTGCCAGGCCTCCTCGGCGGTGAAGCTCAGGAAGGGTGCCATCCAGCGCAGCATCGCGTGCGTCACGTGCCACAGCGCCGTCTGCGCGCTGCGCCGCGCCAGGCTCTTCGGTGCCGTGGTGTACAGGCGGTCCTTCAGCACGTCCAGCCAGAAGGCGCCCAGGTCCTCGCTGCAGAAGACCTGCAGCTTGGCCACCACCGGGTGGAACTCGTAGACCTCGTAGTGCCTCAGCACCTCGGCCTGGAACTGCGCCGCGCGCGCCAGCGCCCAGCGGTCCACCTCGAGCAGTTCGCCCAGCGGCAGCGCGTCCTGCGCGGGGTCGAAGTCGGAGGTGTTGGCGAGCAGGAAGCGCAGCGTGTTGCGGATGCGCCGGTAGCCGTCCACCACGCGGGCGAGGATCTTGTCGTCGCCGGCGATGTCGCCGCTGTAGTCGCTGGCGGCCACCCACAGGCGGATGATCTCGGCGCCCAGCGTCGAGCTCACCTTCTGCGGCTCGATGCCGTTGCCCAGGCTCTTGCTCATCTTGCGGCCGGCGCTGTCCACCGTGAAGCCGTGCGTGAGCAGGCCGCGGTAGGGCGCGCGGTCGAAGAGCGCGCAGCCCAGCAGCAGCGAGCTGTGGAACCAGCCGCGGTGCTGGTCGTGGCCCTCGAGGTACAGGTCGGCCTCGGGGCCCTGGTCGTGGAAGCCGCCGTCGTCGCGCTGGCGCAGCACATGCCAGAAGGTGCTGCCGCTGTCGAACCAGACCTCCAGGATGTCGTTGCTCTTGGTGTAGTTCGCGGCGTCCTCGGCGCCGAGGATCTGCTCGGCAGTGGCGCGGCTCCAGGCCTCCACGCCGCCGGCCTGCACGATGTCGGCCGCCTGGTCCAGGATCTGCATCGTGCGCGGGTGCAGCTCGCCCGTGTCCTTGTGCAGGAAGAAGGGCAGCGGCACGCCCCAGCTGCGCTGGCGGCTGATG
>CAZUPH010000219.1:0-6447 GCA_964621995.1 uncultured Rubrivivax sp. | reverse complement strand
CGGCGCCGCGGCCTCGGCCTCGGCCGCGGCGTCCTCGTCGTGGCCGCCGGCACGCACGCCGAGCAGCCGCTCCTGCAGCGCGCGGTCGACGGCCAGCTCGGCCGCGGGCATCTCGTGCGCGATGCGGCCGTTGACCATCACGCCGATGCGGTCGGCCACGTCGATGGCCACGCCGAGGTTCTGCTCGATCAGCAGCACGCCGATGCGCCCGTCGGCCGCCAGCTCGCGCAGCGCCTGCGCGACCTGCTCGACGATGACCGGCGCCAGGCCCTCGGTGGGCTCGTCCATCACCAGCACGCGCGGCTCGAGCAGCAGCGCGCGGCCGATGGCCAGCATCTGCTGTTCGCCGCCGGAGAGCTGCGCGCCGCCGTTGCCCTTGCGTTCGGCCAGGCGCGGGAACATCGCATACACGCGGTCGACCTCGCGCCGGTGGCGGGCGACCAGCTTGAGTGTCTCGTCCACGCTCAGCGAGGGCCACACGCGCCGCCCCTGCGGCACGTAGGCGATGCCGCGCTGCGTGATCTGGTGCGGGGCCAGCCCCAGGATGCTCTCGCCGGCCAGGCGCAGCGCGCCGGTGGCCGGCACCAGCCCGGTGATGGCGTTGCACAGCGTGGTCTTGCCCATGCCGTTGCGCCCGACGATGCCCAGCACGCCGCGCCCGAGCGTGAAGCTCACGCTCTGCAGCGCGTGGGCGCGGCCGTAGTAGACGTCCAGGCCCTCGGCCACCAGCAGCGGCGCGCCCTCGCCGGGCGCGGCCTTGTCGCGGGTGCGCCAGGCGGCCATCAGTGGTGGCTCCCCATGTAGATGGCCTGCACCTGCGCGTCGTTCTGCACCTGCTCGGGCGTGCCGGTCTTCAGCACGCGGCCGTTGTGCATCACGGTGACCTTGTCCACCACCGCCAGCGCGATGTCCAGGTCGTGCTCGATGATCACGAAGCTCATGTGCGCCGGCAGCGAGCGCAGCAGCGCCACCAGCTCGCGCCGCTCGGCCGGCGACAGCCCGGCCGCCGGCTCGTCGAACAGGATCAGCCGCGGCGCGCCGGCCAGCGCCATGCCGATCTCCAGCTGCCGCTGCTGGCCATGCGCGAGGTTGGCGACCAGCTCGTCGGCGATGTGGGTGAGCCGCGCGCGCTCCAGCAGCTCCTGCGTGGCGGCCACGCTGGCGCTGCCGGCGCGCGCGCGCCAGAAGCTGAAGCGGCCGCTGGCCACGCCGCGCACCGCCAGGAACAGGTTGTCGCGCACCGTCAGCTCGCGGAACAGCAGCGAGCTCTGGTAGGTGCGGCGCAGCCCCTTGCGGATGCGCTCGTGGGGCGGCAGTTCCGTGATGTCCTCGCCGAAGAAGCGGATGCGCCCCTCGGTCGGCGGAAAGTCGCCGGTGATGGCGTTGAACAGCGTCGTCTTGCCGGCGCCGTTGCTGCCCAGGATGGCGTATTTCTGGCCGGCGGCCACCGTCAGCGAGACCTCGTCCACCGCACGCAGCGCGCCGAAGGCGCGCGTCACGCCCTCCAGCACCAGCGCGTCGTTGGACGCCAGCGGCGCGGCCGCACCGCCCGCCGTCCCGTCGGCGGGACCGCGGGCGGCGGCGCGGCGGCGCCCCTGGTTCAGTTGCGTGACGGAGACCACCGGCGCTCTCTCGGACCGCGCCGGCTCAGGGGCAGTTCGGCTCGTCGCGCGAGCCGATCTTGAACTGGTCCTTCGGGATGCCCAGCAGCTGCTCGACGTTGTCGACCTTGCTCATCACCCGGGTCGTCAGGTCGCCCTTGCTGTCCTTCACGACCTCGGTCACGAAGGTGGTGCCGATGGCCTGGCGGTTGGCGTCCAGGCGCACCGTGCCGGTGGGCATCTTCAGCTGCAGGTTCTGCAGCGCCTGGCGGTACTTGGCGTGGTTGTTGGACAGGTCGCCGCCGGCCGCGTCCAGCGCATCCAGCGCCGCCTTCATGTTGGTGTAGTAGACCAGCGCGAAGAGGCTGGGGCTGGGATAGCCGCCGGCGGACACCGGGTACTCCTTGCGGTAGGCCTCGACGAAGGCCTTCCAGTCGGCGCCGTCGTAGGCGTCGGCCAGCGGGCCGGCGCTGATGGTGCCCACCAGCGAGTCGCGCCGCTTGCCGCGGTAGTTCAGCACGTCCTGGCTGACCGTGATGCTGCCGCCGAGCATGGGCTTGTCGCCGCCGGCGTTCTCGTACTGGGTCAGGAAGTTGACCGCGTCGGCGCCGCCCAGCACGACCAGCAGCGCGTCCACGTCGCGCGGGATGCGCGCGATGACGCTGCTGTAGTCCTTGCCGCCCAGCGGCACCCAGGCCTTGACCGGCACCTTGCCGCCCAGGCGGCAGTACTCGGCCATGAAGCCCTGCACCTGGCTGTACGGGAAGGCGTAGTCCTCGGCGATGACCATCACGCGCTTGTAGCCCTTGTCCATCGCCGCCTTGCCCAGGCCGACCATCCACTGCGCGCCTTCGGTGTTGAAGCGGAAGAAGTTGGGGCTGGGGTTGACCAGGGTCGTGGCCTGCGCGCCGGAGCCGCCGTTGATGAAGGTGGTCTGCGGCTGCGTCTTGCTGTAGTCCTTGATCGCGATGCCCTCGCCGCCGGACAGCGGGCCGACGAGGATGTCGACCTTGTCCTGCTCGACCAGCTTGCGCGCGGCGTTGACGGCCACGTCGGGGTTGGCGTTGGAGCTGGCCTTGATGATCTCGATCTTGCGCCCGGCGACCACGCCGCCGCGCTGCTTGACCGCGAGCTCGGCGCCGCGCATGCCGTCGGCACCGCCGGCCGCGAAGGGTCCCTCCAGCGTCGCGAGCAGGCCGATCTTCACCGGCTGGCCCTGCGCCCAGGCGCTGCCCATCACCGCCAGCGCCGCCGCGGCACCGACCATCGTACGAACCAGGAACCGTTTGGTCACTTTCACGCTTGTCTCCTTAGGGGCGAGGTGGTGACCTGGTCGGGCCCGAAGCGCGTACGCAACTTCGCCCACAACCCGAGCAGGCCGTCGGGGGAAAACAGCACGATGGCGAGGAAGACGCCGCCGATGAGCAGGTTGAAGCGTTCGCGGTCGATGAGGTCGATCGCGAAGGTCTGCAGCAGCACGAAGACGACCGCGCCGATGAAGGCGCCGATCGGGTGCCGCATGCCGCCGAGCACGGCGATGACGAGCACGTTGATCAGCCACCCGGTGTTGACCGAGTTGGGCGTGATCAGGCCGTTGTACCAGACGAGCAGGATGCCGCCCACCGCGGCCATCAGCCCGGCCACCATGTAGGCCGCGACGCGGTGCGCGACGACGTGGAAGCCCAGGGCGGCCATGCGCCGCGGGTTGTCGCGGATGCCCTGCAGCGCGACGCCGAAGGGGGCGCGGATCAGCCACTTGACGAAGCAGTAGCCGGCCAGCGCGCAGGCCAGCGCGAGGAAGTAGAAGGGCACCGGCGAGCGCCAGTCCACGCCCAGCACGGTGGGCGGGTAGACCTTCTGGAAGCCCTGGAAACCGTTGAAGATGGTGTAGTTCTGCAGCGCCAGGTAGTAGAAGGCCACGCCGAAGGCCAGCGTGATCATGATCGTGTAGATGCCCTCGGTGCGCACCGACAGCCAGCCGATCAGCGCCGCGCAGGCGGTGGCGATGACGAGCGCGAAAGGGATCACCAGCCACCAGGGCCAGCCCAGGCTCAGCTCGGTGGCGCTGCTGCCCAGGATGGACACCGCGTAGCCGGCGATGCCGCCGATGGTCAGCTGGGCCAGCGAGATCATGCCGCCGTAGCCGCCGAGGAAGGTCAGCGACAGCGCGATCAGCCCCAGCGCCAGCGCCTGCCCGGCAATCTGAAAGGTGATGAAGGGCGAGGCGACGAACGGGAAGACCAGCAGCAGCACCATCACCACGACGTGCCGCGCCGACAGGTGCCGCCACAGGAATTTCAGCCAGCGCGGCGCGTCGCTGTCGGCATAGGGGTCGGGTGCGGGTGCCGGCGCGGGCATGCGCGCTGCGGGCGCCGGGCGCGGCGGCGTCGCCGAAGGCGCGGCCCCGGGGGACATGGCGCGACGCCAGCGGGCGGCGCTCATGTGCTCTTCCCCATGATCCCTCTGGGCCGGAAGGCCAGCACCAGGATCAGGATGACGAAGGTGAAGACCACGCTGTAGGTCGGCGCGTAGGCCAGGCCGTAGGTCTCGGCCAGGCCGAGGATGACCGCGCCGATGGCCGCTCCGACCACGCTGCCCATGCCGCCGACGATGACGACGATCAGGCTGGCCAGCAGCAGCCGCGTGTCCTCGCCCGGCACCATGCTCAGTTCGACCGCGCCGATGACGCCGCCGAAGCCGGCCAGGCCGGCGCCCAGCATGAAGGTCACCGCGAAGACCAGGTTCACGTTGACGCCGGCGGCGGCGAGCATCGCGCGGTCGTCGACGCCGGCGCGGATCATCGCGCCGACCCGCGTGCGGTTCAGCAGCCACCACAGGAAGACCCCGATCGCGATGCCGAAGCCCAGCAGGCTCAGCCGGTAGGCCGAATAGGCGCGGATGATGGGGATGTCGCGGATGGGGCCCTGCAGCCACTCGGGGGCTTCCATCTGGTGCACCTGGCCGGTGAAGACCCACAGCAGGATGTCGGCGATGACGATGGACAGGCCGATCGTCACCATGGTCTGGCGCAGCTCCTGGCCCTGCATGTGGCGCAGCAGCAGGACCTGGATCAGCAGCCCGGCCACCGCGGCGGCGAGGAAGCCGCCGGCCACCGCGAGCAGCCACCAGCCGGTCTGCTCGGCGATCGTGAAGCCGATGTAGCCGCCCAGCAGGTACAGCGAGCCGTGCGCGAGGTTGACGTTGCGCATCAGCCCGAAGACCAGCGTGAAGCCGCTGGCGACGATGAAATACAGCGAGGCCAGCGTGAGCCCGTTGAGCATCGTCACCAGGTACAGGCGCGTGTTGTCGAACAGCGCCCAGACCGAGAAGACCGCGATCGGGCCGCCGACGAGCAGCCAGACCGCGAGCTCCTTCCTGGACAAGCTCATGCCGCGCGCTCCCAGCGCCGCTCGTGCGCCACCGGCGGCGACTTGGCGAAGACGCCGTCCTTCATCACCGCGAGCAGGCGCTTCGGGTCGCGCAGGATGGCCAGGTTGGCCAGCGGGTCGCCGTCCACCAGCAGCAGGTCGGCCAGGAAGCCTTCCCTGACCAGGCCCAGCTCGTGCGGCCGCTTCATGATCTGCCCGCCATACAGCGTGGTGCTGCGGATGACCTCCATCGGCGTGAAGCCGAGGTACTTGACGAAGAACTCGAGGTCGCGCGCGTTCTGGCAGTGCGGCGTGAAGGCGAAGCCGTAGTCGCCGCCGGGCAGGATGCGCACGCCGCGCTTGTGCATCTTCGAGAGCGATTCGAGCGCGGCGTCCCACTCGATCTGGTAGCCCATGGCCTCGGCCTTGGCGCGCGTGACGCCCCAGGGCTCGGCCTCGTTGAGCATCGCGTACAGGATCGCGATGCCGGGCGCGACGAAGATGCGGTCGCGCGCCGCCTCCAGCATGTCCAGCGTCTCGGGGTCGGTGAAGCTGGCGTGGTAGATGACCTCCGCGCCGTGGCGCAGCGCCTGCTTCACGCTGGCCGCCGAGCGTGCATGCACGGTGATGCGCTTGCCGCGCAGCTGCACCTCCTCGGCCGCCACCGCGACCTCGGCGTCGGTCATCCAGGTCGTCTCGGCCGGCGCGCCGGGCACGAAGTTGTCGCCCGAGAGGTTGAGCTTGATCGAGTCCACGCCGTACTTCAGGAACATGCGCACGACGCGGCGCATGTCCTCGGCGCCGTTGACGTTGACGCCGAAGCTGAACTCCGGAAACGGCAGGTGCGGCAGCGTCTCGTCGCCCAGGCCGCCGGGCACCGTGATCTCCTGGCTGGCGGCCAGGTAGCGCGGGCCGGGGATCTGGCCCGACTCGATGGCGTTGCGCGTCACCACGTCCAGCCGCGGCTTGGCGCAGGCGGCGCCGACGCAGCTGGTGAAGCCGGCCTGCAGGTAGCGCTTCGCGACCTTCGCGCACCACAGCACATGCTCCTCCAGCGGCATGGTCTGGATCTCGGCCAGCGTGGCGGCGTCGTTCCAGCTGAAGTGCGTGTGCGCCTCGCACATGCCGGGCATCAGCGTGGCGCCGGCGCCGTCGATCACCATCGCGCCGCCGGGCGTGATCGGTGCCGTGCTGCGGCCGACCTGCACGATGCGCTTGCCGCGCACGCGCACGCTGCCGCTGTACGGGTTCGCCCCGCTGCCGTCCAGGATGCGCACGTTGGTGAACAGGATGTCGTCCATGGCGGTCCTCCTGTCGTTCAAGCGGCCCAGCGCGTGAAGGCGCCGCCGGCGCCCGCACGCGAGGCACCCGCGCCCCGCCCGCGCAGCGGCGGCGCGCGGTGGAATTCGCCGTCCTTCATCACCGCCAGGATGCGCGACTTGTCCTGCAGCACGGTGATGTCCACGAGCGGGTCGCCG
>CAZUPH010000218.1:0-6456 GCA_964621995.1 uncultured Rubrivivax sp. | reverse complement strand
TCCTGCACCAGCGCGGAAATCGTTTCGAGATCCGCTTCGTCCGCCGCGAGCAGCTGCGCGACACGACCGGCGACCCCTGGGGCGGGCGCACGCTCGAATGGTCGACCTCGTCGCCGCCGCCGGCGTACAACTTCGCGTTCACGCCGCGGGTGCACGACCTCGACGCCTGGCACGACATGAAGCGCCGCGGCCACGTGCGCCCGACCGACGGCTTCATCCCGATCCACATGCCGAAGAACACCGCGGCCGGCTTCGTGCTCGCGATGATCTCCGGCGTGCTCGGCTTCGCGCTGATCTGGCACATGTGGATCGTCGCCGCGGCGTCGTTCGCGCTGCTGATCGTCGCGACGATCGTGCACACCTTCAACTACCAGCGCGACTACCACGTGCCGGCCGACGAGGTCGGGCGCACGGAGGCCGTGCGCACGCGCGCGCTCGCCGCCGCAGGAGCTGCCGGCCATGGCTGAGGCACACGCCGCGGTGAACCCGGGCGCCGGCGTGCCGGCGTTCTACGTCCCGGGTGCACACCACCCCGAGAACGGCACGCTGCTCGGGTTCTGGCTGTACCTGATGAGCGACTGCCTGCTGTTCGCGTGCCTGTTCGCCGCCTACGGCGTGCTCGGCCGCAACTACGCCGGCGGGCCCACCGGCGCCGAGCTGTTCGACCTGAAGCTCGTCGCCGCCAACACCGCGGTGCTGCTGCTCTCGTCGATCACCTTCGGCTTCGCCGTGCTGCAGATGCAAGCGCGCAAGCTCGCCGGCACGCAGTTCTGGCTGTTCGTCACCGGCCTGCTCGGGGTGGGCTTCGTCGCCATCGAGCTGTACGAGTTTGCGCACCTGATTCAACAGGGTGCCGGCCCGCAGCGCAGCGCTTTCCTGTCGTCGTTCTTCGCGCTCGTCGCGACGCACGGGCTGCACGTCAGCTTCGGCATCCTGTGGCTGCTGGTGCTGATGGTGCAACTCGCGCGCCACGGCCTGATCGGCGCGAACCGGCGCCGTTTGATGTGCCTGTCGATGTTCTGGCACTTCCTCGACGTCGTCTGGATCGGCGTGTTCACTTTCGTCTATTTGATGGGGAAACTGCCATGAGCGCCGCCGCCCACGGGCATGACACCGACCACGACGACGACGGCCTCGGCGGCATGCATGTCACGCTGCGCGACTACGTGATCGGCTTCGTGCTGGCCGTCGTTCTCACTGTGACACCGTTCTGGATCGTGATGACCCGCGCGATCGAGAGCAGCGGCTGGACGATCGCCGTGATCCTCGCGTTCGCCGCCGTGCAGATCGTCGTGCACATGATCTACTTCCTGCACATGACGCCGAAGTCCGAAGGCGGCTGGTCGATGATGGCGCTGGTATTCACGGTCGTGCTCGTCGTGATCACGCTCAGCGGATCGTTGTGGATCATGTACCACCTGGATGCGAACATGATGCCGCCGACGGCGGAGCAGATGCGCAACGCGCCATGAGCGGCGTGCGTCGTGTGCTGCTCGGCGCGGCGGCGCTCGCCGCATTCGTCGGCTTCGCGGCACTGGGCATCTGGCAGATCGAGCGCCGGGCGTGGAAACATGCGCTGATCGAGCGTGTCGCGCAGCGCGTGCACGCGGCACCCGTGCCGGTGCCGGCACGCGCCGAGTGGCCGCTGGTGCAGGCGCAGACCCACGAGTACTGGCGTGTCGTCGTACGCGGCCGGTTCGACCACGAGCGCGAGACGCATGTCCAGGCCGTCACCGCACTCGGCCGCGGCTTCTGGGTGCTGACGCCGCTGCGCCCCGATGACGACACCGGCGTGCTGCTCGTCAACCGCGGCTTCGTCGCGCCCGAGCGGCGCAGCGCGGCGCGGCACCCGGCCGGCACGGTCGAGATCGTCGGCCTGCTGCGCGTCAGCGAACCGGGCGGAGGATTCCTGCGCCGCAACGATGCCGCCGCTGACCGCTGGTTCTCGCGCGACGTCGCGGCGATCGCCGCGGCGCGAGGCCTGGCCGACACGGCGCCCTACTTCCTCGACGCCGAGCGCGACCCAGGCGGGTCGCCGGACGCACCGGTCGGCGGGCTCACCGTCGTCGCGTTCAGCGACAACCACCTCGTCTACGCGCTCACCTGGTTTGCGCTCGCGGCGATGGTCGTCGGCGCGGCGGGGATCTTGGCGCGCCACGAACGCCGCGCGCCCTCCGCCGGGCCACACGAACGCGCGCGCACTCGCGCGCAGGAGGGTTGACGATGCACCCCGACAGATCGCCTGGGGGCGTGTTCGCCACACCGCAAACCCACTTTGCTTCCGAGGCGCCTGCCAGCAGGGTTGGCGCTTTGTGCGGGGCCGCTCCAGCAAGCCTGCCGTCCCTCAAGCGAAGGCTGAGCGCCCGCCGACCTCCACTTCCGGCGAGCGTTGCAGTGGCCGAGGCGGCCAGGATCGTCAGGGCGTGAATCTTGCGTCGCAAGTCGCGGCCAGCGGCCTGCTGGCCAACACCCCGACCGACGTCCCACGCGCCACCACAGGCTGTTATTGGTTCGCGCGGCAGGCCAACCACAACCTTCGGAGACTCACCCATGACGACTTCCAAGTCCTTCACGGCGGCAGCCATCTGCCTTGCATCGCTCTTTGCCAGCACCGCGAGCCACGCCCAGTCGAGCCCCTGGCTGGTCCGCGTCAGAGCGCTGCACATCGATCCGGCCAACAAGTCGGATCCGATCCCGTCGCTCGCGGTGCCGGCGAACGCGATCCACGTGAAGGACCGCTGGGTGCCCGAACTCGACATTTCCTACTTCTTCACCAAGCAGATCGCGGCCGAGCTGGTGCTCGCGTTCACGAAGCTCGAGGCCCGCGTCACGGACAGCGCCGTGGGCGCCTTCGATGCCGGCTCGTTCAAGGCCCTGCCGCCGACCCTGACCGTCCAGTGGCACTTCCTGCCCGACGGGCAGTTCCGCCCCTACGTCGGTGCGGGCCTGAACTACACGAACCTGTCGAGCGTCAAGCTCGGCAACGGCGTGACCGGGCCGCTGAACCTCGACCGCAACAGCATCGGGCCGGCGATCCAGGCCGGGCTCGACATCGGTCTCGGCGGCCCCTGGTCGCTCAATATCGACGTGAAGAAGGCCTGGATCCGCACCGATCTGAAATCGGGCAGCACGAAGCTCTCGACGCTCAAGGTCGATCCGTGGTTGCTCGGGCTCGGCGTCGGGTACCGCTTCTGAGCGACGCCGGGCCGAGGACTTCGAGCGCAGACGCGTCGGCGCACGCGTCATCGCCGGCTGCAGCCGCGCACGCGCCAGCGCTGCTGAGACCGCGGCTTGCGCACGGCGGGTCGACGACCCGCCGGTGCGCAGCGATCGCCGACCCGTCCGCCTCCCGCACCTGCGCTGTCGCGACGCCCGACAGACCGTGGATGGTCATCACGCACACCTTGCGCAATGGCATGCTGCGCCTGCCTTCCTGCGATCCGGAGTCAACCCGATGACCGACCTTCCCGCGGCCCCGCCGCCGGGCACCGCCCGCGGCACGGCGCTGCCGCCCGACGCCGCCGAGCGCCGCGCCCTGCACGACGAAGTGCACGCGCGCCCGACCGCGCGCATCCGCCTGCCGGCGCTGGTGCTTCAGGTGGCCGTGCTCAACGAGGGCGTGACGATCGACAGCGAGTTCGAGCACCTGCGCCGCCTGCCCGGGCAACGCGAACTGCTGCGCGAGCAATTGGCGCCCCACTTCCTGCGCCTGCGCCTGCCGGGCGGCACGCTGAAGTGGGAGCGCCACACCGAGGTCACGCGCTATTCGCTGGTGCAGCCGCTGCCGGCCGAGTCGACGCATGGCGCGAGCGATCCGGAACTGCTGGCGGCGCTGATCATCGAGCACGAGTGGCTCGGCCGCATTCCCGGCCGGACGCTGGCGGCGATCGAGCTGGTGCTGCTGGCCGGCAGCCAGGCGGAGGTGGCCGCGCCGCTCGAACGCGCCCGGCACTGGTTCGGCGATCGCACCGTGGTGGCTTCGCTCGTCGGTCGCAGCGGCCACAGCAGCGTCGTCACCGATCTTCGGCTGCGTGCGAGCGGCTACGAGCGCATGCTCGTGATCGCGCCGCCCGGCACGGGCGAAACGCGCATGGGCCGCCTGGCGGCACGGCTGCTCGAGATCGAGACCTACCGCCTGCTGGCGTTGCGCGGCCTGCCCGTGGCCAAGTCGCTGCAGCCGATGCTGCGCGAGGCCGAGCAGGCGGTCGCCGACGTCACCACCTCGATGGAGAACGAGGACCGGTCCGACGCCGATCTGCTGGACACCCTGGCCGCAGTCGCCGCGCGCGTGGAGCGGGCCACCGCGATGCACAGCTACCGCTTCTGCGCCACCGAGGCCTACGACGCCCTGGTGCGCGCGCGCATCGCCGAGCTGCGCGAGCAGCCCTTTGCCGGCACGCAGACGCTGGGGGAGTTCCTGGAACGGCGCCTGGCGCCGGCGATGGCCACCGTGCAGTCCGCGGCCGGACGCCTGGCCTCGCTGTCGCAGCGCATCGAGCGCGCCGGTGCGCTGCTGCGCACGCGCGTGGACATCGCCCGCGAAGCGCAGAACCAGGAACTGCTGGCCAAGCTGGCGCGCGGCCAGCAGCTTCAGCTGCGCCTGCAGAGCACGGTCGAGGGCCTGTCGATCGCGGCGATCTCGTACTACGTCGTCAGCCTCCTGCTGTATGCCGCCAAGGCGGCCAAGGCGGCCGGCGTGCCGGTCCAGCCGGAGCTTGCGGTCGGCGCGACGATCCCGCTCGTGATTTGGGGCGTGTGGCGGCTGACGCGGCGCATCCACGACCGGCTGCAGCACCACGCTTGATTCCGCGGCGCCCACTCCAGCCTGCATTGCAAACTCCCTTTGCGGTCCGGCAGCATCGCAAACTTTGCTGACGATCGACGCGCAGCGCGGTCCTTCGTTAGGTGCGCCACCGCGCAGCCGTCGGTTGCCGCGTCCAGCCGCAAGAACGCACGCGCGGCCGGCCTCCGAGGTGCCACGGGCGGGCGCCCTTCAGGGCCCGAGATTCTTGGGCATGGTCGTTGCAGTCACGTTTCGCTGCCCCCGTGTGGCGCCCGCGACAACAACCGGAGACTCCCCGCCATGAACATGCCTGTGGAGCGCGCACGCCCCCACCATGATCTGACACGCGAACTTGCACCCCTGATCGCCGGAACCCACGGCCTCGGTGTGGCCGCTCTGGTCAACCTGGAAACGGGCAAGGCGCTGACGCTCGGCGAACCGCCCAAGGCTGCGGCAGGCTCCACCACCGTCGGCGGCGCGCAGCTGGTGCTGCTGGCTCGCGCGCTCAGCGGAGGCGCCGGCGAGTCCGAACTCGATCAGCTCGCGGCGTCCTTCGCGGCCTTGGGCGGCGTCGCCACCACCTCGCTGCTGTTGGACGAGCACGACCTTGTCCTCAGCCGCATCGCCGGCTCGACCGAGGTGCTGTGCCTGGTCGTGCGCCACGCTCCCGCGTCGGTCGCCGCGCTCGACTCGATCGTCCACGCCCGAGGCGTGCAGACCCGGCTGCTGTCTGCACGGCGGACCATGTCGTCGGATGTGCGTACCCGGCCTCAGCCCACGCAGCGCCGCGAACCGGGCTGGAGGGAAAGGCTCGCGGCCCTGGTTTCGCGGTTTCGCCAAGACGCGGCCACGCCGAAACAGACGCATCGGGAGCCAGCGCCGGAGGGGCACGCGAGGCCGCTGCGCGACGCCTGCGAAATCGATGACCGCGTACTTGCCGCGGACCTTTTCGACCTGCGCACCGGTGCTCATGTGGCCAGCTACCGCCGCGGCGCCGGCGGCGTTCCGATGCCGCGCTCGGCAGTGCTGGCCCAGGCGATCACCGCCACGTTCCAGGGTCGGATCGCCCTGGCAGCGCTTGCCGGACAGTACGGGCTCCGATCCGGCGCCTTGGGCAAGGCGCGCGTCCAGATCGGTCAGCACGACATCTACCTCTTGCGCGTGCCGTACTACCCAGCCTTGCGCATCCCCTTCGACGATCGCGAGGTGCTGATGGTCGTGAAGCCGCCGCGCGGCAATCCCGCGCTGGACTGGACCGCCATGGACCGAACGGCGCTGAACCTGCTGCGCATGCGCATCGGTGCGCTGCTGTCATCGGGCCTGTCGACCCAGATGAGCCCGTTCCCAGCGAACCAGCGCGAATTCCAGGCGATCGTCGACCGCCTGGCCGGGCTGCCCGCCACCGACCTGATCGGGCGCCTGGACATCGGCGGCTTCGCGCCGCGGCCGGTCGAGATCGATGGCATCGAGCAGCGCTGCGCCGAGTGCATCTACTACCTGCCGCATCGGAAGTGGTGCGACCTGCCGGAACTGCCCGTGCCCGTCGAGCCGCAGTGGTGGTGCCGGCTTTGGAAGCTCTGACCGTATCAGGCCGCCTCGGCAACCCGCGCCGCGACCCAGTCGATGGCGAGCGCCTCGGCGGCGCCGAGCGCCGCGGCGACTGGGCGCGAAGA
>CAZUPH010000217.1:0-6468 GCA_964621995.1 uncultured Rubrivivax sp. | reverse complement strand
AGGCGCTGCTGCAGTCCGGCGTGGCCTATGTCGGCGGCTACCAGGGTGCGCCGGTCTCCCACCTGCTGGACGTGATGGTGCAGGCGCGGCCCTGGCTGGACACGCTGGGCGTGCACGTGGAGGCGTGCAGCAACGAGGCCAGCGCGGCGGCGATGCTGGGCGCCTCCATCCACTACCCGCTGCGCGGCGCGGTGACCTGGAAGAGCATCGTCGGCACCAACGTGGCGGCCGATGCACTGAGCAACCTGGCGTCGCCGGGCGTCGTGGGCGGCACGCTGATCGTCGTCGGCGAGGACTACGGCGAAGGCGCCAGCGTGATCCAGGAACGCACCCACGCCTATGCGCTGAAGAGCACGCTGGTGCTGTTCGACCCGCGCCCGGAGCTGGCCAACCTGGTGCGCTGCGTGGAGCATGCCTTCGCACTCTCCGAGGCCAGCAACATGCCGGCGATGCTGGAGCTGCGCATCCGCGCCTGCCACGTGCGCGGCAGCTTCGTCGCGAAGGACAACGTCGCGCCGAAGCTCGGCACCCATGCGCTGATCGCCGAGCCGGCGGGCTTCGACTACATGCGGCTGGCGCACCCGCCGGTGACCTTCCGCCACGAGAAGCTCAAGCTCGAGCAGCGCATCCCGGCGGCGCAGCGCTACATCGAGCAGCACGGGCTGAACGAGCATTTCGACGGCGTGCACGCCGAGGTCGCGCTCGTCGTGCAAGGGGGGCTCTACAACACCCTGGTGCGTGCGCTGCAGCTGATGGGGCTGGCCGACGGCGCCGGCGCGGCGGCGCTGCCGATCCTGGTGCTCAACGTGACCTGCCCGCTGGTACCGGGCGAGATCGGCCGCTTCTGCGCCGGCCGCCGCGCGGTGCTGGTGCTGGAGGAGGGCAGCCCGGAGTACATCGAGAAGGACCTCGTGCAGATCCTGCGCCGCCAGGACCTGCCGACCCCGGTGCACGGCAAGGACCTGCTGCCCGGTGCCGGCGAATACAGCGCCGAGGTGATGGTGCAGGGGCTGATCGCCTTCATCGGGCGCCACCTGCCGCAGGCCGACCTGGCGCCGGCGCGCGCCTGGCTGGCCGACAACGCGGCGCGCCGCGCCGACGCTGCGGCGCTGCTCGGTGCGCTGCCGCCGCGGCCGCCGGGCTTCTGTGTCGGCTGCCCGGAGCGGCCCGTCTTCAGCGCGCTGAAGCTGGCGCAGCAGCAGGTGGGGCCGGTGCACGTGGCGGCGGACATCGGCTGCCACGCCTTCGCGACCTTCGAGCCCTTCAGCTCCGGCCACAGCATCCTGGGCTATGGCATGAGCCTGGCCAGCCGCGCCGGCGTCAGCCCGATGCTGCAGCGGCGCACGCTGGCGGTGATGGGTGACGGCGGCTTCTGGCACAACGGCCTGCTCACCGGCGTGCAGGCGGCGCTGTTCAACAGCGACGATGCGGTGCTGCTGATCATGAAGAACGGCTACACCAGCGCCACCGGCACGCAGGACATCCTGAATACGCCGGACGACGAGGCCAAGGCCGAGGCCGAGCGCCTGGCGCGTGTGCACCAGAGCCTGGCGCACAAGAACCGGGCCATCGAGGACACGCTGCAGGGCATGGGCGTGCAGTGGCTGCGCGTGGTGCACAGCTACGACGTGGATGCGATGCGGCGCACGCTGCAGGAGGCCTTCACGACGCCCTTCCCGGGGCTCAAGGTCATCGTCGCCGAGGGCGAGTGCCAGCTCGAGCGCCAGCGCCGCGTCAAGCCCTGGATCGCCTCGCTGCTGGCGCGCGGCGAGAGGGTGGAGCGCGTGAAGTACGGCGTCGACGAGGACGTCTGCACCGGCGACCACGCCTGCATCCGCCTTTCCGGCTGCCCGACGCTGACGCTGAAGGACAACCCCGACCCGCTGCGCACGGACCCGGTGGCCACGGTCGTCGAAGGCTGCGTGGGCTGCGGGCTGTGCGGCAGCAACGCCCATGCGGCGACGCTGTGCCCCAGCTTCTACCGTGCCGAGATCGTGCGCCACCCGCGGTGGCACGAACGGCTGCTGGCGCATTGGCGCGAGCTCGCGACCGGCTGGCTGCGGCCGGCCTGAACCCGTCCTGCCCACGACGACGAAGGAGACGACACGATGAACCCGAGCCAGCGACACTTGATCGCCGCCCTGGCGGCGACGCTGTTCACCTGGGCTGCGGCGCCGGTGCTGGCGCAGGACTGGCCGACCAAGCCGGTGCGGCTGGTCGTCAACTTCCCGCCCGGCGGCGCGGCCGACGTGATCGGCCGCTCGGTCGCGCAGAGCCTGTCCGAGGCGCTGGGCCAGCAGGTGGTGGTGGAGAACCGGCCCGGCGCCAATGGCAACCTGGGCGCCGATGCGGTGGCCAAGGCGGCGGCCGACGGCTACACGCTGCTGCTGTCCAGCGGCGGCGCGATGACGGTCAACCCGTTCCTCTACACCAGCATGCCCTTCGACCCGCAGCGTGACCTGGTGCCGGTGGCCAGTGCGGCGCGGGTGCTCGTCTACCTGATGGTCCACCCCTCGGTGCCGGTCGGCAACTTCGCCGAGTTCGTCGCCCACGTGAAGGCCAACCCCGGCCGGCTGTCCTACGGCTCGGCCGGCAACGGCAGCAGCCCGCACCTGGCCGGCGAGATGATGAAGCGCTCGCTGGGCCTGTTCGCCGTGCACGTGCCCTACCGCGGCGCGGCGCCGGCGCTGACCGACCTGCTGGGCAACCAGGTGCAGTTCATGTTCGACCCCGGTCCCGGCCTGCGCCATGCGCGCGAAGGCAAGCTCAGGCTGCTGGCGGTGGGCAGCAGCCAGCGCAGCAGCCAGTTTCCCGAGGTGCCGACGCTGGCCGAGAGCGGCGTGCGCGGCTTCGACGCCGACACCGTCTTCGGCTTCTACGCGCCGGGCGGCACGCCGCCGGCGCTGGTGGAGCGCATGCACGCCGAGCTGAACAAGGCGCTGCAGACGCCGCGGGTGCAGGATGCCATGCGCACGCTGGGTGCGGAGCCGATGGTCGGCACACGTGCCGCCTTCGTCGCGCGCCAGGAGGCCGACCGGGCGCGCTTCGGCGCCTTCATCAAGGAAGCCGGCATCAAGGCCGACTGAGCGAGCCGCGCGCATGCGACCCCCGATCACCGTGCTCGTCTGTGCCCTCGGCGGCGAGGGCGGCGGCGTGCTCGCCGAGTGGCTGTACGGCGCCGCCGTGCGCGCCGGCCATGCGGCGCAGAGCACCTCGATCCCCGGCGTGGCGCAGCGCACCGGCGCGACGACCTACTACGTGGAAGTGGCGCCCGAGCCGCCCGGCGCCGGCGGCGCGCGGCCGGTCTTCGGCCTCGCGCCGGTGCCCGGCGGCGTGGACCTGCTGGTCTCGTCGGAACTGCTGGAGACGGCGCGCCAGGTCGCCGCCGGCATGGCCCACCGCGAGCGCACGCGCATCGTGAGCTCCACCGCGCGCGCGCTGACGGTGGCGGAGAAGATGGCGCTGACCGACGGCCGCGCCGATGCGGCGAAGCTGGTCGGCACGCTGCAGCGCCATGCCCGGCAGGTGGACCTGCTGGACTTTGGCGCGCTGGCCGCGCAGGCCGGCACCGCGGTCAGCGCGGTGCTGCTGGGCGCCATCGCGGCCAGCGGCGTGCTGCCGCTGCCGCGCGCGGCCTACGAGGAGCAGATCCGCGCCAGCGGCAAGGGCGTGGCGGCCAGCCTGCGCGGCTTCGCACTGGCCTACGACACGCTGCAGCAGCGGCTGGCCCAGCACCGCGCCGTGGCGGCGCTGCTGCAGGACACGCTGCCGGCGGCCGCGCCCTCGGACCTGCGCACGCTGGCCCGCCAGCGCCTGCGCGACTACCAGGACGAGGCCTACGTGCGCCTGTACGACGAGCGCCTGGCGCGGCTGGAAGCGGCCGAGCGCGCCGCCGACCCGGTCGGCGCGCAGGGCGGCGCCATCGTCGCCGAGGCCACGCGCGGGCTCGCGCTGTGGATGGCCTTCGACGACATCGTGCGCGTCGCGGCGCTGAAGCTCGCTGCCTCGCGCCTGCTGCGGGTGCGGCGCGAGGTCGGCGCGCGCGACGACGAGATCGTGCGGGTGTATGACCACTTCAAGCCCGGCATGCCGGAATTCGCCGCGCTGCTGCCGGCGCCGCTGGCCGCGCGGCTGCTGGCCTGGGACCGCCGCCGCATCGCCGCGGGGCGCGATCCCTGGGCGCTGCCGCTGAAGCTGGGCACCCACGGCGTGCTGGGCGCGCTGGCGCTGCGCCTGGCAGCCGCATTGAAGGGCCAGCGCCGGCGCGGCAGCCGCTTCGCGCAGGAGCAGGCGCTGATCGAGCGCTGGCTCGCCGCGGTGGAACGCGGCACGCGCGAGCACTGGGCGCTGGGCCACGAGCTGGCGCAGTGCGGCCGCCTGGTCAAGGGCTACGGCAGCACCAACGAACGCGGCAAGGAGAACCTGCTGCACATCGTCGACCATCTGGCGGCCGGCCCGCAGCCCGCCGCCGAGCGCGCCGCCGCGGTGCGCGCCGCGCGCCAGGCCGCGCTGGCCGACGACGCCGGGCGTGCGCTGGACGAGACGATGGCCTCGTTCGGCGCACCGAAGCGGCCGCCGCGCGAGCAGGTCGTGCGCTGGTTCAAGCGCCGGCCGGACGCGGTGACCGGCCTGCGCTGAGCCTCCTCAGCTGCCGCGGTACGGCGCCGCCAGCTGGTTCAGGTGCTCGCGCGAGGCCGGCTCCAGGTAGGGTGCCAGCAGGCTCAGCACGTGCCAGGCACCGCGTGCCAGCGACAGCGCCGCGGCCTCGGGCTCCAGCGCACGCCGCGGCTCGCGCACGTATTCGTAGCTCAGCCAGTAGGTCAGCACGACGACCATCGCCGTCGATGCCGGCTGCGCCTCGTCGCCGGTGATGCGCAGCACGCCACCGCGCGACAGGCCGTCCAGCAGCGCACGCACCGCCTTGCCCTTGTTCTGCAGCACGAACTGGAAATGCGTCTCCAGGCGCCGGTTCTTGCTGAGCAGGTCGTTGAGGTCGCGGTACAGGAAGCGCCAGCGCCAGATCAGCTCGAAGAGCATGTGGAAGAAGAGCCAGGCGTCCTCCACGTTCTCCACCCCGTCGGCGGCGCGCAGCAGCTCGTCCAGCGCCGCCTCGTAGCGGTCGTACAGCGCATTGATCAGCTCGTCCTTGGCCGGGTAGTGGTAGTAGAGGTTGCCCGGGCTGATGCCGAGTTCGGCGCTGATCAGCGTGGTGCTGACGTTGGGCTCGCCGAAGCGGTTGAAGAGGTCCAGCGTGACCTCGAGGATGCGCTCGGCCGTGCGGCGCGGCTTCTTGGGGGTCGCCATGGCCCATTCTGGCATCGGGTGGCATCGGGCGGCACCGCGTGGCTGCGCCCGGCAGCGACGGCAGGCCCTGCCTACAATCCCGCGCTCCATGCCCGGTCCCGACAACGACAAGCCCGCCGTCCGCTTCCAGCAGGTCGGCAAGGTCTACACCACCGCCCGCGGGCCGCTGCAGGCACTGGCGGACGTCAGCTTCGACATCCGCCCCGGCGAGTTCTTCGGCCTGCTCGGCCCCAACGGCGCCGGCAAGACGACGCTGATCTCGATCCTGGCCGGGCTGGCACGCGCCAGCAGCGGCCGCGTGCGGGTGCTGGGCCACGACGTGGTGGAGGACTATGCGGCGGCGCGGCGCGCGCTGGGCATCGTGCCCCAGGAGCTGGTCTTCGACCCCTTCTTCAGCGTGCGCGAGACCCTGCGCATCCAGAGCGGCTATTTCGGCGTGAAGCACAACGACGCCTGGATCGACGAACTCCTGACCGAGCTGGGCCTGGCGGACAAGGCCGGCGCCAACATGCGGCAGCTCTCCGGGGGCATGAAGCGGCGCGTGCTGGTGGCGCAGGCCCTGGTGCACCGGCCGCCGGTGATCGTGCTGGACGAGCCGACCGCCGGCGTGGACGTGGAGCTGCGGCAGACGCTGTGGCAGTTCGTCTCGCGCCTGAACCGCGAAGGCCACACCGTGCTGCTGACCACGCATTACCTGGAGGAGGCCGAGGCGCTGTGCCACCGCATCGGCATGCTCAAGCAGGGCCGGCTGGTGGCGCTGGACCGCACCAGCGCGCTGCTGGCCGGCACCGCGAGCACGATGCTGCGCTTCAAGACCGACGACGCGCTGCCGCCGGCGGTGGCCGAGCACGCGCGCGTCACCGGCCGCATCGTGCAGGTCACCGCGCACGACGCCGCCGAGGTGGAGACCGTGCTGGCCACGCTGCGCGGCGCCGGCGTGCGCATCGAGGACCTGGAGATCGGCCGCGCCGACCTCGAGGACGTCTTCCTCGAGATCATGTCGGGCAAGCACGCGCCGCGCATGGAGGTGGCGGCGTGAGTGGCGAGCTGCGTCGGACTGCTTGCGGCGCGTTGTGGACAGGGCGCTCTCTGCCCCGTACACAACCGTCCGCGCTGAGCCTGTCGAAGCGCCCGCTCGCGCCGTTCGCGCTGAGCCTGTCGAAG
>CAZUPH010000216.1:0-6468 GCA_964621995.1 uncultured Rubrivivax sp. | reverse complement strand
GCCCACGCCGACACCGCCGCCGCGGCCGCCCGCGAGCAGGCCGCGGCCGCCGCCGGGCGGGTGCGGCTGGCCACCGTGCTGGCCGGGGGGCTGGCGATGGCGCTGTGCGCCGCCGCGCTGCTGCGCGCCGGCGTCCTGGCCGCGCGCCTGGGCCGGCTGCGGCACGAGCACCGCACGCAGCAGCAGGGCGACCTGCGGCTGAAGCAGGTGCATGCGCGGCTCGTCGAGAGCGCGCTGGCGCCGATCCTCTGCATCGATCGCGAAGGCCGCGTGCGCCGCAGCAACCCCGCCGCCGACGCCCTGGCCGGAGCGGGCGGCACGCTGCCGGGCCGGCCCTTCGTGGACTTCGTGGCGCCCGAGGACCAGCGCCGCAGCGAACGGGCGCTGGAGGCCGCCGCCGGCGGCATGCCGCAGGTGCTGCAGCACCGCTGGCGGCGTGCCGACGGCACGCTGCTGCACCTGCGCTGGAGCCTGGCCGCGCTGGACGACGCCGGCGGCCTGGTGGCGGTGGCGCAGGACGACACCGAGACGCGCACGCAGGCCGAGGCGGCGGCGCGCGACGCGGCGGCGCTGGAGGAGGCGCGGCAGGCGCAGGCGCAGGCCGGCGAGCGCGCGGCCGCCGCCGAGGCGCGCCTGGCCGACTTCCTGGCCACGCTGTCGCGCTGCCTGTACCAGCCGCTGTCGGCGCTGCAGCAGCAGGCCAGCAACGGCCAGCAGGGCCTGCACGGCGCGCAGGACGCCGCCGTCGCGCGCGCCTGGGCCCAGGCGCTGGAGCGCACGCGCCACGCGCAGCAGGCGGTGGAGCATGTGCTGCTGCTGGGCCGCATCGAGGCCGGCGCGCTGGCCCTGCAGCACGAGGCCTTCGACGTCTGGGACACGATCCACCGCACCGTCGGCCAGGTGCAGGACGGCGGCGGGCGCCGCGGCCTGCGCGTCGAGCTCGCGCTGGCCGAGGACCTGGGCTACGCGCACGGCGACCTGCTTCGCGTCGAGCAGGCGCTGGTGCACCTGCTGCAGGAGGCGGCGGGCAGCAGCAGCGACGGCGTGCTGCAGGTCGCCGCGCGGCGCGGCGCGCAGGGGCTGATCCACTTCGAGGTGGCGCACCGGCGCAGCGACGGCGGCGCGGCCGACCTCGACGCCCTGCTGGCGCCGCTGCACGATGCCGACCGGCCGGCCAGCGCCGAGCAGCTGATCCGGCTGCTCGGCGTGGCGATGGCGCGTGCGCTGCTGCGCCGCATGGGCGGCAGCCTGGCGGTGTCGCAGCAGTCCGATCGCGGCTGCGTCTTCGAGCTCACGCTGCCGGCGGACCCGCTGCCGCAGCACTGAACGGGCGCCGGCCCGGCGCCGCGCTCACATCGGCCGGAAGCGCCAGGCCCAGGCCTGGCTGACCTGCAGCTTCTCCGGGTGCTGCTTGAGGTGCAGCACGATGCGGCCGGCGTCGTCGCGCTGCGCGCGCGCGATCGCGCTGGCACGCACGATGACGCCGCGGTGCACCTGCCAGAAGTCCTCGGGGTCCAGGCCGTCGGCGATCTCCTTCAGCGGCTTGCGCACATGCGCTTCGTCGCCGGCGGTGACGATGCGCGTGTACTTCTCGTCGCTCTGGAAGAACAGCACCTCGTCGATGCCGAACATCTTGATCGTGTCGCCGACGCTGGCGCTCAGCCAGCGCAGCCGGGTGGCCGGGTTCGCGCGCTGGTGCAGCTGCTGCGCCAGCTGCTCCACCACCGCGTCCAGCGCCGGGGCCACGGCCTGGGCCTGCAGCCGCTGCTGCAGGCGCTGCACGGCCTGCGCCAGGCGGTCGGCGGCGATCGGCTTGAGCAGGTAGTCGATCGCGCCGGCCTCGAAGGCCGCCACCGCGTGGCTGTCGTAGGCGGTCGTGAAGACGATGTGGCAGCGCCCGCTGGCCGCCCGCGCGACGTCCAGGCCGGAGAGCCCGGGCATGCGGATGTCGAGGAAGGCGATGTCCGGCGCCTGCGCGTCGATCGCCTCGACGGCCGCCGGGCCATGCTCGCACTCGGCCACGATCTCGAGTTGCGGCCAGGCCGCGGCCAGCATGCGGCGCAGCTCGGCGCGCGGCAGGTCCTCGTCGTCGGCGATCAGCGCGGTGGGCATGAAAGGTCTTGTCCGTATCGTTCACGTTGGAGGCCGGCACGCCGTCCGCATGCAGCGGGCAGGGCCGGGGCTCGGCGCGGATCCGGCTGCGCCGGTCCGCTGCCGACGCCCCCTCGGGGGGGAGGCGACCGGGAGGGAGCGTGGGGGTCCCATTCACTCCACGGGCAGGGTGATGGTGGCGGCGACGCCGCCCTCCGGCCGCGCACGCAGCGCCAGCGCGGCGCGGGCGCCGTACATCTGCTGCAGCCGCTCGCGGATGTTGACCAGCCCGAGCCCGCCGCCGCCGCTGCTTGCGCCGAAGCCGGCGCCGTCGTCGGCCACCGTCACGACGAGGCGGCCGTCGTCGGCGCGCCGGGCCTGCACGTGCACGCGGGCCGGGCCGATCTTGGGCTCCACGCCGTGCTTGACCGCATTCTCGGCCAGCGAGATCAGCATCAGCGGCGGGAATGGCAGCGCCCGCAGTTCCGGCGCGACGTCCACCGACCAGGCCAGGCGCGGCATGCGCGCCGCCATCAGGCCCAGGTAGGCCTGCACGATCTCGAGCTGGCTGCCCAGCGTGGCATCGGCACCGCCGTCGCTGCGCAGGCGCGGGATCGAGGCGCGCAGATACTCGACCAGCCGGTCGACCATCTCGCTGGCGCGGCCGGGGTCGGTGGCGATCGCGCTGCGCACGCCGGCCAGCGTGTTGAACAGGAAGTGCGGCTCCACCTGCGCGGCCAGCACCGACAGGCGCAGCTCGGCCTCGCGCTGCGCGGCCTGCGCACGTGCGAGCTCGCGCTGGCGCGCCAGCGCGGCCAGGCCCTCGCGCTCGCGCCGCCAGCGCGCCAGCGCGAAGCCGCCGGCCAGGCAGAAGGAGAGCAGGGCATGCGCAACATGGGTGTTGAGCGAAGGCGCGGTGCCGCGCGGCGAGGCGCTCGTCGGCTCGTCCGCGCGCCGCGGGCCAGGCTCCGCGTCGGGCTGGCGGATCGCCACGCCGATCATCAGCGCCAGGCGCTTGCGCTGGCCGCTCTCGTCGACCTGGCCGGTCCACTGGGCCACCTGCTGCTTGACCGGCTCGGCGCCCCACTCGCCGAAGGCAGCCACCGCCAGGATGCTCAGCAGCACCGCGCCGGCCAGCCCCGCCCATTCGGCGCGGGGCGACCAGCCGCTGCGCGCCGCGGCCAGCCGCACGCGGCTGCCCAGCCAGGGTCCCAGCACCAGGGGCAGCAGGATCGAGATCACCACCTGCGAGATCGCGGCCCAGGGCGCGACGCCCTCGGCCAGCACCGACAGGCCGATCAGCGCCGCCATCGTGGCCACCACCGCGAGCCCCACGCGGCGCAGCCGCTCGCGCGCCCAGCTCGGGCCGAAGACCGGGTAGCGCCGGTAGGCGGTCACCCAGCCATGGCCACGGCCGGTGAGTTCGTCGGGCAGCGGCTGGTCCAGCGCCTGCGGGAGCGGTCCGGCAGCGGCAGTCGCGGCGCGGTCCCCGGTGTCGGTGGGCAGGACGGCTGACATGGTGCAAGGGTAGCGCCTCCGGGGGCGGCCGGGCCGGCCGCCGTGACGGGACCGCCCGCGCCTGCGACGAACCCGGGCCGCGGCGCGACGAGCGCGGCCGGTCCGGCTGGGTTACCCTGCCCTCCCGCAGACCGCCCCGACGCCCGGAGACCCGCATGTTCCCCACCGCCATCGCCGGCAGCCTGCCCAAGCCCGCCTGGCTGGCCGAGACGCACAAGCTCTGGCCGCGCTGGAAGGCCGCCGGTGCCGAGCTCGACGAGGCCAAGCGCGACGCCACGCTGCTGTGGATCAAGACGCAGGAGGACGCGGGCCTGACCGTCGTCGGCGACGGCGAGATGAGCCGGCAGCATTTCGTGCACGGCTTCCTCGAGCAGGTCGAGGGCATCGACTTCGAGCACAAGGTCGAGATGGGCATCCGCGCCGACCGCTACAAGGCCATGGTGCCGCAGGTGGTCGCGCCGCTCGCCCTGAAGGGCCGCGTGCACGAGGCCGAGGCGCGGCTGCTGCGCGCGCACACCACGCGGCGCACGAAGTTCACGCTGCCCGGGCCGATGACCATCGTCGACACGGTGGCCGACCGCCACTACGGCGACCGCGTGCAGATGGCCTACGCCTTCGCCGAGCTGCTGAACCAGGAGGCGCGCGCGCTGGAGGCCGACGGCATCGATGTCGTGCAGTTCGACGAGCCGGCCTTCAACGTCTACATGGCCGAGGCCGCGGACTGGGGCGTCAAGGCGCTGGAGCGCGCCGCCGAGGGGCTGCGCTGCACGACCGCCGTGCACATCTGCTACGGCTACGGCATCCAGGCCAACATCGCGTGGAAGCAGACGCTGGGCCAGCAGTGGCGGCACTACGAGCAGGTCTTCCCGGCGCTGGCGGCCAGCCGCATCGACCAGGTCAGCCTGGAGTGCATCCACTCGCACGTGCCGCCCGAACTGATGGCGCTGCTGGCCGGCAAGGACGTGATGGTCGGCGTGATCGACGTCGCCAGCGACGAGGTCGAGACGCCCGAGGAGGTGGCCGCGACGATCGCCACCGCGCTGCGCCACGTGCCGCGCGGGCGGCTCGTCGCCTGCACCAACTGCGGCATGGCGCCGATGGACCGCGCAGTGGCCGAGGCCAAGCTGCGTGCACTGGTGGAAGGCGCGGCGCTGGCGGCGCAGCGCGCCGGCTGAGGGCCTGGCCGGGAGTTAGCGCTCGGCCAGCACCGCCAGCACGTCGGAGTGGAACTCGCGCCGGTACAGCACCAGCACCACGGTCGCGCTGGCCGCGACCAGCGCCCAGGGCGAGACGAACCAGGCGCAGGCCGCGAAGCTCATGTAGTAGGCGCGCAGGCCGTCGTTGAAGCTCTCGGCGGCCAGGCCCATCACGCGGCCGGCGCGGTCGGCGAAGGCCTCGCGCTCGGCCTCGTCGGTGAAGCGGTCGTGCGACGGCGCCGCGGCCACCAGCAGCGCGCCGAAGCCGTACTGGCGCAGGCTCCAGGTGAAGCGGAAGAACGCGTAGACGAAGATCGCCACCAGCACCCCGACCTTGAGGTCGAACACCAGCAGCGAGGTGCGCGCGGCGAACGGGATCTCGGCGACCAGGCTGCTGGCCTGCTCGGTGGTGGAAAGCACCGCGAGCAGGCCGCCGATGATCAGGATGGTCGTCGACGCGAAGAACGAGGGGCTCGTCGACAGGCTCTGCACGACGACGCCGTCGACGACGCGGTTGTCGCGCCAGCTGGTCTGGCGCATCCAGCGCATGCGCTCGCGGTTGGTCAGCGCCAGCAGCGAGGGCGTGGTGCGCGCGCGGCGCCTCGCGAAGGCCGCATAGCCGGCCCAGGCGCCGAAGAACAGCACCAGGCCCAGCCAGTCGGGGGCCGGCAGCACCTGCCACAGGGTCCGCAGCGTTTCCACGCGGCGACTGTAGCGCCGGCGCCGCCGGCCACCGGGTCGGGCCCGGCCGGCTCGCCGATCAGGCGAAGCGCGCGGCGGCCTGCGCGACGCGCTCGCCGAAGGCGCGCGCGGTGGCCAGGTCGCCCGGCACCATCTCGTCCACCGAGGCGTCGGACGGCGTGGCGGTGATCAGCCCGGCGTAGCCGCCCAGGTGGTTGATGTCGTCGCGCGTGTGGTGCTTGGCATTCGGCGCGGTCATCCCGGTGCCGACCCAGAACATGCCGTGCTGCTGGCTCAGCGTGATGAAGTAGTTGATGGTGCCGGCCTTGTCGCCGTTGATCGTGGCGCTGTTGGTGAAGCCGGCCGCCAGCTTGTCCTTCCAGTGGCGCTGGTACCAGGCCTTGCTGGAGGCGTCGGCGAACTTCTTGAACTGCCAGCTCGGCGCGCCCATGTAGGTGGGCGAGCCGAAGACGATGGCGTGCGCGGCGGCCAGCTGCTCCCAGCCGCCTTCGGGCAGGTTGCCCTCGGCGTCAATGGCAATCAGCTCGGCGCCGGCACCTTCGGCCACGGCTTGCGCCAGGCGTTGGGTGTGGCCATAACCCGAATGAAAAACAACAGCAACTTTAGACATGATGAACTTCCTTTTGAAAAAAACGGATGAAAGAAAACTTGGATCTCAGGCCGAACGCTTGGCGTCCAGGCTCCAGGCACCGGCACCATGGGCCACCAGCACGAACAGGCCACCCACCACACCGATGTTCTTGAAGAACAGCAGCTGCTGGACAAAAGCCTGCTCAGCCGGCACACCCCAGTAGTTGTGGAAGAAGAAGCTGGCGACCAGCGTGAACAGCGCCAGCACCAGTGCGGCCAGGCGCGTGCCGAAACCGGCGATCAAGGCCAGGCTGCCGACGATTTCCACCACCAGGGCCACAACCGCAGCCACGGTGGGCAGCGGCAGGCCGACTGACGAGATATAGCCGAC
>CAZUPH010000215.1:0-6517 GCA_964621995.1 uncultured Rubrivivax sp. | reverse complement strand
CGGCGCCCGCCGCGGGCCCCCGACGCGCCGCCCCGCCGGCCCCAGCCGCCGCCCCGGCGACGACCTTCACGCCGGCACTCGACGTCGCGGCGATGGTCGCGGTGCTGCGCCAGGCTGCGCGGGACGGCGTGCCGTTCTGCGAGGAGTGCGCCCGCGCCGCGGCCGGGCGCGCCGGCGCCGCGACATGACGCCCTCGCTTCGCCAGCAGGTTCTGGACATGCTCTGGCCGCCCGGGCAGGCTCGCCACGCCAGCGTGTGGGCGGTGCTGGACTGCGCGCGCGACCCGGCGATCTACCGGCTGCTGCTGGAGTCGCGACTGGAATTCCTGTGCCTGTACAGTGGCCGCCTGCCGCGCGAGCTGGAGCTGGTGGCGCCGCACATCGTGGAGCTGCCGCCGGGGCATCGGTTCACGCAGCGCCTGCTGGATGAGGGATGGGGGCGCAGCTGGGGCGTCTTCGTCGTGATCGAGGATCCGCTGGCGCTGCGGCCCCACTTGCGGAAGTTCTTGAAGGTGCAGGACGAACAAGGCCGGCGCATGCTGTTTCGCTTCTACGATCCGCGTGTACTGAATGCCTTCCTGCCGTCCTGCACTCCCGAGGAACTCATCGACTTCTTCGGACCCGTGTCCGCCTTTTTGGCGGAGGACGAGGCCGGCAGGCTCGTCGCGAGTCACCTGCTCGCCGGTTCGCAGCTGCGCATGCTGCACGCCAGGCTGGACGCGCAAGCTTGAGACGTCGCCGGCGACAGGAGCCAAGGTGTTCACGATAAGCGCGCGATCGATGGCGGCCCTACAGTCGCTGGCGCTGCGGCAGGCCGACGAGCGACTTGCGGCGCGTGCCCAAGGGCGGTTTCCGCACCAGGCTGCGGCGTTGGGCGTGCCGGCGCTGGTGGCGCTGGTTGGGCGCGTAAGGGCGCGTGCCCACCGTCATGACATCGACTGCGAGTGGGACATCGCGCGCCTGATCGATCTGGTACTCGTCTTTGGCGAAGACGTGTTCGACGCACCCTGGGTGTCCGACGTGCTGGCGCTGCCGATACTTACCGGCGGCGAGAAGCTGGTCCTGCTCACGGGCCGTGTGCGGCCGCGGCTGCCATGGTTCTAGGAGGCACGGTATGCCCTTGAACAGCGTCGCGGTGAACCAGGCCAACCGGCGCCTGTGGGCGGCGCATCCGGAACTCGCCGGCCGCGCACTGACCCGCGATCCCGCCGACGCCGAACTGCGGCGCGAGTGGATGCGCTACTACCGCGAGGCGACGCAGCCCCAGGCGCCAGCGGTCGCGGCCGCGCCTGCGCCGGGCACGGACCTCCATGCCCCGGCGGCGCAGCCGGTGTCGGCCGTGCAGCCCTGCGAAAGCCAGTGCCGCGACGAGTCCGGTCGCGACTGCCCCTGCGCGGACATGACGACCATCACGCTGTATGTGCAGCAGGGGGACTCTCCGGTGTCCATCGTCGGCAGCTACCTCGGCGATAAGCTGACGAAGTCGACGCCGCAACCCAACACGGGCCACGCCTTCATTGCCGTCGGCGACGGCCCGCTTGCCGCCCAGCGCGCTTACGGCTTCTATCCCGTCAGCTCCTGGTTCGGCGGCACGGGCGGGATCAACACGAACGACGGCTTCTTCGTCCCCGGGCGCGCCGACCCGGTCACCGACGCCTACGACGCAGAGAACCTGCACATTTACTCGCACTCCAAGAGCTTCAAGGCCTGCCCCGCTGCGGTGGCGGCCCTGGAGGGCCGGATCCGCAAGGAGATCGCTGCGATCCAGGCCGACTCGCCGGGCGCTCTCAAGTACGACCTCACTGGCACACAATGTACGACCTGGGCGCGCGAACACCTGCGTAGCCTGGGTTTTGACGATCCCGGTGGCTTCAGCCCGCACGGCGCGGCCGAGGCCATCGACAAGCTCACCGGGCCTCCATGAGCGAGGTGAACGCGCGCCGCTGGCGCCGACTCTTGCTTTGGGGGGCCATTGCGGCGCTCGGCAGTTCGGTTGCCGGTGCGGCCTGCGGCGAAAGGACAGGGGCTATGAACCAGGCATCGGCAACCGGCCAGATCGCGGCGCCCGTCGCGTCAGCCCTGAACTCCGCCCTGCGTGCTGCGCTGGGCGATGACTACGCCCGGCGCGTCACCACCTATACGGATACACCCAAGGGACTGTTTCAGGATGGCCGACTGCATCTGGCGCCCGGCACGCCCCAGCAGATAAGGATCTATGGCGACCTCGATGCAGCCGAGGTCGGCGCCGTGATGCGGTCACTGAGCAGCGCCCTTGCAGGCAGCCGCGGCCCCGAGCATGCACCGGTGCGAGTGACCGTCTACCGGGCAGAAGTCGTTGTCGTCGGCGCCGACGGCAGCCGCGCCCGTGGCGCCGAGGAGTGCCTGTGGGAAGGTGTTCTGCCACAGGCCGCACCGGGCACTGTCGTCACTCCCGGGCTTACGCTCCCCACCCGCTGAGCCCCCGCGCCGGCTCCGCCACCGACTGCATCCGCATCACCGTCACCGCATTGCGGTGCCGGTGGCTCAGCACCGGCATCAGCCCGGCCTGCAGCAGCGCGTTGCCGCCTTCCTCGCCGAGATACTCCTCGGCGCAGGCCTGCAGTTCGCGCTCGCCGTCCAGCGTGTACGCGTAGGCCGGCAGGTCGCCGATCTCGCGCTCGTCGCCGGGCTCGAAGTCCCAGCCCTTGAGCGTGAAGGCGCGGCCGATCAGCAGGGCCACGGCCAGCGCCGGGTTGCCCCACAGGAACTGCTCGTGCACCGGTGCGCCGCTGAACTCCTCGAAGGCGAACGAGACCACCGGGTCGTGCGCCTTGCCGTAGGGCAGGCGCAGCAGCACGCGCGGCGCCGCCAGGCCGATCCCTGGCGCGGCCTCGCTGCCGCGCAGCGTGCGCCAGCCTTGCAGCGCCGGGTCGTCTGCGGTGCCGGCGAGCGTGCGGTCGCCCTCGGCGATGAAGGGCCCGCCGGCCTGGCTGGCAAGCAGGCCCAGCGCGGCAAGCAGGCCGATGTCGGCATCCGAGGGTCCGAAGCTGTACAGCCCGGCCAGCAGGTGCCAGGGCTCGCCGCCGGGCACGCCGCGCCAGCGGTCGGCCAGCGCGCGGTGCAGCCCGGTCTCGGCCAGCCGGCCCTGGCTGGCCACGACGTCGGCCAGCAGTTCGTCGCGCGAGACGTCGAACAGGTGCAGCTGCAGCGTCTCGTCGAGCTCCAGGCTGGCGACGAGCCACTGCACGCCGCGCCAGGCCGATTCCAGCGCCTGGAACGCCGGGTCGTGCAGCAGCGTGCGCATCTGCTCGGCGACGGCGCTGTCCACCGCAGCCAGGTAGGCCGCGGTCTCGGCGCGGGTGTCCGGCACGACGTGCGGCGCCACCACGCGCTGCAGGAGCGCCTCGATGCCGGTGGCCGGCGTCGCCGCCGCGGCGGGGCGTGCGGCGGTGGGCGCACCCTGGCCGAGCAGCGAGCCCAGCAGACCGGCAGCCTCCGAAGGCGGCCTGGCGCGCGCCTGGCGCAGGGCGTCGAACAGCGGCAGCCGCTGGTACAGCGCGTCGGGGTGGAAGTCGTCCAGCTGCGTGAAGTCCACCGTGCCGGCGGCCGTCTCGATGCGCGGCGCGAGGCGGGCGACGACCTCGTCCAGGCTGTCGACATCGACGCGGTGCGTGGGCCGCTCGGCCAGGGGCCGGCGCTCGGCCGCGGGACGGCCGCTGAAGTCGCCGACGATCAGCAGCCTGAAGGCCCCGCCGCGCCGCCGCGTGCGCTCGGCCGGGCGCGCTGCGGCCAGCGTGAACTCCATCCTTCCCGACATCGGCGGCATCCGCGGGGCTCCTGCGTGCGACGGAGCCCCCGCCCCGAATAGGGGGCGGCGCGGCTTGTCGCCTGCTGTACTTTGCTTCAGAGTCGCACCCCGGGCAATCACTATCTTCATGCCGAACGACCAAGCCAGCGTCGCCGAACGAGCCGACTCCCCCGCGCAGCGCCTGCAGCAGGCCATGCGGTGGCATGGCAGTGGTCGCTTCGACGAGGCCGAGGCCGCCTACCAAGGCGTGCTCGCCGCCGAGCCCGCGCAGCCCGATGCGCTGCACCTGCTGGGCATCCTGCAGGCGCAGCGCGGCCGCCACGACGAGGCCGCCCGGCTGATCGCGGCGGCGATCGCCGCGAACCCGCGCGAGGCGATGTTCCACAACAACTACGGCAACGTCTGCACCGAACGCGGCCGCTACGACGAGGCCGAGGCCAGTTACCTCCGCGCACTGCAGCTCGATGGCGCGCGCGTCGATGCGCTGAACAACCTGGGCGTGCTGCTCGGCGCACGCGGCGACGCTGCGGGGGCGGAGAAGGTGCTGCGCCGGGTCGTCGAGCTGGCCCCGGACTTCGCCGACGCGCGGCAGAACCTGGCCAACCACCTGTTCCGCAGCGGGCGCCTGCCGGAAGCGGTGCAGCAGTGCGTCGAGGGGCTCGTCGTCGCGCCGCGCAGCACGGCGCTGCGCCGCGTGCTGGGCGTGGCGTACTCGATGATGGGCATGAAGGACGAGGCCATCGCGGTGTGGCGCGCCTGGCTGCAGGCCGAACCCGGCAACGTCCTGGCCGAACACCACCTGCGCGCCTGCACCGGCGAGGACGTGCCCGCGCGCGCGGCCGACGTCTACGTGCAGCGCGTCTTCGACGCCTTCGCCGCGAGCTTCGACGCCAAGCTCGCCTCGCTCGCCTACCGTGCGCCGGAGCTGGTGGCGCAGGCTGTCGGGCGGCATGCCGGCGCGCCGCGCGGCGAGCGCGCCGTGCTGGACGCCGGCTGCGGCACCGGGCTGTGCGCGCCGCTGCTCGCGCCCTGGGCCGGCAGGCTGGTCGGCGTGGACCTCTCGGCCGGCATGCTGGCGCGTGCTCGTGCGCGGGGCCTCTATGCGGAGCTGGTGCAGGCCGAGCTGGTCTCGTTCCTGCGCGAACGCGGGCGCGCCTGGGACCTCGTCGTCTCGGCCGACACGCTGTGCTACTTCGGCGCGCTGGAAGAGTTCGCGGCGGCCGCCGCCGCGGCGCTGCGGCCGCAGGGCCTGCTGGTGTTCACGGTGGAGGCGCTGGATGCGCCCGGCGCGCACGCTGCCGCCGGCGACTTCAGGCTCCACGAGCACGGGCGCTACAGTCACCGGCGCGGCTACGTCGAGCAGGCGCTGCGCGACGCCGGGCTGGACGTGCGGGAAGTCTCGGCCGCCGTGCTGCGCACGGAAGGTGGCGAGCCGGTGCAGGGCTGGGTCGTCGCGGCGACCGCGTAGTCAACAGGATCACGACGACACCATGGCCGACCCGCTGCCGATCCAGATGAAGCTCGTGTGCGACGCCGCGCCGTCGCTGCTCTTCAAGTCGATGTCGGCGCTGGAGGAGGTGTCGCGCCTGTTCGAGCTGCGCGTGCTCGCGGTCAGCGAGGACCCGGCCATCAGCGCCGACGCCGTGCTGGGCCAGCCCGCGGCGGTGTCCATCGAGGTGGCGGACGGCCAGCTGCGCTGGTTCCACGGCATCGTCGCCGGCTTCGGCATCGACGGCGTCGAGGGCCGGCGCTACAGCTACCGGCTGGTGCTGCGGCCCTGGCTGTGGCTGCTCACGCGCTCGGCCGACCTGCGCATCTTCCAGGAGATGAGCGCGCCGGACATCGTCAAGCAGGTCTTCGGCGAGTACGCCAGCCAGTTCGTCGACGAGCTCACGGGCAGCTACGGCACGCGCACCTACTGCGTGCAGTACCGGGAGACCGACTTCGACTTCGTCAGCCGGCTGATGGAGGAGGAGGGCATCTTCTACTACTTCCGCCACAGCGAGGACAAGCACGAGCTGGTGCTCGCCGACGCCCCGGGCACGCATGTGCCGCTGGAGGGCTACGCGGAGGTCGGGTACTTCGAGGACGAGAGCGCACTGGGCGAACGCCAGGGGATCAACGTCTGGCGCATGCGCCACGAGATCCAGACCGGGAAGTACACGCTCGCGGACTACAACTTCGAGACGCCCAGCACCAGCCTGCTGTCCACCACCGCCGAGTCCGGCCGCGGGCATGGCGAGAATGCGCACGAGGTCTACGACTATCCCGGCCTGTATGCCGTCAAGGCCGACGGCGACGCCCGCGCCAGGCTGCGCCTGGACGAGGCCAGCAGCCGCTTCACGCGCTACACCGGCCAGGGCAACACGCCCGGGCTGGCCGCCGGCTCGCGCTTCGCGCTGAAGGGCCACCCGGGCGAGCAGGACGCCGAGTACGTGGTGCTGCAGACGCGCATCGACGCCGTGCAGGCCGGCTACGAGGCCGGCGTCGGCGACGAGACGCGTTTCCTGTGCCGCTTCGTCGCGCAGTCGCACGCCGACCCGTTCAGGCCCGCGCGCATCACGCGCAAGCCCACGGTGGCCGGCCCGCAGACCGCGCTGGTGGTCGGCGGCGGCGACGACGGCGACATCGAGACCGACGAGCACGGCCGCGTCAAGGTGCAGTTCCACTTTGACCGAAGCGGAGAGAAGAAAGCCGAAAGATACGGATGGTTACGAGTGGACAGCGGATG
>CAZUPH010000214.1:0-6576 GCA_964621995.1 uncultured Rubrivivax sp. | reverse complement strand
CGGGCGCACAGCGGCCCAATCCCTGACCCGCCGACCCCCACGACGAGCGAGGTGCCGCCGCGATGAAGCTCTCCGAGATGTCGATCCGCCGCCCGGTGCTGGCCACCGTGATGTCGCTGCTGGTCACGCTGGTCGGCCTGGTGTCGTTCCAGCAGCTCAGCGTGCGCGAGTACCCGCGCATCGACGAGCCCCTGGTCAACGTCTCGACGACGCTGATCGGCGCCTCGGCCGAGGTCATCGAGTCGCAGGTCACCAAGCCGCTGGAGGACTCGATCGCCGGCATCGACGGCATCGACATCATCACCTCGGTGTCGCGCTCGGAGCGCAGCCAGATCACCGCGCGCTTCCGCCTGAGCAAGGACCCCGACACCGCGGCGGCCGAGGTGCGCGACCGCGTCTCGCGCGTGCGCGGCCGGCTGCCGGCGGCGGCCGACGAGCCGGTGATCGCGAAGGTGGAGGCCGACGCGACGCCGACCATCTGGCTGGCCTACACCAGCGAGACCATGGGCCCGCTGGAGCTGACCGACCTGATCAACCGCGTCGTCAAGCCGCGGCTGCAGACGGTGCCCGGCGTGGCCGACGTGCAGGTCGGCGGCGACCGCCGCTACGCGATGCGCATCTGGGTCGACCCGGACAAGCTCGCCGCCTACCGGCTGACCGTGCAGGACGTCGAGGACGCGCTGCGGCGCCAGAACCTGGAGGTGCCGGCCGGGCGCATCGAGAGCGAGCAGCGCGAGTTCAGCGTCACCGCGCGCACCGATCTCAACACGGTGCGGCAGTTCGAGCAGATCGCGCTGAAGACCGTGGGCGGCTACACGGTGCGCCTGCGTGACATCGCGCAGGTGCAGGAAGCGGCGGCCAGCGAGCGCACGCGCGTGCGCCTGAACGGCATTCCGTCGATCAGCACCGGCGTGATCCGCAACGCCACCGCCAACCCGCTGGAGGTGGCCGCCGGCGTGAAGGCGCTGATCCCGCAGATCCAGCGCGACCTGCCGCCTTCGGTGACCGTGGTGCAGGCCAACGACCTGAGCGTGTTCATCGACCGCTCGATCAAGGCCGTCTACACCACGGTGGCCGAGGCCATCGTGCTCGTCGCGCTGGTGGTCTTCGTCTTCCTGCGCACGCTGCGCGCGTCGGTCATCCCGCTGGTGACCATCCCGGTCAGCCTGATCGGCTCCTTCGCGATGATCGCGCTCGCGGGCTTCACGATCAACACGCTGACGCTGCTGGCGCTGGTGCTGGCGATCGGCCTCGTCGTCGACGACGCGATCGTCGTGCTCGAGAACATCTACCGCCACATCGAGGAGGGCATGAAGCCCTTCCAGGCGGCGCTCAAGGGCATCCGCGAGATCAGCTTCGCGGTCATCGCGATGACGCTGACGCTGGCCGCGGTATTCGCGCCGCTGGCCTTCACGCCGGGCCGCACCGGGCGGCTGTTCAGCGAATTCGCGCTCACGCTGGCCGGCGCGGTGCTGGTCTCGGGCTTCGTCGCGCTGACGCTGACGCCGATGATGTGCAGCAAGCTGCTGCGCCACGTCGAGAACCCCAGCCGCTTCGACCGTGGCATGGAGCGCTTCCTGGTCTGGCTGACCGGCGGCTACCGCTCGGTGCTGAGCTGGACGCTGCAGCGGCGCTGGCTGATGGTGGCCGTGATGCTGGCCAGCGGCGCCGGCAGCTGGTGGCTGTTCAGCACCGCCAAGGGCGAGCTGGCCCCCTACGAGGACCGCGGCGTCGTCTCGATGCCGGTGCGCGCGCCCGACGGCGCGACGATGCAGTACACCGCGCGCTACCTCGACGAGATCGACCGCATCACGGCGCAGTACCCGGAGTTCGACCGCCGCTTCTTCTTCATCGGCGGCGGCCAGGTCTCCACCGCCTTCGGCGTGCTGCGCACGGTGGACTGGGACGACCGCAGCGTCACCACGCGCGACCTGCAGCAGCGGCTGCTGCCGCAGCTGATGGCGCTGCCCGGCGTCAGCGCCTTCCCCAGCCTGCCGCCCAGCCTGGGCCAGAGCTTCCGCTCGCAGCCGCTGAACTACGTGCTGGTCAGCGGCGACAGCTACGAGAACATGGCGCGCTACGCGCAGCAGATGCTGGCCGAGATGCGCAGCAACCCCGGCATCGTGCAGCCGGACATCGACCTGCAGCTCAACAAGCCCGAGATCTTCATGGAGGTGGACCGCGTGCGCGCCGCCGACATGGGCGTGTCGGTGGATGCGGTGGCGCGCACCGTCGAGAGCATGCTCGGCGGCCGCGTCGTCACGCGCTACAAGCGCGACGCCGAGCAGTACGACGTGATCGTGCAGACCGCCGAGCGCGGCCGCGCGACGCCGGAGGACATCGAGAAGATCTTCGTGCGCGGACGCAACGACACGATGGTGCCCCTGTCCAGCCTGGTCACGGTGCGCGAATCGGTCAGCCCGCGCGAGCTCAACCACTTCAACCAGCGCCGCTCGGTCAGCATCACCGCCAACCTGTCGCCCGACTACTCGCTCGGCGAGGCGCTGGCCTACATGGACGCGCTGGCGGCACGCACGCTGCCGCCGGGCTACGCGACCGAGCTCAACGGCGTCAGCCGCGAGTTCCGCGCCTCCTCGGGCGCGCTGGGGCTGGTCTTCGTGCTCGCGCTGGTCTTCATCTTCCTCGTGCTGGCGGCGCAGTTCGAGAGCTTCATCGACCCCTTCGTGATCCTGCTGGCGGTGCCGCTGTCCATGGTCGGCGCGCTGCTGGCGCTCAAGCTCACCGGGGGCACGCTGAACGTGTACTCGCAGATCGGCCTCATCACGCTGGTCGGCCTGATCACCAAGCACGGCATCCTGATCGTCGAGTTCAGCAACCAGCTGCGCAAGCAGGGCCGCGACATCATGGCCGCGGTGACCGAGGCGGCCAGCCTGCGCCTGCGGCCCATCCTGATGACCACCGGCGCGATGGTGCTGGGCGCGGTGCCGCTGGCGCTGGCCAGCGGCGCCGGCGCCGAGAGCCGGCAGCAGATCGGCTGGGTCATCGTCGGCGGCATGTCGCTGGGCACGCTGCTGACCATCTTCGTGGTGCCGACGATCTACACGCTGTTCGCGCGCCGCGGCATCCCGGGCGAGATCACCACGCCCGAGGAAGCCCAGCCGCTGGCGGCGGGGCAGCGGCCGGCGGCCGGGCAGGCGGACTGAGCGTCGCGGCGCCCGCGCAGGGGGCCGGCGCTCAGGGGGCCGAGCGGCCGTGCGCGGACTGCAGCTCCACGACGGCGTTCACGGCGGCGTCCAGCGCCGCGGGCTGCAGGATCAGCCCGGCATGCCCGACCTCGGGCAGCAGTTGCACGGGAATCGGCCGCGCGGCGACGCGCACCACCGCCTCGAAGGCCTCGGCGACGAAGGTCTCGTCGGCCGTACCGGCGATCAGGCGCGCGGGCTGGCGCAGCGCGCGCAGGTCGCCTGCATAGTCCGCCTGCGGGCGGAAGTTGGTCGCCAGCGCATACGAATAGGCCGGCGTGAGCAGCGTGCGCGCCTCCTCGTTGAGCGCGAAGCGCGTCACCGGCAGGTCCTGCAGCACGCGCAGGCCCAGGGCGTCGAGGATCGTCAGCGCGACGATGCGCGGCACGCCGACCTGCACCCAGCCGCCGCCCCCGCGCCTGAAGGTCGGGGCGTCCTGGCTGATGAACGGCGACAGGAACAGGTAGCTCGCGAAGTCGTCCTGGCGGGCGCTGCCGGCATAGCGGATCGCGAAGCCGCCGCCGGCCGAGAAACCGACCAGGGTCGAAGGCGGCGGCAGCGCGACGCTGCTGACGAAGTCCGCGAGGTCGTCCTCGAGCTGGCCGATGTACGCGATGCGGCCGCGCGTACCGGAGTCGCCATGGCCGCGCACATCCAGCGCATAGGTCTCGAACCCGGCCGCGGCGTAGGCGCGGGCCAGCGCATGCATGCTCAGGCTGCTCGCCGACGAGCCGTGCACCAGCACCACGCTGCCGCGCGCGTCGCCGTGCTGCGGCGCGTAGCGTCGGTAGGCCAGCGCCGTGCCGTCGCGGGCCTCGAAGCGCGACAGCGCCGGCAGGCCGCTGCGGTCCATGGCCCGGAAGGGGTCGTTGATGGCGGGCATCGGCGCCGGCTCGGCCGGACCGCCGAAGGTGATCGCCGCGGCCAGCGCCACGACGGCGACGCCCAGCGAGAGCGCCCCATGGCGGGCCAGCGCACGGCCCCAGCGGCGTGTGGTCGGGCGCGACGCGGCCGTCACAGCAGCCAGAAGCGCCGCCGGACGACGCTGCGCACGCGCACGCGCTCCCCAGTGACGAGGCAGCGCAGCAGGCGTTCGATGCGCGACTCGTCGAAGCGCCGTTCCTGGATGCCGGTGCCGCTGAACAGCGAGCCCACGCGCCGGTGCACCACGTAGCCGGCGCCTTCGCGCCAGCGGATCCAGAAGTTGTTGCTCTTGCGCGGGTTCGGCTCCGGCCACTGGTAGCGGATGCCCTCGCCGTTGAAGCCGATCGCGGCGCCGTCCGGTGCCACCAGCCAGTGCTCGAAGGCCGCGCCCTCCACCGCGAAGGCCACCGCGTTGCCGGGCTCGCGTGACAGCCGCAGTTCGGAGGGCAGCGCTTCGTTGGCGGCCTCGATGCGCGACCACAGCGCCGCGATGCGCGCGGGTTCGGAGTGCAGGCTGCTCTCGCCGCGCCGGCTCGAGCGCGAGGAACCTTCGCGCGCGGCCGCGGCACTGCGCCGCTTCAGTTCCTTATCGACCCAGGACATGACAACGTCGGCAGTTCGGCATGGGGGCGCAGCCTAACCCGGGTCCTGCACGACAGGTCCCGGGGCAATCCACGATCACCCCCCGATGTAGTGCATCTCGATCTTGCGCCGGCCGCTGCCGGGCGCGGCCTGCTGCGCGGCGCGCAGCTCGGAGTAGCGGTCCTCCCGCGCGCCCCAGACCAGGCCGATGGCGCCGGCGATCTGCTCGTCGCTGTAGCCGCCGCGCAGCAGCGCGCGCAGGTCGTGGCCGCTGCTGGCGAACAGGCACAGGAAGAGCTTGCCCTCGGTGGACAGCCGGGCGCGGTTGCAGTCGCGGCAGAAGGCGTGGGTGACGCTGCTGATGAAGCCGACCTCGCCGCCGCCGTCGCGGTAGTGCCAGCGCTCGGCCGTCTCGCCCGGCGCGGAGGGCGGCAGCGGCTCCAGCGGGAAGGCGGCGTGCAGCCGCGCGCGCACCTCGTCGCTGGGCATCACCTCGTCCATGCACCAGCCGTTGCTGCTGCCCACGTCCATGTACTCGATGAAGCGCAGCACGACGCGCGGGCCCCAGCGCTCGCGCACGTGGCGCGCCAGCGGCACGATCTCGCCGTCGTTGGTGCCGCGCTTGACGACCATGTTGACCTTCAGCGGCGTCAGGCCCTCGGCCAGCGCGGCGTCGATGCCGTGCAGCACGTCGGCGACCGGGAAGTCCACGTCGTTCATGCGCCGGAAGACGGCGTCGTCCAGCGCATCCAGGCTGATCGTCACGCGGCGCAGCCCGGCCTCGTGCAGCGCCGCGGCCTTGCGCGCGAGCAGCGAGCCGTTGGTCGTCAGCGTGATGTCCAGCGCGCTGCCGTCGGCACTGCGCAGCGCCGCGAGCTGGCGCACCAGTTCCTCGAGGTGCTTGCGCATCAGCGGCTCGCCGCCGGTCAGCCGCAGCTTGACCACGCCGTGCGCGACGAAGAGGTGCGCCACGCGCGTGATCTCCTCGAAGCTCAGCAGGCTCGACTGGGGCAGGAAGCGGTAGTCGCGGTCGAAGACCTCCTTGGGCATGCAGTAGCTGCAGCGGAAGTTGCAGCGGTCGGTGACCGAGATGCGCAGGTCGCGCAGCGGCCGGCCCAGGCGGTCGGCCAGCAGGCCGGTCGGCGCCGCCGGCTGCTCGGGCACGGCGGGCACCGGCGCGGCGTAGCGCAGGTCGGCCAGCGGGATCACGGAGTCGCCCATGGGGCGATTGTGCCGCCGCGCCGGCGCGACGCTCAGCGCAGGGGGTTGGGACCGACGCCGGCGGCGGCCGCCGCGGCGGCGACGGCGGCCGGCGCACGCCGCGCGCCGTCGAAGCGGCTGGCCCAGTAGGGCCCGCGCAGGCTCTCGATGCGGATCTCGGCGCCGCTGCGCGGGGCGTGGATGAAGCGCCCGCCGCCGACGTAGATGCCCACGTGCGAGAAGCTGCGCCGCAGCGTGTTGAAGAAGACCAGGTCGCCGGGCTGCAGGTCCTCGCGCGCCACGGCCAGCAGCCCGGCGCCGGTGGCCTGCTGCTCGGCGCGGCGCGGCAGGGCCAGGCCCAGCGTCAGGCCGTAGACATGCTGGGTGAAGCCGCTGCAGTCGAAGCCCAGGTCGGCGCTGCTGCCGCCGCGGCGGTAGGGCAGCTCCAGGAAGTTCATCGCCGCGACGACGACCTGTGCGCCGTCCGCGCCGCCGCGCGGCTCGTCGGCCGGCCGCGGCTCGGGCGCGAGGCCGCGCTCGACGAGCAGCCGCTGCATCGGGTCGTCGGCCATGGCGGCCGCCGGGGCCCGCGGCGCCGTGCCGCCGCAGCCGGCGGCCAGCAGGGCCAGGGCCAGCGCTGCGGCGGCCGCGGCGGCGTCGAACGGCC
>CAZUPH010000213.1:0-6591 GCA_964621995.1 uncultured Rubrivivax sp. | reverse complement strand
CAGGACGTGCGCGTGTACGCCTGCATGAACGGCCTGATGCTGCCGGGGCGCCAGATCTTCCTGGTGGACACCCATGTCAACGCCGACCCCAGCGCCGAGGAGATCGCCGAGATCACCGTGATGGCGGCCGAGGAGATGCTGCGCTTCGGGCTGCAGCCGCGAGCCGCGCTGCTCAGCCACAGCAACTTCGGCACCAGCGACCACCCGAGCGCCGTGAAGATGCGCCACGCGCTGGCGCTGCTGCGCGAGCAGGCGCCCTGGCTGGAGGTGGACGGCGAGATGCACGGCGACATCGCGCTGGACGTCGCGATGCGCAGGAAGCTGATGCCCCACAGCACGCTGCAGGGCGAGGCCAACCTGCTGGTGCTGCCGAACATCGACGCCGCCAACATCGCCTACAACCTGCTGAAGACCGCCGCCGGCGGCGGCATCGCCGTCGGCCCCGTGCTGCTCGGCGCGGCCAAGCCGGTGCACGTGCTGACCGCATCGGCCACGGTGCGCCGCATCGTCAACATGACCGCCCTCACCGTCGCGGATGCGGAAGCCGGACGTCAATCAGGCCCTGCGGCCTGATTGACGCCTGCTTCCGGGCCCGAGCTCTGCGAGGGCGCGGCCCGCAGGGCTGAGGCGGGACGTACCTCAGGCCCTGCGGCCTGAGGTACGCCAGCCGAAGGGCGAGCGCCTGCAAGCGCGAGCGCGGCCCGCAGGGCGACGCGGGACCTACGCCAGGCCCCGCGGCCTGACTTCTCCACCGGTGTGTGCGCACACAAACTTTGCCCTCTTGACAATCCTGTGTAATCACCCCGCACGGCCTACGTGCAAACCCTCATTCGCCATGTGAGCGCCCACTGATAACCCCTCCTGCCTGCCCCAATCCTGGGCGGCGCCTTGAGTTTTTAGGGGGGTTCGGGTAGCATTCTGGCTGGTTTTTTCAGGGTTATCCCGTGTTCTGGACCGGTCAGGTCCCGCCGGGCCGACCTGCGGCCGCGAGGCCGGCCCCGCTGGCCGGTGCGGCCACGGGCCTGCGGCGGGGGTTGCGCAAGTGGGGGTGGGCCAGTGCCGTCGTGGTCGCCGCCGCGGGTTTTGCAGCCGGTGGCCTGACGCCCGCCCAGGCCCGCGGTCCCGAGCAGCCGTGGCCCGCCGCCACGGTTGCCCTGGCGGCACTGCCGCCGGAAGCCCAGGCGACGCACCGGCTCATCCACCAGGGTGGGCCGTTTCCCTACCAGAAAGATGGCACCGTGTTCGGCAACCGAGAGCGTCTCCTGCCCCTGAAGCCGCGCGGTCACTACCGTGAATACACCGTGAGGACCCCGGGAGCGCGCACCCGTGGTGCCCGCCGCATCGTCTGCGGCGGCCGCACGCCGACGCAGCCCGAGGCCTGCTGGTACACCGCCGACCACTATGCGAGCTTCCGCCTCATCCAGCCTTGAGCCCCCCATGACCGCCGAAGCGCTCGCCACCGATTCCGCCCTTTCCAGTCCCCCGTGGAGGATCGCGACCATGGAGTTGCAGACCATCCGACCGAACATCGTGCAGGCGATACGCGCCTACCGCGTGTCCGACCTGATGCAGGCCGCCGAGACGACCGGCCAGCATTTCCTGTATGCCAATCTGGCGAATGCGCAGACCAAGCAGGAGGTGCTCGAGGGCATCGCCCAGGCCTTCCTGTTCCCGGCCCACTTCGGCAAGAACCTGGACGCGCTGTACGACTGCATGACCGACCTGGTGGCCAAGGCCGGCCAGCAGCCGGGCTTCGTCGTCGTGCTGGAGCAACTGCCGGACAACCCGCGCTTCGACCGCGAGGCGCGCGAGCAGCTGCTCGAGGTCTTCCGCGACGCCGCCGAATACTGGGGCGAACGACGAATACCATTCAGGTGCTTCTATTCTTTTCAGTAGCCCGCTCCCAGGAAATCGGGTCATGGGAGCGGGCTGCTGAGACGGCCCAGGCGAATACGGTCAAGGCGACGAAGGTGGTGCCCAAGAACGGGACCAACCCCAACTTCGGCATGAACATGCCGATGATGTGCAGCGCCTTCGACACGGCGGCGTGGCTGCGCGCGGCCTGACGCATCGCCCAAGCGCGCGGCCGCCGCCGCGCCCACAGACCAAGCCGGGGCCCTCGTTCGCGAGGGCCCCGCTGCATTCAGGCCGGCCGGCGCGCCAGCGCCAGGTACTCGGCCACCGGCACCTCCTCGGCGCGGCGCTGCAGGTCGAACGCGGTGTCCACGCCCTGCTGCTGCAGCCAGCGGCCCAGGGTGTGGCGCAGCAGCTTGCGCCGCTGCGAGAAGGCCACCGTCACCAGCTCGCCCAGGCGCGCCGGGTCCACGCCGGGGTCGGCGGCACGCGGCACCATGCGCACGACGGCCGAGTCCACGCGCGGCGGGGGCTCGAAGGCCTCGGGCGGCACGTCCAGCACCGGCGAGATGGCATAGCGCCACTGCAGCATCACCGACAGGCGGCCGTAGTCCTTGCCGCCCGGCGCGGCGGCCATGCGGTCCACCACCTCCTTCTGCAGCATGAAGTGCTGGTCGGCGACGACGTCCGCCGCCGGCAGCAGGTGGAACAGGATCGGCGTGGAGATGTTGTAGGGCAGGTTGCCCACCACGCGCAGCGGCTGCCCGGCTGCCGTCGCCAGCGCCCGGAAGTCCACCTGCAGCACGTCGGATTCGATCACCGTCAGCCCGCTCTCGCGGCGCAGACGCGCAGCGAGGTCGCGGTCGAGCTCGATCACCGTCAGCGCGCCGCAGCGCGCGCGCAGCGGACCGGTCATCGCGCCGAGACCGGGGCCGATCTCGACGAGCGCCTGCCGGGGCCGCGGGGCGATCGCATCGACGATGGCCTCGACCACCGACCCGTCGGCGAGGAAGTGCTGGCCGAAGCGCTTGCGGGCGCGGTGCGGCGCCCCGGGGGAGCTCACTGGGGCGGCTCGCGCAGCTCGACGTAGGCGCGCGAGCGCAGTTCCTTGGTCCAGTCCTGGTAGGCCTGCGCAAAGCGCTGCTCGCGCAGCACGCTGCGCGCCTGCTCGCGCAGCTGGCGCGGCTCCAGCGCGACGTTGCGGCGCTCCAGCACCTGGATCAGGTGCACGCCGAAGCGCGAGACCACCGGCTCGGAGATGCCGCCCTGCGGCAGCGTGTTCATCGCCTGCTCGAACTCCGGCACCAGCTGGCCCGGCGAGGTCCAGCCGAGGTCGCCGCCGCCGGCGGCCGAGCCGTCCTCGCTGTGCTGGCGCGCGATGTCCTCGAAGCTGGCGGCACCGCTCTCGATCTGGCGCCGGAACTCCGCCAGCCGCCGCGCCGCGACGTCGGCGCCGGCCTGCGGGGACACGCGCAGCAGCACGTGGCGCACGCGTGTCTGCGTGACCATGCCCAGCGGCACCTCCTTGCGCTCGATCAGCTTGAGCACGTGGAAGCCGGCGCTGCTGCGCAGCGGCTCGGGCGTCAGCTCGCCGGGCTGCAGCGTCCGGACGGCATCGATGAACAGGTCGGGCAGCCGCGAGGCCGGGCGCAGGCCGATCTCGCCGCCGCGTTCGCGGTTGCCGTCCTCGGAGATCTCGCGCGCGACGGCGGCGAAGTCCTCGCCGCCGCGCACCCGCGCCAGCGCCGCCGCGGCGACGGCGCGGCGCACGGCCACGGTGGTGGCGTCCGCACCCTCGGGCACGGCGACGAGGATCTGCGCGATGTTGATCTCGGCGTCGGCGTTGAGCTCGGCACGTCGCTCGGCGAGCAGGCGGTCGATGTCCTCGTCGCTGATCTGGATGCGGCGGTAGACCTCGCGCTCGCGCAGGCGCTCGATCATGATCTGCTCGCGCACGTTGGCGCGGAAGCGCAGGTAGTCGATGCCCTCGGCGGCCAGCCGCTCGCGCAGCGTGGCCAGGCTGATCTGGTTCTGCTCGGCGATGCTCTGCATCGCGCGGTCCACCTCGGGCTCGTCGACGCGCATGCCGCTGTCGCGCGCGGTGCTGAGGATCGCGCGCTCGTCGATCAGCGCGTCCAGCACCTGGCGGCGCAGTTCACCCTCCGGCGGCAGCCGCACGCCGGCGCGCTGCGCCTCGGCCTGGGCGCGCTCCAGCCGGCGCTCGACCTCGCCGGCGGTGACGAGTTCCTGGTTGACGACGGCGGCAATCCAGTCGCCGCTGCGCGGTGCGCCGCGGTCCTGGGCGGGCAGCGTGAGGTGCGCCGCGGCCAGCAGCAGCACCAGCGTGCTGCGCAGCGGGCGACGCCAGCGAGGGGAAGTCTCGGTCATGGGGATCAGGGAGCCTCGGTCAGGCCGTCGCCGGCGGACGGTCCGCGCGGCTCTTCGCGCAGCAGACGGTAACCGGGGATATTGTCCCTCAAGACCTTCAGCGGGTTCGACCCGATGCGCGACAGGCCCACCAGCTCCAGCTGCAGCAGCAGCCGGGTGGTGGCCTCGCGGCGGCCGGTGGACAGCCGCTCGGCGACGACGCGCCCTATCCAGCAGCCGGCGTCGTACTCGAAGCCGAGCACGGAATCGGTGATGCGGCTGTCCTTGAGGCTGTAGTTGACGCGGCCGACCGAATACCAGCTGCCGCCGCAGCCGCGGCGCATGGGGCTGGCGTCGCGGTCGAGCGCGCTGCGCTCGACGATCGGCCACTGCCAGCCCAGCTCGAGCTGCTCGGACAGCCCGCGCGCCAGGCGGTAGGTGGCGCCCACCGTGCGATAGGGTCCGGGCGAGTAGCGCGCCGAGACGATGGAGCGCACCGAGCGCTGGAGGTCCGGGCTGTACTGCACCGCGGCATCCAGCGTCCAGCCGGGCAGCACGCTGGTGGAGCCGAGCAGCAGCGCGTCGGACAGGCGCTGCGTCAGCGGCTCGCCGTCGGGCGAGCCGTCGGCCTGCGGCGCCACGCGCTGCGGCCGGAACAGGTAGCGCTGCACCAGGCCCAGGCGCAGCGCCTCGGCGCCGCTGGCCGCGTCCACCAGCCGCGTCGTCAGCCCCGCGGTGAGCTGGTGCGCGTCGGCGACGCGGTCCACGCCGGAGAAGGCGTTGTCGCTGTAGATCGAGACGAAGTTGAAGTCCTTGCCCGCGGCGTCGAAGTTGGGCAGGTGCGACTGCGCGCGGTAAGGCGTGTTGACGTACAGCAGCCGCGGCTCCAGCGTCTGGCGCAGCGCGCGGCCGAAGGCCTCGGTGTCGCGCTCGAGCTCCAGTCCGGTGTCGATGCTGAAGCTGGGGATCACGCGCGAGCGCTCGGCGCTGGCGTTGTCGCGCTGCAGCGCCTCGCGGCTGTAGCTGGCGGCGTTGACCGACAGGCGCGGCACCAGCCACCAGCCGGCCTCGCGCAGCGGCCGCGCCACCGAGGCCACCAGGTGCACGCGCTCGCCGTCGGGGCGCGCGGCGCGCGAGGCCTCGCGGTCGGGCAGCGTGAAGCGGTTGTACTCGCTCTCCGCGCCGAACTGCCAGCCGCCGGCCTCGCCGCGCAACGTCACGCCGATCTGCGGGCTGCGCTGGTAGGGCGACGCGATCGGCGCGTCGGCCGCCTGCAGCACCTGCCAGTGCTGCGCACGCGCGTAGGCCAGGCCCTCGACACGCGCCGCGGCTCCGAAGCCGAAGGGCCGCTCCAGCGCCAGCCGCTGCGCCAGCAGGCGAGGCGTCAGGCTGCGCCCGGCATTCGGGAAGTCCTTCCACCAGTCGTCGTCGGAGACGCGCAGCAGCTCGGCCCGGTAGCCCAGCCCCGCGGGCAGGCTGCCCTCGTGCGTCCAGCTCAGCGCATGGCGCTCGCGCCGAGCGACGCGGTCGTCGGGCAGCAGCTCGGCCTGCAGCGTGCCGGCGTAGCGCGGCTCGAGGTAGCGGAACTCGCCGTCGATCCCGAGGCCGCGCCGCGTGATGACGCGCGGCGCCAGCGTCGCGTCGCGGTTCGGCGCGATGTTCCAGTAGTAGGGCACCGAGACCTCGACGCCGCTGCGGTTGTCGATGCCCACCGAGGGCGGCAGCCAGCCCGACTTGCGCGTGTCGCCGAGCGGGAAGCTCAGCGCCGGCAGCGCGATGATGGGCAGGCCCAGGAAGTGCAGCACCGCGCCCTCGGCGCGGCCCTCGTTGTTCTCCAGGTCCAGCTGCACGCTGCGCGCGCTGAGCACCCAGTCCGGGTCGATGGTGCCGTCGCGCCGGCAGCTGGTGTAGCTGGCGTTGGTGGCGCGCGAGCGGCTGCTGTCCAGGAAGTCGATGCGGTCGGCGCGGCCGCCGGCACCGAGGTCCAGGAACTCGAACTCCGGCTCGAGGAAGTAGCCCTCGAAGCGCTGCACGCGCAGCTGCAGCTCGGGGCCGCGGTAGCGCTGGCCCTCGCGCTGGATGTCCACGCCGCCGCGTGCGCTGGCGGTGTCGGTCGGGCTGTCGTAGGACAGCCGGTCGGCGCGGATCACCAGGCCGCCGCGGCGGAACTCCACTTCGCCCTCGGCGACGGTCTGCAGGTCGGGCTGGCTGCGGATCTCGCGCGCACGCAGCACGATGGGCAGCTGGCGCGCGGCATCACCGCGCGGCAGTGGCGCCAGGCGCCGGCTGGGTTCCAGCGCCGCGCTGCCCGCCGGTGGCGCGGACGCCGCCGGCGCCGCGGCGTCCGGCTCCTGCGCCCGCGCGGCGGCG
>CAZUPH010000212.1:6339-6637 GCA_964621995.1 uncultured Rubrivivax sp. | reverse complement strand
GCCAGTCGCGCAACCCGCACAGCGGCATGGACATTGCCGCGCCCACGGGCACGCCGGTGGTCAGCGCCGCCGCCGGCGAGGTGCTCGACACCGGCGACTACTTCTTCAACGGCCACACCGTGATCGTCGACCACGGCATGGGCCTGCTCACGCTGTACTGCCACCTGTCGGCGGTGGACACCACGCCCGGCGCCGTGCTCGAGGCCGGCGCGCCCGTCGGCAAGGTGGGCGCCACCGGCCGCGTCACCGGCGCGCACCTGCACTTCAGCGTGTACCTCAACGCGACGCCGGTGGACCC
>CAZUPH010000212.1:0-6320 GCA_964621995.1 uncultured Rubrivivax sp. | reverse complement strand
GCAGTGCGCGGATTCGAGAGCAACCGCTCGATCACCGGCTCGGCTTCGCGGCCGTGCACCACGTCGGCGTCCACCATCATGTGCGCGGCGTCGAAGGCGCGCAGCGACAGCAGGCGCACGCGCAGCGCCGGCGGCAGCTCGTTGACGCGGTCGAAGCGCTCGCCCGCGTTCTCGAGCACGAACACCGCGTGGCTCGCGCGGTAGGGCGTGGCCTCGTCCAGGTGCACGTGGTTGACGAGGATCAGCGTCTCGCCCGGCTCGGCGTCGCGCAGCTCCACGCGGTCCGGGAAGCCGGGCTTGATGTGCGCCACGTAGCGCTTGGCGCCGCGGCGCGCAAGTGCCTCATCAGAGAGGCCGAACAGGGGGCGGAAGGTGTCGGCGGCGAGGCCGGTGATGCGGTAGTCCATGCGGCGCATCGTAGGCAGCGGGGTGGGTGCTGTCTGGCCGTAATCGGACCTGGGATTCAACGCAACTCGTCGTTCAGTGCAAGCGCTCAAGGCGAAGCCTTGGGCAACGCGACGCTCCAAGCTGCGCCGACGCCGCTGTGTTCCACCAGTTGATTGACGGGCTCCGTTGTTCCGCGAAACGAGCCGGGAACGAGGCTGTGAAACGTGTACTTGGTCGCTCCGGCAATCTCTTCGATGTGGATGGTCTGCCACTGACCATTGATGCGCTGATCGACTTTCAGCCTCAGCAGATTGACCAGATCACCATTGCACGCGCCAAGGTAGGTGACCCGATTGCCTCCCTGGCCGGAGAACACCAGGGCGCCTGGGTAGAAGGTGAAGCTGGCCTGCTGTTGATGCAGGTACAGCGCCTCGCGGTACTTCGTGACGCCTTCGAATGAGCTCTTCCAGTCGTTGATCCAGAATCCAAACGGATCGCAGGGATAGTCTTGCGTACCTGGTGCTCCAGGCCCTCCCGGGCCTCCTGCCACCACACCTCCAGGGGCCCGCAGCGTGCGGGGCGCGGCGCTGCCCCCCGTCCGCAACGCATGATTGCGGAGCAGCAGTTCGGGAATCGGGGACGATGGGTGGCGCAATGCCAGATAGATCTCCAGCGGGGTGGCGTTGAACTTGCGCGTCAGTTCGAGCGCCACCGCCGCCGCGCGACGCGTGGTCCGCTCGCCGATGCCGACCTCTGCGTTGCCCAGATCGAAGAACGTCACGCGGGTGCCGCTGGGAAGGTCGATCGCGGCCACGGCGGCCGCGGCGGCGTAAGGCGGGCCGCTCCAGCGCGGCGTCACCTCCAAGGGCAGCACCCGCTCGGCGAGCGCGCTGGCTTCGTCACTCAGTGTGGTGACTGCACACACATGACCGGTCAGGATCGACAAGCCGATGGCCAGGGCCGGTGCGGTGTGGCGCCACCGTGCATGTCCCGGGTTGTTCCTGCACAGATTGCTTGCCATCGCCGATCCCCGTCCGATTGCACGAGTGGGCATTCGAGCGCAAAGGCATCGATCCCGCGAATCCCTATGTCGAGCCGAACACCTAGAGAGAAGCCGGCTCGGCGAACGCATTGGCGCGCACCACGCGCAAGCGATGCAAGTTACGAGGCGCAACGTCGGCTTGACCACCCGGCGCGCCGCGCGCAGGATCAGGCTGCCGTCCGGAGGTTCGCATGCAGACCCAACACGACGCCGCTCCCGCCCGCCCGACCGCCGACTGGATCCAGCACTTCGCCGCCGAGGTGCTCGCCTCGACGCCCGGCCTGCAACCGCTCGACGCGGTGCGGCAGGCGCTACAGGCCACCGCAGCCACTGCCGAGCCAGGGCACCAGCGGCCCGCTTCGAGTGCAACGGTTCAGCCGCCCGCCCGCCGCGGCGAGCCCTGACGTGCGGCCGCGCTACGGCGCCCGCCGCGCCACCGCCGGCGCCACCACGTACACCGAGTCCCACGCCATCGTCACGCCGCCACCCGGCGCGGCGGCGAAGCGCAGATAGGCGTCGATGCCCGGCACGTAATGCACGCCGCGCGCCACCGGGAAGCCTTGGTACTCCACGCCGCGCCACTGCACGCGCAGCCGCTTGCCGTCGCGCTGCACCGCCACGTCGCCGACTTCCGGTACGCGGTAGCTGCCAGTGGGGTCCACGTCCGGGTCGGCCGCGGGCGGGGCCACCAGGCGCTCGGGCTCGCGGCCCTCGGCCACGGCCACCAGCGCGCGTGTCAACGCCGCCTGCAGCCAGGACGGCGGCGCGTCGTTGGCCACCCAGGCGATGAACAGGCCGCGCGCATCGTCCGCATAGCCCAGGTTGTAGAAGCCGTTGTGGTGACCCGTGTAGTAGCGCCGCGTGCCGTCGGCCGACACGAACCAGCTGCCGAGCGAGATGCCGGTGGCGCGCCCGTCGTCCAGCCGCGCCGGCGCCATCGCGGCGCGGTACACCTCGCTGCCCACCGCGCGGCGGTAGCCCGCCATCCAGCGCTGCAGGTCGCGCGCCGACGGGTAGATGTTGGCCGCGCCGTGAAAGCCCTCAAGGTCGTGGGCGTCGTGGTCCTTCCAGCCTTCGGCGGTGCGCCGGTAGCCGCGCGTGCGCGGGCCGGGCCAGTCGGCAAAGCGCGCCGGCCGCACGAAGGTGGAGGCCAGGCCCAGCGGCTTGAAGAAGCGCTGCGCCATCAGGGCTGGGTAGTCCTGCCCCGACACGCGCTCGGCCACCAGGGCCGCCATGTCGTAGGCCACGTTGTCGTAGGTGAAGGCGCTGCCGGGCGCGAAGTTGGGCTGCGGCAGGTCGCGCGCCACCAGCGCCATGTGGCTGGCGTTGGTGCGCGGCTCGCTGGCGGGTGAGCGAGGCGGGTCGAGCCAGTCGTAGTCGTTCAGGCCCGCCGAGTGCGCGAGCAGGTGGCGCACGCGCGTGGCCGCGTGCGGGTAGCCCGGCACCAGGCCGGCCACCGGCGCCTCCAGGTCCACGCGCCGCTCCTGCGCCAGCATCAGCAGCGCGGCGGCGGTGAAGGTCTTGGCGATGGAGGCGCCGTCGGTGGGCGTGTCGGGCGTGAAGGGCACGCGCCGTTCCATGTCGGCAAAGCCGAAGCCGGCCGCGTAGTGAATGCGCTCACCGTGGCCGATCACCACGGCGCCCTGGAAGCGGTTGCGCGCCACCAGGTCGCGCATCAGCGCGTCGGCCTCGGCGGCGATTGCGTTGGCCCCGGTGTCGGGGCGGGGCGGCACGGCGCTGCACGCCGCCAGCGCCGCCGCCGTCAGCACGGCAGCCAGCGCCGCGGGCAGGAACCTGGCCGCAGCTACAGCCCCTCCAGCGCAGCCAGCATCGCCGGCAGCGGCCCGATCACGACACCCCAGACGATCCGGTCATCGACGTCGGCATAGCCGTGCACGAGGATGTTGCGCAATGCCACCGCACGCGGAAGGTCCGCGATGCGCTCTGCGACTGCCGGCTCGACCCGCCGCACATGCGACAGTGCCTCGCCGAGGATCGTGAACTGGCGCTCCACCGCCGCACGCAACAGCTCGTCGGCCACGTAGTCGTCGAGCGACTTGCCCTGCGTGAAGCGCAGGATGCGCCGCGCAGCCTCGGTGGCGTCCCAGACGTACTTGCTCGTTTCAGCCTGCATAGACCGGCTGCCGCTCGGCCTGCACACGCGAGCGGAAGTGCGGGTTGCGGATCGCGCCTTCCACCACCAGGTCCACCGGGCGCGAGAACAGCGCCTCCAGCCCTTCCTTCAGCTCGAAGAACGCATTCGAGTACTGCAGCGGCGGCATGTCGTCGAACTCGACCACGAAGTCGAGGTCGCTGCGCTCGGCGTCGAAGTCCTGCCGCACCACCGAGCCGAAGGCGTCCAGGCGACGCACGCGCACGCGCCGGCACAGCGAGGCCACCGCGTCTCGCTTCTCCGCAAGCACCTGGTTCGGGTTCGTCATGCCGGCATTCGACCTTGGGGCGCTCCGGGCGTCAAGCTCGGGCATCGGTGGCGGCTAGCGCGCCGCCACCACCGCCTGTTCCTCGTACGGCTGCACCATCACCCAGCCGTCACCCTTGAAGCGCATCTGCACCGCCTCGCCGCTGCCGCGGCCGACGAAGGTGCCGAGCGAAATGTCGGTCTGGATCTCGGGCTGCAGGCGGCCGGCCCAGGCCACCGTGGCCTGCGGGTCGGTGCAGACGGGGCGCGCGGGCCTTCCTTCGAAACTGAGCGGCAGCACCAGCGGCGCGCCGTGCGTGGGGACACGCCACCAGCCCCTGGCCCGCGATCTGCACGTTGAACAGGCCGCCGGCCAGCGCGCCGGCCATGCGGCGCGGCATTCAGAGGTCCCCTTCGCGTGGATTGCAGCGCCAGCAGGTCGTTGCCGCTCAGTGACGCATCAGGCACAGGCTCTCGCCGCGCTGCAGGGCCAGCACGTGCACGCGCTTGTTGCGGTCGGCCAGGTACACGCGGCCGTTGCCCTCCATCTTCATCAGCGTCATGCCCTCGCCGGTGACCGCCTTCTTGAGGAACTTGCCCACGCCGTCCTCCAGCGTGCCCTTGCGCGAGAACTTCACGTCGCCGCGCGGCTGCTGGGTCATCGGGAGCGGGCGGCGAGGGACGCGCGAGGCGGAGCGCGGTGCAAGGCGCAAAGCGCAGCGATGCCGGATGGCATCGCGAGCATTTGCAACGCGGCAGCGCGCCCGCATCGCGTGGACAGCGCCGACCGATCTCGGTGACCCAGTGGCCTGCGCCACCATGGCGCCGGCCTTGGCGTAGACCGTGCCCTGCAGGTTCACCTGCAGCGTGGCGCGGTTCTCCACCTCGAAGGGGCCGGCGTCGGGGCGGTCCTGGTCGGCGTGGGTGGTGATGAAGGAGGAGATGGAGTGCATCAGGACACTTTGAAGTGTGCAGGCGTTATGCCACACGGTACTGCTTGTGAGTGGCTAAGCCGTACGATGCTCCCCTATGTCAACAACGCTTCGTCTGGCCGCGTCGGAAGAGGCTGCACTGACTGCTGCGCTTGGACGTGCGCTGTCGGTCGCCGCAAAGGCGCGCACTGTAGATCACGCGCTGCTCTTTCAACTGCTGGCACTCCGAGACAGCCCGCAGGATGCGTTGCCCGAACTTCGCGAACTTCAACAGGCCGTTGGCACGGTTCCCGCACTTGATCTCTTTCAGCACGCCAACCAATGTGCCCTAGGTCGGCGTGAGCCAGTGAGCTTCCGGTTTCTCATTCAGTGGCTCATCTCGCGCGCGCAGCAAGTTGGTCCCGAGAGAGCCGTCGCCGATGTGAGCCGATATCTGGAGTCCGACACCGTCGACCTCGCATGCATACTGGCAGTTGATGGTTTCGGCATCGAGCGCGACATCACCTTTGGTGAGTACCAACTCGTTGCGTGGAGTCGCCTTGCGGAAAGCGACACCAAGTGGCAGATTGCTTCTCGAAGTCTCTTCGGTGCCGCCTGGCCGTCTGTCGCCGTCGTTCAGCGGCACAGCGTGCCGCGAACGCATGTGCGGCCGTGGGATGTCCCTGGACCGAATCCCGCACCGCCGCTTGAGCCTGCCCTTGACCTCCTTCGCTGCGTGACCGCCATCACCGGAGCAGGTGTCCGGCTGCTTCACTATTGGATAGAGCCTCCCGACTGGGCTCCTTGGGTGCCAAGCCACTCAGGGTTTGGAGTCGACTCGACAGTCCTTGCCACGTCCGCCGTGTTGGAAGGGGCTTCGGTGCCGTCGTTGCTTGAGATCGCTTCGCGCTTTCGTGGGCTTGATGAGAGTCATCGTGCGCGGCTTCGAGTGCCCTTAGATCGCCTCAGTCGCGCTCATCTGGCCGACTTGCGGCCCGTCGATATGGCCATCGAGCTTGGAATTGCGCTCGAGTCTTTGTATGCGCCGACTAAGCTCTCGGAGGGCATTGCACATACCGTTCGAACACGCGCCGCACGATTCCTCGGAGGATCAGCCGAAAGACGACAAGGGACAGTGAGCTTGCTTCGCGATGTATACGATCTACGGTCGCGAGCGGTGCATGCCGGACGTTTTGACGCTGACGGTGGACCTAAGAAGTGGCGTGAGGAAGAGAAAGTTCGCCGTGTACTCGAGGATGGCAGGCGACTTGTCGGCGAATCTCTTGTCAAGGTGATACGAGAAGGCGAACCTGATTGGGACGACTTCGACATTGGTGTCTAGAAGCCTGGTTCCGAGGATGTGACAAGCAGGAATCTCAACAAGCCGCAACGTCAGAAGAACGCCTGCAACCCCGTCTGCGCCCGCCCCAGGATCAACGCATGCACGTCATGCGTCCCCTCGTAGGTGTTCACGGTCTCCAGATTGATCATGTGCCGGATCACGTGGTACTCGTCGTGGATGCCGTTGCCGCCGTGCATGTCGCGCGCGGTGCGTGCGATC
>CAZUPH010000211.1:0-6718 GCA_964621995.1 uncultured Rubrivivax sp. | reverse complement strand
GGCGGCGATGGCATTCAGCGCGTCGGCGTCCAGCACCAGCCGGCCGGCCCGGGACAGCAGCGGCGGCAGGGCCGCGCGCACCGCCTCGCCGCCGCCGCAGCCGCAGACCACGGTGGCCGCCTGCAGCGTCGCCGGCGCGGCCTGCCAGAGCGCCGGGCGCAGCATCAGTTCGGGGCGGCCGGTGTCGAATGCGGCCGCCGGGTCGAGCAGGCTTGCATACACACGCCCGGCCCCGGCGGCCAGTGCGGCACGCGCTGCCAGCCAGGCGGCGCCGGCCATGCCGGGCGCGCCGCCGATCACCAGCACATCGCCGTAGCGGCCCTTGTGCGACGCGTGCGGCCGCGGCAGGGGCGCCGCCGGTCCGATCAGCCCCGCTGTCGCGGCCCCGGCCGCCACGCCCAGCGTCTCCAGCCACACCGTGCCGGCATGGTCGCGCCCCTCGGCGGTGAAGAGCCCCGGCTTGAGCGTCAGCAGCGACAGCGTCGCGCCGGCGCGCACCGCGGCGGTGCCGAGCAGCGCGCCGGTCTCGGCGTGCAGTCCGGAGGGCAGGTCCACCGCCAGCACCGGTGCCGGCTGGGCATCGATCGTGGCGATGGCCTCGGCGATCGCCCCCTGCGGCGCGCGCGCCGCGCCCAGGCCGAGCAGGGCGTCGATCACGAGATCGGCCGCCGGCAGCGCGGCTGCGTCGTCGTGCAGCGGCACCCCGGCCGCGCACGCCCGGGCCAGCGCATCGGCGGCATCGGGCGGGCGGCGCGCGGTGTCGCCGACGAGGACCACGTCGACCCGCTTGCCCGCGGCGTGCAGGATGCGCGCCGCGACGAGCCCGTCGCCGCCGTTGTTGCCTGGGCCCGCCCAGACGACGATGCGCCCGGCATGCGGTGCCAGCGCCATCGCCAGCCGTGCCACGGCCAGGCCGGCGCGCGCCATCAGCGCCTGTGGTGCACTCGCCGCCAGCGCGGCGTGCTCGGCCACGCGCGAGGCGGCCACGTCGTGCAGCGGCCAGGGACCGTCTTCGGGCCTGATGCGCCGGGGCAGGGCGGCAGGGTCGGCGTCGGGGGGCATGGCCTGCGAGCGTACACGGCCCGCGGCCGGGCTCAAGGGCCGCGCAGGCGCGCCAGCGTCAGGCGGTCCAGGTCCAGCGGCGCGTCGCGGCCGAGCAGCGCGTCGGCCAGCACGCGCGCGGAGCCGCAGGCCAGTGCCCAGCCGCTGCCGCCGTGGCCCAGGTTGAGCCACACGCCGGGCAGGCCGCTCGCGCCCAGCACCGGCGGGCCGTCGGGCAGCATCGGGCGGGCGCCCTTCCAGTGCTGCGCACGGTGCGTGGCCACGGCGCCGGGGAACCAGTCGTCCAGCACCTTGTACAGCGTGCGCAGCGCGGCACGGTCGATCTCGTCCGGCCGCCCGCCGAGCACCGCGCTGCCGGCCACGCGCACGCGGTCGCCCAGGCGCGAGATCGCGACCTTGTAGCGTTCGTCCATCAGCGCGGCGCGCGGCCCGTCGTGCTCGTGGCGTCCGTCGTGGCTGCGCAGCGGCGCGGTCAGCGAGTATCCGTACACCGGCGCCAGCGGCAGCCTCAGGCCCAGCGGCGCGAGCAGCTCGCGCGCGTGCACGCCGGCGCACACCACCACGGCGTCGAACGAGGCCTCGTCGCCGCCTGCCAGGCGCACCTGCGGCTCGGCGCCCGCCGCCAGCGCCTGCACCTCGACGCCGAAGCGAAAACGCGCGCCCAGGCGCTGCGCCTCGGCCTTGAGCAGCTGCGCGAAGTGCCGGCAGTTGCCCAGGCCGTCGTCTGGCAGGTGGATGCCGCCGGCCAGCGCCGTGGCCGCGGCCAGCCCGGGCTCGATCTGCCGGCAGCGTGCGGCGTCGAGCACCTCGTGGCGGATGCCCAGCTCCTGCAGCATCGGCAGCACGGCCTGCGCACGCCTGAGGTCCGCGGCACCGCGCAGCAGCACCAGGTAGCCGGCGGCCTGCTCGTAGTCCAGCCGCAGCTTGGCGGTGAGATCGTGCAGCCGCTCGCGGCTGAACAGCGCCAGGCGCTGCATCGCGCGCCGGTTGGGCTGGTAGGCGGCGGGCCGGCAGGCGCGCCACCAGCGCCACATCCACGGCAGGTGGCGCAGGCTCGCGAGCCCGCCGAGGCGCACCGGGGTGTGGCGCGAGGGCAGGTGGCGCAGCACCTTCCAGGCCATGCCCGGCGAGGCCCAGGGCGACACGTAGCCGGGGGCCACGACGCCGGCGTTGGCGAAGCTGCATTCGCTGGCGACCGTGCCCTGGCGCTCGAAGACCGTCACCTCGGTGCCGGCCAGCGCCAGTTCGTACGCGGTCGTGACGCCGACGATGCCGGCGCCTATGACGGCGACCTTCATCGCCGGGCGGCCGCGAGGGGGCCGCGTGCTAGAATCTTCAGGTTTGCCTCGAAAGAGGGATGTTTTGTGCCGCTGCGGGTGCTTCAGCAGGTCTCGGGTTTGCCGGGCCGGCCGACGGAGCCGCAGGCAGCGCAGCACCCCCGCGCGGCGGACAAATCGCGAACCCGACCGATCCAGAGGTGTCGCCGGACCCGGCACGAAGGGGCAGGCAGCAGTGGCTGCCGAGCGCCTTGCAGCCCCGGCGATGAGCGGCGGGATTCTAGACCCAACCTTCGGAGTCCTCCATGACTGTCTCCATGCGCGAAATGCTGGAAGCCGGTGTCCATTTCGGCCACCAGACGCGCTTCTGGAATCCCAAGATGGCCCCGTACATCTACGGCCATCGCAACAAGATCCACATCATCAACCTCGAGAAGACGCAGCCGCTCTTCGACGACGCGATGAAGTTCGTGCGCCAGCTGGCGGCCCGCCGCGGCACGATCCTGATGATCGGCACCAAGCGCCAGGCGCGCGAGGTGATCGCGATGGAGGCGCAGCGCTGCGGCATGCCCTACGTCGACCAGCGCTGGCTCGGCGGCATGCTGACCAACTTCAAGACGGTCAAGGGCTCGCTGAAGAAGCTCAAGGAGATGCAGGCCACCAAGGAGGCCGGCACCGAGGCGATGATCAAGAAGGAGGCGCTGATGTTCGACCGCGAGCTGGGCAAGCTCGAGAAGGACATCGGCGGCATCCAGGACATGAACGCGCTGCCCGACGCGATGTTCGTGATCGACGTCGGCTACCACAAGATCGCGGTGGCCGAGGCCAAGAAGCTGGGCATCCCGGTGATCGGCATCGTCGACACCAACCACTCGCCGGTGGGCATCGACTACGTGATCCCCGGCAACGACGACTCGGCCAAGGCCGTCGCGCTGTACGCGCGCGCCGTCGCCGACGCGGTGCTGGAAGGCAAGGCCAACGCGACCACCGAGGTCCTGCAGGCCGTGGCCGGCGGCGACGAGTTCGTCGAGGTCAGCGAAGAGTCCTGACCGGCCTGCCGCGGTGCCGGCCGGGCGCGCGAGCGCGCGGCCGCGCCACGGCGGCCCCCGATCCTCCGTGCCGCCTGCCGCCCCCGGTGGCGGGCGGCCCCCCTTGATCTGATGGAGCAACCGACAATGCCCGCGATTACCGCAAGCATGGTGGCCGAGCTGCGCGCCAAGACCGACGCGCCGATGATGGAGTGCAAGAAGGCGCTCACCGAAGCCGACGGCGACCTCGGCCGCGCCGAGGAGATCCTGCGCGTCAAGCTCGGCAACAAGGCCAGCAAGGCCGCCAGCCGCATCACCGCCGAGGGCGTGATCGCCGCCGCCGTGGGCGGCAGCACCGGCGCGCTGGTGGAGGTCAACTGCGAGACCGACTTCGTCTCCAAGAACGAGTCCTTCCTCGCCTTCGCGAAGAATTGCGCCGCGCTGGTGGCCGAGCACGCGCCGGCCGACGTGGCGGCGCTGGCCGCGCTGCCGCTGGCGCAGGACGGCTTCGGCCCGACGGTCGAGGACGTGCGCAAGGGCCTGATCGGCAAGATCGGCGAGAACATGTCGGTGCGCCGCTTCAGGCGCTATGCCGGCGGCGGCCAGCTTGCCAGCTACCTGCACGGCACGCGCATCGGCGTGATCGTCGAGTTCAGCGGCGACGAGGTCGCGGCCAAGGACGTCGCGATGCACGTCGCGGCGATGAAGCCCAAGGCGCTGGCCACCGCCGACGTGCCTGCCGAGCTGGTCGAGGCCGAGCGCCGCATCGCGACCGAGAAGGCGGCCGAGAGCGGCAAGCCGGCCGAGATCGTGGCCAAGATGGTCGAGGGTTCGGTGCAGAAGTTCCTGAAGGAGGTCTCGCTGCTCAACCAGCCCTTCGTCAAGAACGACAAGCAGACCGTCGAGCAGATGCTCAAGGAGAAGGCGACGAAGGTCGCCGGCTTCACGCTGTACGTGGTCGGCGAGGGCATCGAGAAGAAGGTCGACGACTTCGCCGCCGAGGTGGCCGCGCAGGTGGCGGCGGCCAAGGGGCAGTAAAGCTCTGTTGCGGCCCGCCGGCAGCCCGGCGGGCCGCGCTTACACTGAGGCACCTGCCGCGGCGGCCGTACCGCCGGGCATTCCCAGGACCCCACGGAGGCACAGGGCCGATGCCAGCCTACAAGCGCATCCTGCTGAAGCTGTCGGGCGAAGCCCTGATGGGCGACGACGCCTACGGCATCAACCGCGGCACCATCGTGCGCATGGTGCGCGAGGTGCAGGAGGTCACGAAGCTGGGCTGCGAGGTCGCGGTCGTCATCGGCGGCGGCAACATCTTCCGCGGCGTGGCCGGGGGCTCGGTCGGCATGGACCGCGCCACCGCCGACTACATGGGCATGCTGGCCACCGTGATGAACGCGCTGGCGCTGGCCGACACGATGCGCCAGGAGGGCATGACCGCGCGCGTGATGAGCGCGATCAGCATCGAGCAGGTCGTCGAGCCCTACGTGCGCCCGAAGGCGCTGCAGTACCTGGAAGAGGGCAAGGTCGTGGTCTTCGCCGCCGGCACCGGCAATCCCTTCTTCACCACCGACACCGCCGCCGCGCTGCGCGGCGCCGAGATCGGCGCCGAGATCGTGCTGAAGGCGACCAAGGTCGACGGCGTCTACACCGCCGACCCGAACAAGGACCCGCACGCCACGCTGTACACGCGCATCAGCTTCGACGAGGCGATCTCGAAGAACCTGCAGGTCATGGACGCCACCGCCTTCGCGCTGTGCCGCGACCAGAAGCTGCCGATCAAGGTGTTCAGCATCACGAAGCCCGGCGCCCTGAAGCGCGTCGTGATGGGCGACGACGAGGGCACGCTGGTGCACGTCTGAGGAGCCGTCCAAGCCATGAGTACACCCGACAACATCCCCGACATCCGCAAGACCGCCGAGCAGAAGATGGGCAAGACCATCGAGGCGTTCAAGGGCGAGCTGCACAAGATCCGCACCGGCCGCGCGCACCCGGGCATCCTGGACCAGGTGCACGTGGACTACTACGGCTCGTCGGTGCCGATCAGCCAGGTCGCCAACGTGACGCTGCTGGATGCGCGCACGATCAGCGTGCAGCCCTGGGAGAAGGGCATGGGCGCGAAGATCGAGAAGGCCATCCGCGAGAGCGACCTCGGGCTCAACCCCGCGGCCCAGGGCGACCTGCTGCGCGTGCCGATGCCGGCGCTGACCGAGGAGCGCCGCAAGGAGCTGACCAAGGTCGTGCGCCACGCCGGCGAGGAGGCCAAGATCGCCGCGCGCAGCATCCGCCGCGAGGCCAACGAGCACCTGAAGAAGCTGCTCAAGGACAAGCTGGCGACCGAGGACGAGGAGCGCCGCGCGCAGGACGAGGTGCAGCGCCTGACCGACCGCACGATCGCCGAGATCGACCGCCTGGTGCAGGGCAAGGAAGCGGAGGTGATGGCGGTCTGACCGCCGTCGCCCTCACGCAGTCGCACCGGCCACCCGCATGTCCGACCTCCAGAGTGCAGAACAGGCCGCCGCGGCCGCCGTGGCCGAGCAGGCCGACCGCGGCGGTGACGCGGTGCCGCGCCATGTCGCCGTCGTGATGGACGGCAACGGCCGCTGGGCACGCCAGCGCTACATGCCGCGCTTCTTCGGCCACAAGGCGGGCGTCGACGCCCTGGTGCGCGCGGTCAACGCCTTCGCCGACCGCGGCGTGCGCTACCTGACCGTCTTCGCCTTCTCGTCGGAGAACTGGAAGCGCCCGACCGAGGAGGTCTCCGGGCTGATGAGCCTCGTGCTCGTCGCGGTGTCCAAGTACCTGACCAAGCTCGCCGGCGACGGCGTGCGCATCCGCATCGTCGGCGACCGCTCGGCGGTCTCCGACAAGCTGCGCCAGGCCTGGGAGCATGCCGAGCACGTGACGCGCGACAACCAGCGCATCACGCTGGCGGTGGCCTTCAACTACGGCGGCCGATGGGACGTGGTCCAGGCCTGCCGCCGCGCCATCGAGCAGGGCCTGCCGGCGGACCGGCTGGACGAGGGCTGGCTGTCCGAGCACATGGCGCTGTCCTTCGCGCCGGACCCGGACCTGTTCATCCGCACCGGCGGCGAGATGCGCATGAGCAACTTCCTGCTCTGGCAGGCGGCCTACTCGGAGCTGTTTTTCACCGAATGCCTGTGGCCCGACTTCGGCGCCGCCGAGATCGACGCCGCCCTGGCCGCCTACGCGCAGCGCGACCGCCGCTTCGGCGGCATCCGCCCGCCGGCCCTGCTGCCCGAAGGCCGCTGACCCCGCAGATGCTGCGCCAGCGCATCATCACAGCGCTCGTGCTGGTGGCCGTGATGCTGGGCGCGCTGGCCGCGGACAGCG
>CAZUPH010000210.1:0-6777 GCA_964621995.1 uncultured Rubrivivax sp. | reverse complement strand
GGGCGCCGCCGCAGCCCGCGGCGGCCACCGACGAGCCGCCGCCCGCGCCGGACTGGCCGCTGGGCCGCGCGCTGGCGCAGATCGGCGGCGCCTACGTGCTCGCCGAGAATGCCCAGGGCCTGGTGGTCGTGGACATGCACGCGGCGCACGAGCGCATCGTCTACGAGCGGCTCAAACGCTCGGCACTGGCCGGGGCGCAGCTGCCGGCGCAGCCGCTGCTGGTGCCGGTGAGCTTTCCGGCCACCCCGGCCGAGATCGCCGCCGCCGAGGCCGGCGCCGAGACGCTGCGCGAGCTGGGGCTGGAGATCGGCGTGCTGGGTGCCGCGACGCTGGTCGTGCGCAGCCGCCCCGCGGCGCTGCCGGACACCCATCAGGCCGACCTGGCCGAACTGGCGCGCAGCGTGCTGGCCGAGCTGGCGCAGCCCGAGCGCGCCGGCGCCGGCCGCGTCGTGCAGCGTGCACGCGACGACATGCTGGCCACCATGGCCTGCCACGGGGCGGTGCGCGCCAACCGCCGGCTCACGCTGCCCGAGATGGACGCGCTGCTGCGCGAGATGGAAGCCACCGAACGTGCCGACACCTGCAACCACGGCCGCCCGACCTGGCGGCAGGTCACGCTGAAGGAACTGGACGGGCTGTTCCTGCGCGGACGCTGAGGTTCATGCGCAGACGCGGTCGCGGCCCAGCGCCTTCGCGGCGTACAGGCGCCGGTCGGCCGCCTCGAGCAGGTCGCGCACGCCCTTCATCTGGTCGGACAGCTGCGCCACGCCCAGCGAGATGGTCTGCCGGTGCGTGCTCATGCTGCCGCCCGGGCCCGGCACCGGCACCGCGTGCTCGGCGACCGCGGCGCGCATGCGCTCGGCCAGCTCGATCGCCGCGCCGAGCGCGGTCTCCGGCAGCACGGCGGCGAATTCCTCACCGCCCAGGCGGCCCAGCAGGTCGGTGCCCCGGATCACGCCGCGCACGACGCCGGCGGTCTCGCGCAGCACCTGGTCGCCGGTGTTGTGGCCCCAGCGGTCGTTGACGGCCTTGAAGTGGTCGAGGTCGAAGCACACCAGCGACAGCGACCGCTGGTGGCGCTGCGCCAGCCGCAGCTCGCGGTCCAGCGCGTCCAGCAGGAAACGGCGGCTGAAGACCTCGGTGCCGGCGTCGATGGCGGCCAGCCGCCAGATGCGGTCGTGCACCAGCGCGTCCAGGTTGTCGGCGGCGTAGAACTTCAGCACCACGTCGCCCAGGCGCACGAGGTCGGCGTCGTGCAGCGGCACGCGTCCCTCGACGCGCTGGTCGTTGACCAGGCTGCCGTTGGCCGAGCCGAGGTCGCTGAGCCAGGCCTGGTCGCCCTGCACCTGCAGCTGGGCATGGCGGCGGCTGATGGCGGCGCTGTCGATCTTCAGCTCGCAGCCCGGCGCGCGGCCGATCACCAGCGTGCCCTCGGGCAGCACGAAGCGCCGCCCGGCGTCCGGGCCGCTGTACAGCACCAGGCAGGGCCGCAGCGCCTCGTCGGCGCGGCCGCCGTCCAGCAGGGCCTGGAACAGCGAGACCTGGCCCTTGGCCAGGCGCAGCGTGGTGGCGTCGTTGTCGGACATCGTCGGCCCCATTGTCGCCGGGATGCCTCGAGCACCCGGAGACCGTGCCGCCGGTGCGGGTGCGCGCCGTTCAGCCGGTCGCTCGCAGCCCCGGCGCGGCGCGCAGCCGGCCGACCTCGATGCCGTTCCAGTTGCGCAGCGGCAGGTCGGCCAGGCCTTCCAGCAACTCGGCCTCGGCCCCCTCGGGCGCGAGCAGCCGGCGCAGCAGCGCGGCCATCACCACCTCGCAGGCGCGGGCGTTGTTGCCGTCGTCCATCTTGACCGCCACGCCCAGGCCCAGCGTGGGCAGCGCCGCGCAGTGCACGCCCTCGGCGCCGACCTTGCAGAAGACACGCTCGCCGAAGCGCTCCATCACCCGGGTGTCGAAGCGCCCGCTGCCGGCGACCATGAACGGCGCCTTCGCCACCGCCTCGCGCAGCCGGCGCGCCGCGCGCGCCTGCCCGTCGCGCAGGCCGGTGCCGGTGGCCACCTTCGCGAAGGCGTGCGCGAGGTGGCGCAGCGGCACCGCATAGGCCGGGATCGAGCAGCCGTCGGTGCCGCGCGCGGTGCGCGCGAGGTCGTAGCCGGTGGTGGACTGCAACGCAGCCGTCACCTCGCGCATCACCGGGTGCTCGGGCTGCACGTAGCCGCGCAGGAAGGCGCGGCGGTCGCCGCCCTCGGCCATCAGGCAGCCCAGGCAGACGAAGCCGGCATGCTTGCCCGAGCAGTTGTTGTGCAGCGCGCTCGGCGCCGCGCCGGCGGCGGCCAGCGCCTTCAGCGCGCCGTCGTGGTAGGGCCAATGTGCACCGCACTCCAGCGCCTGCTCGTCGACGCCGGCCTTGGCCAGCATCGAGGCCGCGGTGGCCGCATGCGCCGGCTCGCCGCCGTGCGAGGCGCAGGCCAGCGCCAGTTCCTCGTCCACCAGGCCGTAGCGCTCGGCGGCGCCGCTTTCCACCAGTGGCAGCGCCTGCAGCACCTTGACGGCCGAGCGCGGAAAGATCGGCCGCTCGATGTCGCCCTGCGAGCCGTGGAGCGCGCCGTCGGCGTCGACGACGGCCCAGGCGCCGCGGTGGAAGGATTCGACGATGCCGCCCCGCAGGGCCTCGACGAGCACGGGATCGGTGGTCATGGCCTGCACTGTAGCGCCGCCGGCCCGCGCGGCGCCGGGGTCGCGGGGGCGCGATGACAATGCCCCGATGCCCCTGCCTGCCGCACCACCCGCCCCGCCCGCCGCCGCGCCGCGCCTGATCGGCGTGGACTTCAGCTGCGCGCCCTCGCGCCGCAAGCCGATCACCGTGGCGCGTGGCCAGGTGCAGGGCGCGGTGCTGCGACTGGAGCGCGTGGACGAGCTGCCCACGCTGGCCGCCTTCGAGGCCCTGCTCGCCGAGCCGGGGCCCTGGTTCGGCGCCTTCGACTTCCCGTTCGGGCTGCCGCGCGGCTTCGTCGATGCGCTGGCGCTGGGCGGTACCCTGGCGCAGCTCGTCGCCGCGCTCACCGCGCGCTGCCCCGACCGCATGGCCTTCCGCACGCTCGTCGACGCCTGGGGCAACGGCCGGCCGCCCGGGCAGCGGCTGCTGCACCGGCGCACCGACGGCGCGCTGCCCGGCGTCACCTCGTCCAGCCCGCTGCAGACGCGCTACGTGCCGGTCGGCTTCATGTTCTTCGAGGGCCTGCCGCGCCTGCTGGCCGCCGGCGTGCACCTGCCGCGGCTGCACGAAGGCGACCGCTCGCGCGTGGCGGTCGAGGGCTACCCGGGCCTGCTGGCCTTCGAGGCGATCGGCCGCCGCTCGTACAAGAACCGCGCCGACGCCGAGCGGCTGATCGCGCGCAAGGACCTCGTCGACGCGCTCGAGCAGGGCCGCACGCGCCTGGCGCTGCGGCTGAAGCTCAGCCACGCCCTGCGCGAGGCGCTGGTCGACGACGCCAGCGGCGACCGGCTGGACGCCGTGCTGTGCCTGCTGCAGGCGGCCTGGGCCGCGGCGCGGCCGGACGGGGGCCTGCCGGCCGACGTGGACCCGGTCGAGGGCTGGATCGCCACCGCATGAACGACGCCGAGCGCTGGTTCGCCTCGCGCGGCTGGACGCCGCACGACTTCCAGCGCCGCGTCTGGGACGCGATGGCCGCCGGCCGCTCGGGCCTGCTGCACGCCAACACCGGCAGCGGCAAGACCTACGCGGTGTGGTTCGGCGCGCTGCAGCGGGCGCGCGAGGGGCCTGGGCTGCAGGTGCTGTGGCTGACGCCGATGCGCGCGCTGGCCGCCGACACGGCGCGCGCCCTGGCCGAGCCGCTGCCGGCGCTGGCCTCGACGCTCGGGCCGGGCTGGACGGTCGGCCAGCGCACCGGCGACACGACGAGCGCCGAACGTGCGCGCCAGCAGCGGCGCTGGCCGCCGGCGCTGGTGACGACGCCGGAGTCGCTGACCCTGCTGCTCACGCGCGAGGATGCACGCGGGCTGCTGGCCGGCGTGCACACGGTCATCGTCGACGAGTGGCACGAGCTGCTGGCCAGCAAGCGCGGCGTGCAGGTGCAGCTGGCGCTGGCGCGGCTGCGGCGCTGGAACCCGGACCTCGTGGTCTGGGGCCTGAGCGCGACGCTGGGCAACCTGGGCGAGGCGATGGCCACGCTGGTCGGCGATGCCGGTGGCGAGCTGGTGCAGGGCCGCATCGACAAGACGCTGGTCGTCGACACGCTGCTGCCGGCCGATCCCGGCCGCTTCAGCTGGGGCGGCCACCTGGGCGCGCAGATGCTGCAGCCGGTGGTGGACGAGCTGGAGCGCTCGGGCACCGCGCTGGTCTTCACCAACACGCGCAGCCAGGCCGAGACCTGGTACCAGCTGCTGCTGCAGGCGCGGCCGGACTGGGCCGGGCTGGTGGCGCTGCACCACGGCTCGATCGACAAGTCGGCGCGCGACTGGGTCGAGGCCGGGCTCAAGGCCGGCACGCTGAAGGCGGTGGTGGCGACCTCGTCGCTGGACCTCGGCGTGGACTTCCTGCCGGTGGAGCGCGTGCTGCAGATCGGCAGCGCCAAGGGCGTGGCGCGGCTGCTGCAGCGCGCCGGGCGCAGCGGCCACGCGCCGGGGCGGGCCAGCCGCGTGACGCTGGTGCCGACCAATACGCTGGAGCTGGTGGAGGCCGCCGCCGCGCGCCGCGCCGCGCTGGCCGGGCAGGTGGAGTCGCGCCAGGCGCCCGGGCAGCCGCTGGACGTGCTGGTGCAGCACCTGGTGACGGTGGCGCTGGGCGGCGGCTTCGACGCCGACGCGCTGTACGACGAGGTGCGCGGCGCCCCCTCGTACCGCGGCCTCGCGCGCGAGGACTTCGACTGGGCGCTGGCCTTCGTCGAGCGCGGCGGCACGAGCCTGGCCGCCTACCCCGAGTACCACCGCGTGCGGCGCGGCGACGACGGCCTGTGGCGCGTGGGCGACCGCGGCGTCGCGCAGCGCCACCGGCTGCAGGTGGGCACCATCGTCAGCGATGCCAGCATGGCCGTGAAGTGGACGAGCGGCGGCACGCTGGGCCATGTCGAGGAGGGCTTCATCGCCCGGCTGGCCCGCGGCGACTGCTTCGTCTTCGCCGGCCGCGTGCTGGAGCTGGTGCGTGTTCAGGACCTCACGGCCTGGGTGCGCAAGGCGACCAGGCCGCGCGGCGTGGTGCCGGCCTGGGCCGGCAGCAAGATGCCGCTGTCCAGCGAGCTGGCCGACGCGGTGGCCGCGCTGCTGGACGCCGCCGCGGCCGACCCCGCGATGGCCGGCCCGGCCTTCGCCGAGCCCGAGATGGCCGGCGCGCGGCCGATGCTGGCCGCGCAGGCGCGCCTGTCGCGGCTGCCGCGCGCCGGCCGGCTGCTCGTCGAGCGGCTGGACACGCGCGAGGGCCACCACCTTTTCCTGTACCCCTTCGCCGGGCGCAACGTGCACATCGGGCTGGCGCAGCTGCTGGCCTGGCGGCTGGCGAAGGAGGCGCCGAATACCTTCTCGCTGTCGGTCAACGACTACGGCCTGGAGATCCTGGCCGCGCGCGAGATCGACGCCGCGGCGCTGGACCCGGTGCGCCTGTTCACCGCCGACGAGCTGCTGGCCGACGTGCTGGCGAGCCTGAACTCCGGCCAGCTCGCGCAGCGGCGCTTTCGCGAGATCGCGCGCATCGCCGGGCTGGTGAGCGGCGGCTACCCGGGCGCGCCGAAGAGCCTGCGCCAGCTGCAGGCCAGCAGCAGCCTGTTCTACGAGGTGTTCCGCAAGTACGACGCCGGCAACCGGCTGCTCGCGCAGGCCGAGGCCGAGGTGCTGGCGCAGGAGCTGGATGCCGCGCGGCTGGCTGCCACGCTGGCGCGGCTGGCGGCGCAGCCGATGGAGCTGGTGGCGCTGCAGGCGCCGAGCCCGTTCGCGCTGGCGCTGATGGTCGAGCGGCTGCGCGAGCAGCTCACGACCGAGAAGCTGAAGGACCGCCTGGAGCGGCTGCTCGCGCAGGCCGAGGACGTGCTGGCCGAGCGCGCCGCGCCGCCGCGCCGCCGGCGTGGCGAACCGCACGGCGTGTCCGCGGCCGCCGGGGGGGCTGCTGCGGCATCATCGCAGGCACCATGCCCGGACTCCGCGCCCGACCGCTCCTGAATGCCGCGCTGTTGGTGATGTTGGCGCTGGCGGCGCTGGCGCTGCCGTGCGCGCCGGCGCTGGCGCAGCAGCCGCGCGCCGAGCCGGCACCGGTGAGCGGTGTCGTCACGCGCATCGTCGACGGCGACACGCTGCACGTGACGCCCGACGGCGGGGCGCCGGTGACGGTGCGGCTGCGCGACATCGATGCGCCGGAGATCTGCCAGCCGCACGGGCCGGAGGCGCGCGCCGCGCTGCAGGACTATGCGCTCGGCCAGGCGGTGACGATGCGCGTCTTCGGCCGCGACACGCATGGCCGCGCGATCGCGCGCGTGGCCACCACCGAGCGCGACCTCAGCGTGCGCATGGTCGAGGAAGGCCACGCGTGGAGCGTGCGCACCCGGTTCGACCGCGGCCCGCTGGTGCGCGAGGAACGCATGGCCAAGGCCCTGGGCCGCGGCCTGCACGCGAGCGCCGGCCATGTCTTTCCCTGGGAGTTCCGGCGCCGCCACGGGCCCTGCGCCGGGCCGGCGGCCGCGTCGTCGCCGGCGGCAGACCCGGGAGCCCCGGCCCCGGATGCCGGGCTGCAGGCCGGCGCGCCGCGCGTGCTGCCGTCCGCCCCGGCCGCCCCGG
>CAZUPH010000209.1:0-6797 GCA_964621995.1 uncultured Rubrivivax sp. | reverse complement strand
TAGACCGCGGGCAGCCAGCCTGAGGTCCAGTTGCGGATGCCGTCCACGGGCAGGCCGCCCGGATCGGACAGCACCACGTAAGCGGGCAAATCTTGGCGTTCGGTGCCGAGCCCGTAGATGACCCACGAACCCCACGTCGGCCGGCCGGCCTGGCAGCGCCCGGGCCCGAAGGTCGCCGCTGCGCTGCGCGCCAGCGACGTGCTGGCGCTGGAGCTGGATCCCGGCGACCCGGCGGTGGCGGCGGCCCTGGCCGCCCTGCCGCACGGCCCGCCGCTGCCCCCGGCACTGCAGCAGCGCCTGCAGCGCGCCTACGACCGCGCCTGCCTGGCGCCGGCGGCGTTGTCCGCGCTGCACCCGGTGATGCAGGCCACCACGCTGCTGCTGCTGGAGGCGCGCTGGCTGGGCCTGGACCCGGCCTATGCGCAGGAGACGCTGCTGGCCGCGCAGGCGCGCGCCGCCGGCAAGCGCGTCGTCGCGCTGGAATCGGCGGCGCAGCAGCAGGCCGTGCTGGTGCCGGCCGACGCCGGCCAGGCGCAGGCGCAGATCGGGCAGACGCTGCAGCAGCTGGAGGACACGAGCGGCCGCCGCGTGCTGCGGCGCCTGGCCGAGGCCTGGGAGCAGGGCGACCTCGCGGCGCTGGAGGACTACCTGACCTGGTGCGAATGCGGCGACAGCGAGGCCGACCGCGAGTTCATGCGCCGCCTCAACGACGAGCGCAACGGCCCGCTGGCCGACGGCATCGCCGCGCTGCACGACCGTGGCCAGCGCATCTTCGCCGCCGTCGGCGCGCTGCACATGACCGGGCCGCAGGCCCTGCCCGCGCTGCTGGCGGCGCGCGGCTTTCGCGTCGAGCGCGTCGGCTTCGACCGCTGAACGCCGCTGGCCGCGTGCGGGCCGCCGCCGTACCATCGCGACGCCACCCCCGAAAACCGCACGGAGCACGACACGATGGCAGCCACCGACGACCTGGCCCGCATGGTGCCCGGCTTCGACTTCCTGCAGGGCCTGATGAAGAACGCCACCGCCGGCGGCGGCGCGGTGCCGGGCATGAACCAGTGGATCGCGCCGACGCTGGACCCGAAGGAGCTCGACAAGCGCATCGGCGAGCTGCGCACGGTGCAGTTCTGGCTGGAGAACAACGCCCGGCTGCTGGGCACCACGATCCAGGCGCTGGAGGTGCAGCGGCTGACGCTCAACACGCTGCAGACGATGAACCTGCCGCTGGCCGGCCTGGGCGAGGCGATGAAGATCCGCCCCGCCGGGCCGGCGCCGGCACCCGAGCCGGCGCAGCGGCCTGCGCCGGCCGCGCCGGCCGTGTCGCGATCGCCACGCAAGGACGCGGGCGCGGCGGCCGCGGCACCGGCGGCGCCGGCCGTCGACCCGATGCAGTGGTGGGGCGCGCTGACCCAGCAGTTCACCGAACTCGCGGCGAAGGCCATGAAGGACTCCGCCGAGGCCGCGAAGAACCTGCCGGCCGCCGTCGCCAAGGCCCCTGCCGCCACGCCCGCGCCGGGCAAGCCGGCGCGGCCCGCGCGCGCGCCGCGCCGGCGCTGAACCGCCACCGGACGCGGGCCGAGGAGCGAGCGGCATGACCCCCGGCTTCCTGGTCGGCCACGCCACGCACCCGGACTGGCGCGCCGCGCTCGCACTCGCCGCGGCGCAGATCGACGGCCAGCGCGCCGGCCACGAGGCCAGCACTGCGGCGCCGCTGTCGCTGGGCCTGGCCTATTTCAGCGACCACTACGCGCCCCAGGCCAGCGAACTGCTGCAGGCGCTGAAGCGGCGCTGGCCCGGCGTGGCCTGGGTCGGCTGCGCGGCGGTCGGCGTGGCCGCCGGCGGCGTGGAGTACATCGACGAGCCGGCGCTCGCGCTGATGCTGGCCGCGCTGCCGGCCGGGCAGTTCGAGGTCTTCTCCGGCGCGCGCAAGCTCTCGCGCATCACGCCCTTCAGCGCGCTGGTGCACGCCGACCCGGCCACGCCGGAGCTGGCCGAGCTGATCACCGAGATGAGCGACCGCACGGTCTCGGGCTACCTGTTCGGCGGCCTGGTCAGCTCGCGCACGGCGCCGGTGCACCTGGCCGACGGCGTGTATGCGGGCGGGCTGTCGGGCGTGGCCTTCGCGCGCGAGGTCGGCCTGATCTCGCGCGTCACCCAGGGCTGCCAGCCGATCGGCCCGGCGCGCGAGATCACCGGCGCCGAGCGCAACATCGTCACCGAGCTGGACGGCGAGCCGGCCTTGCCGGCGCTGCTGCGCGACCTGGGCGTGGACGGGCTGGCCGACCCGCGCCAGGCGCTGCCCAGGCTGCGCGCCACGCTGGCCGGGCTGACCGATGCCCATGCCAGCGCGCTGGCGCCGGTGGGCCGCCAGTTCGGTGCGGACACGCGCGTGCGCCACCTGATCGGCCTGGACCCTGCGCGCCAGGCCATCGCGGTGGCCGAGCTCGTGCAGCCGGGGCAGCGGCTGGCCTTCTGCCAGCGCGACGTGGCGGCGGCGCGGCGCGACCTGGTGCGCATCTGCAGCGAGATCCGCGACGAGGTCGAGTCGCCGGCCGAGCCGGTGCTCGCGGGCGCGGGCCCGGCGCGCGCGGGGGGCGATGCGCGCCGGCGCATCCAGGGTGCGGTCTACGTCAGCTGCGCGGGCCGCGGCGGGCCGCATTTCGGCGGCCCCTCGGCCGAGCTGCGGATCGTGCAGCACGCGCTGGCGGCGCAGGGCGAGGAGGTGCCGCTCGTGGGCTTCTTCGCCGCCGGCGAGATCGCGCGCCACCACCTGTACGGCTACACCGGCGTGCTGACGGTGTTCACCGGCGCGGCCTGAGCCGCGAGTCGAAGTCGGTGCGAGGCCGCACCGACCACCGGGCCGGCCGCAGGCATGCTGGGCCACTTCGTCACGCCCCGCCCCGTCCGCGCATGTTCATGCCCCGCCTCGAAACCACGCGACCGCAGGCCGCCATGCCGGCCGATGCGCCGTCGGCGCCTGCCCCGCGGCGTGCGCCGCTCGCCTGCCCGCTGTGCGGCGGCTGCGTGCGACGCACGCCACGGCGCTGGATCGACCGGCTGGCCGGCCTGTTCGTCTCGCAGCGGCGCTACCGCTGCCAGGACTTCGGCTGTCATTGGCAGGGCAACCTGCGCCGCCGTTCCTCCGGCGGGCCGGACCCGACGCCGGGCCACCGCTACCGCGGCGAGGCGCTGGGCACGCCGCAGCTGCGGCCGATCGACGCGCAGGGCCGGCTGCCGCGCTGATCCCGCCCCGATCCCCCCGCGGCGGGTCGCGACAGCCCTGACCTTGGCGCCGGTGGTGGCGTGCCGCGCAGCCGCTACAGTGCGGGCGATGAATGCGCCCATGGACCCTGCCGTGTCCGACGCCGCCGAGCGCGCCCGCCGCCAGGCCGAGCTGGTGGCGGCGCTGACGCCGCTGCTGCCCGCGCATGCGCTGCTGTGGCAGCGCGAGCACACCGTGCCCTACGAATGCGACGGCCTCACGGCCTACCGCCAGCTGCCGCTGGCGGTGGCTCTGCCGGAGACCGAGGCGCAGGTCGCCGCGGTGCTGGCGGCCTGCCACCGGCTCGGCGTGCCGGTGGTGGCGCGCGGCGCCGGCACGGGCCTGTCCGGCGGCGCGATGCCGCACGCGATGGGGCTGACGCTGTCGCTGGCCAAGTTCAACCGCATCGTGCAGATCGACCCGCTCGCGCGCACCGCCACCGTGCAGTGCGGCGTGCGCAACCTGGCCATCAGCGAGGCCGCGGCCCCGCACGGCCTGTACTACGCGCCCGATCCTTCCAGCCAGATCGCGTGCACGATCGGCGGCAACGTGGCCGAGAACTCCGGCGGCGTGCATTGCCTGAAGTACGGCCTGACGCTGCACAACGTGCTGCGCGTGCGCGGCTTCACGGCCGAGGGCGAGGCGGTGGAATTCGGCTCCGCCGCGCTGGACGCGCCGGGCCTGGACCTGCTGGCGGTGGTGATCGGCAGCGAGGGCATGCTGGCCGTGGCCACCGAGGTCACCGTCAAGCTGGTGCCCAAGCCGCAGCTGGCGCGCTGCATCATGGCGAGCTTCGACGACGTGCGCCGCGCCGGCGACGCGGTGGCCGCGATCATCGCCGCCGGCATCATCCCGGCCGGCCTCGAGATGATGGACAGGCCGATGACGGCCGCGGTCGAGGACTTCGTGCACGCCGGCTACGACCTTGCCGCCGAGGCCATCCTGCTGTGCGAGAGCGACGGCACGCCGGAGGAGGTGGCCGAGGAGATCGACCGCATGCTGACCGTGCTGACCGGCTGCGGCGCCACGCGCCTGGAGGTCAGCCGTGACGAGGCGCAGCGGCTGAAGTTCTGGAGCGGGCGCAAGAATGCCTTCCCGGCCAGCGGGCGCATCAGCCCCGACTACATGTGCATGGACAGCACGATCCCGCGCAAGCGCCTGGCCGACATCCTGATCGCGATCGGCGAGATGGAGAAGAAGTACGGCCTGCGCTGCTGCAACGTCTTCCATGCCGGCGACGGCAACCTGCACCCGCTGATCCTGTTCGACGCCAACGACCCCGACCAGCTGCACCGCTGCGAGCTCTTCGGCGCCGACATCCTGGAGACCAGCGTCGCGATGGGCGGCACGGTCACCGGCGAACATGGCGTGGGCGTCGAGAAGCTCGCCAGCATGTGCGTGCAGTTCTCGCCCGCCGAGCGCGAGGCGATGATGGCGCTCAAGCGCGCCTTCGACCCCGCGGGCCTGCTCAACCCCGGCAAGGTGATCCCCACGCTGCAGCGCTGCGCGGAGTACGGGAAGATGCACGTGAAGAAGGGCCTGCTGCCCTTCCCGCATCTGGAGCGCTTCTAGATGGCCGTCGCGGCGGACCCGGCGACCGACCCCACGGTCGCCGCCCTGGTGGAGCGGGTGCGCGAGGCGCGTGCGCGCAAGGCGGCGCTGTGCATCGTGGGCGGCGGCACGAAGGACTTCCTCGGTGGCGTGCCGCAGGGCGAGCCGCTGGACCTGCGGCCGCTGGCCGGCGTCAGCAGCTACGAACCCAGCGAACTGGTCGTCACCGCACGCGCCGGCACGCCGCTGGCCGAGCTGGAGGCGCTGCTCGCGCAGCAGGGCCAGTGCCTGCCCTTCGAGCCGCCTCGCTTCTCGCCTGCAGGCACCGTCGGTGGCATGGTCGCCGCCGGTCTCGCCGGCCCGGCACGCGCCGCGGCCGGCGGCTTGCGCGACTACGTGCTCGGCGCCACGCTGCTGGACGGCCGTGGCGAGCTGCTCAGCTTCGGCGGCCAGGTCATCAAGAACGTCGCCGGCTACGACGTGTCGCGCCTGCTCGCGGGCTCGATGGGCGTGCTGGGCGTGATCTGCGAGGTCTCGCTGAAGGTGCTGCCACGCCCGCCGGCCCTGCTGACGCTGCGGCTGGAGCTCGACGAGGCGCAGGCGCTGCGGCGGCTGAACGAATGGGGCGGCCGCCCGCTGCCGCTGAATGCCACTGCGTGGTGGGAGGGCACGCTGGTCGTGCGCCTGGCCGGCGCGGCGGCGGCTGTGCAGTCCGCGCGCTCCGCGATCGGCGGCGAGGTGATCGAAGCCGACATGGCGGACCCGTTCTGGGACGGCCTGCGCGACCAGCGCGACGAATTCTTCGTCGGCGCGCTGAAGGCGGTGGCCGCCGGCGCCGGGCTGTGGCGGCTGTCGCTGCCCTCGACCGCGCCGCCGCTGAAGCTCTCCGGCGAGCAGCTCGTCGAGTGGGGCGGTGCGCAGCGCTGGCTGTGCACCACCGCCCCGGCCGCGGTGCTGCACGAGGCCGCGGCCGCGGCGGGCGGGCATGCGACGCTGTTCCGCGCGCACCGCCGCGAGGACGGCGGCCGCGGTGCGCCGCTGAAGCCCGCGCTGGCGCGCATCCACCGCCAGCTCAAGCAGGCCTTCGACCCCGACGGCATCTTCAACCGCGGCCGCCTGGTTCCCGAGTGGTGATGGACGCGGACCGCACGCTCGACGCGATGGCGGCGTATTACGCGCAGCGCGCGCCGGAGTACGAGCGGGTCTACCACCGCCCGCACCGCCAGACCGACCTGCGCCGGCTCGAGGCCTGGCTGGCCGATGCGATGGCCGGCCGCCACGTGCTCGAGATCGCCACCGGCACCGGCTGGTGGATCCCGCATGGCGCGCGCCGCGCCGCGTCCTGGCTGGCCACCGACCTCAGTCCGCAGACGCTGACCGTCGCCCGCAGCAAGCCGCTGCCGCCTGGCGTCGAGCTCGCGACGATGGACGCCTATGCGCTGGACGGCCTGGCCGGCCGCCACTTCGACGCCGTCTTCGCCGGCTTCTGGTGGAGCCACGTGCCGCTGCAGCGGCTGCCGGCGTGGCTGGAGGCGCTGCATGCGCTGCTGCCGGCCGGCGCACGTGTCGTCTTCATCGACAACGCCTGGGTCGAGGGCGACAGCACGCCCATCGCCTGGCACGACGCAGCCGGCAACGGCTGGCAGCGGCGCACGCTCGACGACGGCACGGTGCACGAGGTGCTGAAGAACTTTCCGACGCGCGAGCAGGCCTTCGCGATGCTGGGCCCGCGCGCCGTGGCACCACAATGGACCGCGTACGAGAACTATTGGGTCCTGGACTACCGGCTCGCCTGAGGATGAGATGTTCATCGCGGTGGACCGGTTTCGGCGCGTTGCGGACGCTGAACCCGCCGCAACCAACCGTTCGCGCTGAGCCTGTCGAAGCGTCCGCCCGAGCCGTTCGGGCTGAGCCTGTCGAAGCCCCGAGGATCACGCGCGCTTCGACAGGCTCAGCGCGAACGGTTGTGTACCGGGCAGAGAGTGGC
>CAZUPH010000208.1:0-6803 GCA_964621995.1 uncultured Rubrivivax sp. | reverse complement strand
CCGCTGGAGCATGAGCTGGTTCATCTTCAGCGAGGTGATGTTCTTCGCCGCCTTCTTCGGCGCGCTGTACTGGGCGCGCGTGCATGCGCTGCCGATGCTGGGCAACCTGGACCACCAGCTGCTGTGGCCCGACTTCAAGGCCATCTGGCCCAGCGCCGGCGGCGGCGTCACGGCCTCGCCGGCCGGCACGGTCGAGCCCTTCCAGATCATCGGCCCCTGGCCGCTGCCGACCATCAACACCGCGCTGCTGCTGACCTCGGGCGTGACGCTGACGATCGCGCACCACGCGCTGATCGCCAACCAGCGCAGCAAGACGATCCTCTGGATGTGGATCACGGTCGCGCTGGGCGCCACCTTCCTGGGCGTGCAGGCCTACGAGTACGTGCACGCCTACCGCGACCTGAACCTCAAGCTCAGCAGCGGCATCTTCGGCAGCACCTTCTTCATGCTGACCGGCTTCCACGGCTTCCACGTGCTCGTCGGCATGCTGATGCTGCTGTTCATCACTCTGCGGCTGATGAAGGGCCACTTCACGCCCAAGCGCCACTTCGGTTTCGAAGGCGCGGCCTGGTACTGGCACTTCGTGGACGTGGTCTGGCTGGGCCTGTACTTCCTGGTCTATTGGCTGTGAGGTAGGTCCCCCACGCTCCCTGCCGGTCGCTGCCCCCCGAGGGGGCTTCGCCGGTCGCCCGGCAGAGCCGGGCGACGGCGACGGCTGGGCTGCGCGGCTGCGGGCGCTGAGAGCGGGCCGTTTCGCGACGGCCCTTTTTCCTGCCTTCGATCAGCCCGTCGGCAGCCCGCCCGGCCGCACCCAGCCCATGAACCAGGACAGCAGGATCAGCGCGAACAGCGCCACCGACAGCGCCACGCGCAGCGCCAGCGCGCGCGCCATGTGCTTGCTGCGCGCGGCCTCGTCGTCGCCGTCCTTGCGCAGCATGAAGACGCCCGCGCCGGCCAGCGCGCCCAGCACGGCGATCATCAACAGCACCATCACGGTCTTCATCGCGGCGCATTATCCGTGCCGGGGGTGTCGGGGATGACGGCAGGGGCGCCCGCAACTGCCGGCTGGCGGCGCTGGGCGGTGCTGCTGGCGGCGCTGGTGGCCTGCGCGCTGACCGCCCGCCTGGGCGTGTGGCAGCTCGACCGCGCGGCGCAGAAGACTGCGTTGCAGGCGTCGCAGGAGCGCCAGCGCGCGCTGCCGCCGCTGCCGGCGGCCGACCTGGCCGCCGATGCCGCGGCAGCGGCCGCGCAGCACCACCGCGCCGTCGTGCTCGAGGGCCGCTGGGACGCCGCGCGCACCGTGTACCTGGAGAACCGGCAGATGAACGGCCGCCCGGGCTTCTACGCGCTGACGCCGCTCGTGCTGGCCGATGGCAGCGCGGTCGTCGTGCAGCGCGGCTGGCTGCCGCGCGACCAGGCCGACCGCACCCGCATCGTCGCCGCGCCACCGCCGCCGGGGCCGGTGAGGGTGCAGGGGCGCATCGCCCCCGCGCCGTCCCGGTTGTACGAGTTCGACGGCGCGTCCTCGGGGCCCATCCGGCAGAATCTCGACCTCGACGCCTACGCCCGCGAGACCGGGCTTGCGCTGCGGCCGCTGACCGTCGTGATGACCGGCGACGCCGATCCGCCCGACGGCCTGCAGCGCGACTGGCCCGTCCCGGCCGCCGACGTGCACAAGCACTACGGCTATGCCTTCCAGTGGTTCTCGCTCTCGGCGCTGGTCGCCGGCCTGTATGCCTGGTTCCAACTCATCCGCCCACGCCTCCGCGCCCGACGCGCTGCCTGAACCGCTGACGATGACGGTGCACAGCATCGCCGCGCCGACGCTGGCCGACGAGGAAGCGCGCAGCCGCACGCGGCGCGGCCGGGTGCGCATGCTGCTGGTGCTGCTGGCCTGCGCGGCGCCGGTCATCGCCTCCTACCTGGCCTATTTCGTGATCCGGCCCGAGGGCGGCAGCACCGCCTACGGCACGCTGATCCTGCCGACGAAGTCGCTGCCCGAGCTGGCGCTCACCGACCTCGACGGGCGCGCCGTGCCGGCGCGTTCGCTGCGCGGGCAGTGGCTGCTGGTCGCCGTGGGCCCGGCAGCCTGCGACGCCGCCTGCGAGCAGCGCCTGTTCATGCAGCGCCAGCTGCGCGAGATGCTCGGCCGCGAGCGCGACCGCCTGGACAAGGTCTGGCTGATCACGGACACCGCGCCGCTCGCCGAGCCGTTGCGCGCGGCGCTGACGGCCGCCCCCGCGGTGACGCTGCTGCGCGCCGAGGCCGCCGCGGTGGCCGCCTGGCTGGCGCCCGAGCCGGGGCACACGCTGGAGCAGCACCTGTACATCGTCGACCCGATGGGCGAGTGGATGATGCGCGTGCCGGCCGATCCGGAACCCTCTCGCGTCAAGCGCGACCTGGACCGGCTGCTGCGCGCCTCGGCCTTCTGGGACCGCGCGGGGCGCTGACGCGGCATGGACGCCGACCCCCAGGCGCTGGTCGACCTCGCGCCGATGGCCGGGCTGCTGGCGCTGGCCGGCGTCATCGCGCTGCTGCCGCTGGCCTGGTGGTGGGTGCGCCAGCGCGGCACCGACACACGCGCGCGGCTGGCGGCGCTGACCGCGCTGACGCTGTTCCTGACCTTCGACCTCATCGTCTTCGGCTCCTTCACGCGGCTCACCGACTCCGGCCTGGGCTGCCCGGACTGGCCCGGCTGCTATGGCCAGGTCAGCCCCTTCGGTGCACGCGAGCAGATCCGCGCCGCCGAGGCCGCGCTGCCCACCGGCCCGGTGACCTGGTCCAAGGCCTGGATCGAGATGATCCACCGCTACCTGGCGATGACGGTGGGCGTGCTGATCCTGGTGATGACCGCGGCGGCATGGGCACGCCGCCGCACGCTGCCGTTTTCGCCCTGGTGGCCGACGGCCACGCTGGTCTGGGTTCTCGTGCAGGGCCTGTTCGGCAAGTACACGGTGACGCTGAAGCTGTACCCGGCCATCGTCACGCTGCACCTGCTGGGCGGGCTGCTGCTGCTGGCGCTGCTGGCGCTGCAGCACGAGGCCTTCCGCCGGCGCCCGCTGGCGCTGCCGCCAGGGCTGCGCCGCGGCGCGCTCGCGGTGCTGGCGCTGCTGGTGGTGCAGATCGCCCTCGGCGGCTGGGTCAGCACGAACTATGCGGTGCTGGCCTGCACCGGCTTCCCGCAGTGCAACGGGCAGTGGTGGCCGGCGATGGACGCGGCCGGCTTCGCGGTGATCCGGCCGTTGGGGCTGGCGGCCGACGGCAGCCAGCTGCACTTCGAGGCGCTGGTGGGCATCCACATGGCGCACCGCATCGGCGCGCTCTTCGTCACCGCGGCCGCCGGCTGGCTGGCCTGGCGGCTGTGGCGCGGCGAGGGCGCTGCGCTGCGCCGCTTCGGCATCGCGCTTGCGCTGCTGGTGGCCGCGCAGGTGGCCAGCGGACTGTCCAACGTCGTGCTGGGCTGGCCGCTGGCGGCGGCGCTGGCGCATTCGGCAGGCGCCGCGGCGCTGGTGCTGGTGCTGGTGATGCTGATCGCGCGCGGCGGCGCCCTGCGCCTCGCCGCGATCGACACCGCGGCGCGGCCGGCGACGCCGGTCGCCACGGGGGGCGCCGCCTAGAATGATGGCCCCCGAGACCACTCCCTCCATGGCCCAGACCCTCGCCGCCGCCCGGCCCGCGACCTCGCGCTGGGCGCAGTTCTACGCGCTGACGAAGCCGCGCGTGGTGCAGCTGATCGTCTTCTGCGCGCTGATCGGCATGCTGCTCGCGCAGCCGGGCTGGCCGGACTGGACGCTGGTGCTGGCCGGCACCGCGGGCATCTGGCTGGTGGCCGCCGCCGCGGCCGCCTTCAACTGCATCGTCGAGCAGCACATCGACCGCCGCATGCAGCGCACCGCCTGGCGGCCGACCGCCAAGGGCGAGCTCGGCGACCTGCACACGCTGGCCTTCTCCGCCGCGCTGTGCGGCGCTGGCTGCACGATCCTCTGGTGGGCCGTCAACCCGTTGACGATGTGGCTGACGCTGGCCACCTTCGTCGGCTATGCGGTGGTCTACACGGTGGTGCTCAAGCCGCTGACGCCGCAGAACATCGTCATCGGCGGCGCGTCAGGGGCGATGCCGCCGGTGCTGGGCTGGGCCGCGATGACCGGCGAGGTCGGCGTGCCGGCGCTGCTGCTGGCGCTGATCATCTTCCTGTGGACGCCGCCGCACTTCTGGGCGCTGGCGCTGTACCGCGCCGAGGACTACCGCCGCGCCGGCCTGCCGATGCTGCCGGTGACGCATGGCCGCGAATTCACGCAGCTGCAGGTGCTGCTGTACACCATCGTGCTGTTCGCGGCGACGCTGCTGCCCTTCGTGCTGGGCATGAGCGGCTGGCTGTACCTCGCCGCCGCGGCGGTGCTGGGCGCGCTGTTCGTGCTCCACGCCTGGCAGCTGTGGCGCGAGTACAGCGATGCGCTGGCGCGGCGCACCTTCCGCTTCTCGATCTGGCACCTGTCGCTGCTGTTCGCGGCGCTGCTGGTCGACCACTACCTCGGGCCATGGCTGTTCGGCGCCGCGGGCTGATCGCAGCGGCGGCCTGCGGGCTCGGGCTGGCACTGGCCGGCTGCGAGCGCGCCGGCGCGCCGCAGTTCAAGGCCATCGACATCACCGGCGCCGACTATGCGCGCGACTTCGACCTGCCCGACGCGCAGGGCCGGCGGCGCACGCTGGCCGACTTCCGCGGCAAGGTCACGGTGGTCTTCTTCGGATTCACGCACTGCCCGGACGTCTGCCCGACCACGATGCTCGAGCTGGCCGAGGTGCGCAAGGCGCTGGGCGCCGACGGCGAGCGCGTGGCCGGCATCTTCGTCACCGTCGACCCCGAGCGCGACACGCCCGAGGTGCTGGGCCCCTACGTGAGCGCCTTCGCGCCGGACTTCGTCGCGCTGCGCGGCACGCCCGAGGAGACGCGGGCGCTGGCCAAGGCCTTCAAGGTCTTCTACAACAAGGTGCCGGGCAAGACCGAGGGCAGCTACTCGATCGACCACACCGCCGGCGCCTATGTCTTCGACGCGCAGGGCCGGGTGCGCCTGTTCACCCGCTACGGCACCGGCGCCACGGCGCTGAAGCACGACCTGGCGCTGCTGCTGCAGGGTGCGTAGGCCGCGCCGGCGCGCCCTGCGACGCGGACAGCGGACCCGAGCCGAGCCGTCGCCGTCGCCGTCGCGCGGCTCCGCCGGGTGACCAGCGAAGCCCCCTCGGGGGGCAGCGACCGGAAGGGAGCGTGGGGGCCTACACCTCCAGCGCCTTGCGCATCTTCTTCAGCGCCGCCACCTCGATCTGGCGGATGCGCTCGGCGCTGACGCCGTATTCGGCGGCCAGCTCGTGCAGCGTCATGCCGCCGCTGGCGTCGTCGTTGACCTTCAGCCAGCGCTCCTCGACGATGCGGCGGCTGCGGGCGTCCAGCACCTGCAGCGCCTGCTGGATGCCGTCGGCGGCCAGCCAGTCGCGGTGCAGGGCCTCCAGCGCGCGCGTCGGCTCGTGGCGATCGTCGGCCAGGTAGGCGATCGGGGCGTAGCTCTCCTCGCCGTCGTCGACCTGCGGCTCCAGCGCCACGTCGCCGCCGGACAGGCGGGTCTCCATCTCGACGACCTCGTCGGGCTTGACGTTGAGCTCGCGCGCCACGCTGGCCACCTCGGCGGGCGTCAGCGTGCTGCGGTAGGTCTCGGCGTCGGCGTCGGCCTTCATGCCCTGCTTCATCGAGCGCAGATTGAAGAACAGCTTGCGCTGGGCCTTGGTGGTGGCCACCTTGACCATGCGCCAGTTCTTCAGGATGTACTCGTGGATCTCGGCCTTGATCCAGTGCAGCGCGTAGCTGACCAGGCGCACGCCCTGCTCGGGGTCGAAGCGCTTGACGGCCTTCATCAGGCCCACGTTGCCTTCCTGGATCAGGTCGCCCTGCGGCAGCCCGTAGCCCAGGTACTGGCGCGAGATGCTGACCACCAGCCGCAGGTGCGACAGCACCAGCTGCCCGGCGGCCTGCAGGTCGCCGTGGTCGCGCAGGCGGCGGCCGAGCTCGACCTCCTCGGTCTGCGTCAGCATCGGCAGCCGGTTGACGGCCGAGATGTAGGCGTCCAGGTTGCCGAGCGACGGCACCAGGGCCCAGGGGTCGCGCACGGAGAGGGCGGTGGAAGCGTTCATGCAGTCTGAGATGGCCTGTTCGGGCGTCCGGTTCCGCTCATGTTAGCACTCTCGATCGGCGAGTGCTGATGCATCCGTCACCGCGGGGAAATCGCCGGCGCAAGCCAAGGCAAATAGGCATGTTTGTAGAAGTTTGTATTTACTCACATGATCACCGACCTAGCGGCGGAGCAGCTCCCGCAGCTTGTCGCCCAGCTCCTGCTTCGCGCGGTCCTCGACCGCCCGGCCCTTCTCGCGCAGCGCCTGGCGTGCGCGTTCGTCGAGCAGCGCCTCGAGCTCCACCCGGTAGCGCACCGCGTCGAGCGGGCCGCTCAGCCGCACCGGCAACGTCAGCCCGCGCAGCGCCTGCAGCTCGGCGCCGCCCTGGCCCTGCAGCGACTCGACGACACTGGCCCGCAGCAGGTAGTCCAGCTGGCCGGCGCCGAGGTCCACGGTGCCGGCGCCGGCCACGCGCAGCAGCGGCGCCTGGGCTGCCAGGTCCTCGTTGCGGAGCACGCCGCCCTGCACCGTGAAGCTGCCCGTGAGCGCGCTGAAATCGGTGCGCTCGGCGGCCGAGCCGGTGCCGGTGTGCTCGGCGACGCGACCACCGACGGCCGCACCCACCTGGCGCAGCACCTGTGCGA
>CAZUPH010000207.1:0-6807 GCA_964621995.1 uncultured Rubrivivax sp. | reverse complement strand
CGCCCGATCGGCATCCTGGCCGATCTGCAGGGCCCCAAGCTGCGCGTGGGCACCTTCGCCGACGGGCCGGTGATGCTCGACGCGGAGCAGGACTTCCGGCTCGACCTCGACCCGTCGCCCGGCGATGTGCGCCGCGTGGGCCTGCCGCACCCGGAAATCTTCGCCGCCCTGGTGCCGGGCGCCGAGCTGCTGCTCGACGACGGCCGCCTGCGGCTGGTGGTCGAGCGCTGCGGCAGCGACTTCGCCGAGACGCGCGTGCTGGTGGGCGGCAAGCTCTCCGACCGCAAAGGGGTCAACGTGCCCGGCGTCGTGCTGCCGATCAGTGCCCTCACCCCGAAGGACCGGCGCGATCTGGCCATCGCGCTGGAGCTGGGTGCGGACTGGATCGCGCTGTCGTTCGTGCAGCGCCCCGAGGATGTCAGCGAGGCGCGCGCGCTGATCGGGGCGCGTGCCGCCATCGTGTCCAAGATCGAGAAGCCGGCGGCGGTGGAGCGCCTGGACGCCATCGTCGCCCTGTCCGACGCGGTGATGGTGGCGCGTGGCGATCTCGGCGTCGAACTGGCCGCCGAACGCGTGCCGGCGATCCAGAAGCGCATCGTGCGCTGCTGCCGCAGCCTGGGCCGGCCGGTGATCGTGGCCACGCAGATGCTGGAGTCGATGGTCGCCAGCCCCGTGCCGACCCGCGCCGAGGCTTCCGACGTCGCCACCGCCGTCTACGACGGTGCCGACGCCGTGATGCTGTCGGCCGAGTCGGCCGCAGGCCGCTACCCGGTCGAGGCCGTGGACATGATGAACCGCCTGATCGCCGAGGTGGAGGCCGACCCGCAGTACCGGCGGCTCATCGAGGCATCACGCGATCCCGCTGCCGGCGCCGCCGACGTCGCCGAGGCCGTGTGCCGCGCGGTGCGCCACACGGTCGCGGCCGTGCATGCTGCGGCGATCGTCTGCTACACGAGTTCGGGCCACACCAGCCTGCGCGCGGCGCGCGAGCGCCCCGAGGCGGCGGTGCTGAGCCTGACACCCGACCTCGGCGTCGCGCGCCGGCTGGCGCTGGCCTGGGGCGTGCACTCGGTGCACATCGCCGATGACGTGACCGACGTGGAGCAGATGTCCGCCGTGGCCTGCGCCACAGCGCTCCGCGAGGGCTTTGCCGAAGCCGGGCAGAGCATCGTCGCCATCGCCGGCATGCCGTTCGGCACGGCCGGCACGACGAACCTGATGCGCATCGCGACGCTCTGACCTGCCCGACCCGAACGAGAACACCGAAGCGCACGAACTCGCAAGCATGGACCCGCTCTTCCTGTCACGCGCCCAGTTCGCGGCCAACATCACCTCTCACCTACTGTTCCCGTCGATCACGATCGCGCTGGGCTGGCTGCTGTCCTATCGCCTGTTCGGCGGCAGAGCGACGGAGTTGCGCCATGGCTAGCCAACACCGCCGGCGGCTGGTGGCCGGCAACTGGAAGATGAACGGCAGCCTCGCCCATCTGCAGGCCCTGGGCACGGCCATCCAGGGCGGCGCGTTGACGGGCCTGGACCACGTGCAGCTGGTGCTGCTGCCTCCGTCGGTCTATCTGGCCGAGGCCCAGCGCCGGCTGGGCGGCAGCGGCATGGCCTGGGGCGCGCAGCACATCTGCGAACACGCGGCCGGCGCCTTCACCGGCGAAGTGTCGGCCACGATGCTGCGCGAGTTCGGGTGCTCCTGCGTGCTGGTCGGCCACTCCGAGCGGCGAGCCCTGTACGGCGAGAGCGACGAAGACGTGGCGCGCAAGTTCGTCGCCGCCAGCCGCTGCGGATTGACGCCGATTCTGTGCGTCGGCGAGTCGCTCGAAGAGCGCGAGCGCGGTGTGACCGAGTTCGTGGTCGCGCGCCAGTTGCAGGCGGTGCTCGACCTCGCAGGGCCGGGCGCTTTTGCCGACGCCGTGGTCGCCTACGAGCCCGTCTGGGCCATCGGCACGGGCCAGACAGCCAGGCCCGAGCAGGCGCAGGAGGTTCACGCCTTCATCCGCCGCCACCTCGCCGCCGCCGGCGGCGAGGTGGCGGCGCACCTGCACATCCTGTACGGCGGCAGCATGAAGCTGGCCAACGCGCGCGAGCTGCTCGCCATGCCCGACGTCGACGGCGGCTTGCTGGGCGGCGCGTCGCTGAACGTCGACGAGTTCATCGCCGTGGCGCGCACGGCGCAACGGCTGGCGCAGGGAGACACCGCATGACCCAGGACGAGATGAAGGCCATGGTGGCCCGGGCGGCGCTCGCGCAGGTGGCGCCCGGCACCGTCATCGGCGTGGGCACGGGTTCGACCGTCAACCACTTCATCGACGCACTGGCCACCCAGCGCGAGCGCATCGCCGGAGCGGTGTCGAGCAGCGACGCCAGCAGCGCGCGCCTGCGTGGCCACGGCTTCCGCGTGTTCGACGCCGGCGAGGTCGGGCAGCTGCCCATGTACGTGGACGGCGCCGACGAGATCGACCCCTGCGGGCGGATGATCAAGGGCGGTGGTGCGGCGCTGACGCGCGAGAAGATCGTCGCCGACATCGCCGAGCGCTTCCTGTGCATCGCCGATGCCTCCAAGCGCGTGGACGTGCTCGGCCGCTTCCCGTTGCCCGTCGAGGTGATCGGCATGGCGGTGGCGCGCATCACGCGGCGCTTCGAAGCCATCGGCGGCCGCGCCGTCCTGCGCGCCGGGGTGCTCACCGACAACGGGCACCCCTTGCTCGACGTGCACGGCCTCGCCCTCACCGATCCGCTGGCGATGGAGGCCGAGATCAACCAGTGGCCGGGGGTGGTGACCGTCGGCATCTTTGCGCGCCACGCGGCCAGCATGTGCCTGCTGGGGACCGCCGACGGCGTGCTGACCTTGCACTTGAACTGAGCCCAGCATGTCATCCAACACCGCACCCGCCGCGACCGCCGCGCTGCCCGGCGGCGGTCCGCCGAGCGCCGCCGCCCCGCATGTGGCACCGGGCGACATCGCCGTCGGTGTGGTCGTCGGCCGCGCATCGGAGTATTTCGACTATTTCGTTTACGGCATCGCGTCGGTGATCGTCTTCCCCGCGGTGTTCTTTCCGTTCGCCACCCAGCTCGAAGGCATCCTGTACGCCTTCGTCGTCTTTTCGTTCGCCTTCATCGCCCGACCGATCGGCTCGGTGCTGTTCATGCAGGTGCAACGCCGCTTCGGCCGCGGCGCCAAGCTGACGATCGCGCTGTTCCTGCTCGGCACGTCCACCGCGTGCATCGCGTTCCTGCCCGGTTATGCGCAGGTCGGCACGACGGCGATCGTGCTGCTCGCGATCTTCCGCATCGGCCAGGGCATCGCCCTCGGCGGCTCGTGGGACGGGCTGCCGTCGCTGCTGGCGATGTCGGCGCCGCGCGCCCGCCGCGGCTGGTACGCGATGATGGGCCAACTCGGCGCGCCCATCGGTTTCGCGATCGCGGCCGCGCTGTACGCGCTGCTGACCTTCAGTCTCGACAGCGAGGACTTCCTCGATTGGGGCTGGCGCTTTCCGTTCTATTGCGCGTTCGCGATCAACGTCGTTGCGCTGTTCGCGCGGCTGCGGCTGGTCGTCGCGCGCGAGTTCGACGAGCTGCTCGAGCAGCGCGACCTGGCACCCAGCGACACCCGCGAGTTGCTGCGTGACCAGGGCCGCCACGTGCTGATCGGCGCGTTCGGGGCGCTCGCCAGCTACGCACTGTTCCACCTCGTCACCGTCTTCCCGCTGTCCTGGATCGTGCTGTACTCGACGCAGTCGGTCAGCGAGTTCCTGCTGATCCAGATCGTCGGCGCGGGGCTCGCGGTCGCGGGCATGGTCGCCTCGGGCAGGATCGCCGACCGCATCGGTCGTCGCGAAACGCTGAAGCTGTTGGCCACGCTGATCGCCGTGTTCAGCGGCTTCGCGCCGACGCTGCTCGGCGGCGGGACGCTGGGCCAGGACGTGTTCATCCTCATCGGCTTCGTGCTGCTCGGCCTGTCGTACGGGCAGGCGGCGGGAGCCCTGAACTCGAGCTTCGAACCCAGGCACCGCTACACCGGTGCGGCGCTGACCTCCGATGTCGCCTGGTTGGTCGGTGCCGCCTTCGCGCCGCTGGTCGCGCTCGGTCTGTCGGCGAACTTCGGGCTCGGTTACGTCAGCCTGTACCTGCTGTCGGGCGCAGCGTGCACGCTGCTGGCGTTGTTCGTGGACAAGGCACGGCAGGAGCGGCTGGAGCGGGAGGAATCGAATGCTTAGAGAAACCCCGGCTCGGCCCCTGGGGCGATGGCCGGCATGGGTCGCCTGCGCGAGCCTCGTCGCGGGGTGTGACCTGGTGGTGCTGAGCCCGTCCGGCGACATCGCCGCGCAGCAGGGCCGGCTGATCGTGCAGTCGACCGTGCTGATGCTGCTGATCATCGTGCCGGTGATCGCGTTGACGCTGTGGTTCGCGTGGCGCTACCGCGCGTCGAACCGTGCCGCGCGCTACGAACCCGACTGGGACCACTCGATCCAGCTCGAACTCGTGATCTGGGGTGCACCGCTCTTGATCATCATCGCGCTCGGCGCGCTGACCTGGATCACCACCCACACGCTGGACCCGTACCGCGCCTTGCGGCGCATCGACGCGCAGCGCGTGGTGCCGCGCGACGTGAAACCGCTCGTCGTGCAGGCCGTCGCGCTCGACTGGAAGTGGCTGTTCATCTACCCCGAGCAGGGCATCGCGCTCGTCAACGAAGTCGCCGCGCCTGTGGACCGGCCAATCCAGTTCCGCATCACCTCGCATTCGGTGATGAACTCGCTGTTCATCCCGGCGCTGGCCGGGCAAATCTATGCGATGCCGGGCATGGAGACCAAGCTGCATGCGGTGATCAACAAGGCCGGCGCGTACGAGGGCTTTTCGGCCAACTACAGCGGCGCCGGGTTCTCGGACATGCGCTTCACGTTCCGCGGGCTCGACGCGGCCGGCTTCGAGCGTTGGGTCGAGCAGGCGCGCACGGCCGGCAACGCCGAGCTGAGCCGCGCCGCCTACCTGGACCTGCGCCGGCCGTCCGAGCGCGTTGCGGTGCAGCGCTGGAACGGCGTGGCGCCGGACCTGTGGCACGCGATCCTGAACCGCTGCGTCGAGCCCGGTGCGAAGTGCATGCACCAGCAGATGGCCGAGGACGCGCTGCGCCAGCGCGTCGCCGCCGGGGCCGAGCCGCCCGAGGCGCTGTTCGCCACCGCGATCTGCACGGCGAACGACCCGCTCGGCACCAGCTGGATCGCCCGTCCCGCCACCCGCGATTGAGCCGCCTGCCATGGTCACCTACCCCGAAGTCCCCCACCCGCTGTTCGGCCGCCTGACGCTCAGCGCGATCCCGTACCACGACCCGATCCTCGTCGGCACCTTCATCGTCACCGCACTGGTCGGCATGGCGATCTTCGGCGCCGTGACCTACCACCGGCTGTGGGGGCCGCTGTGGCGCGACTGGATCACGAGCATCGACCACAAGAAGATCGGCGTGATGTACATCGTGCTCGGCCTGGTGATGCTGCTGCGCGGCTTCGCCGACGCGGCGTTGATGCGCATGCAGCAGGCGATCGCCTTCGGCGACAACGCCGGCTTCCTGCCGCCGCACCACTACGACCAGATCTTCACCGCGCACGGCGTGATCATGATCTTCTTCGTGGCGATGCCGCTCGTCACCGGGTTCATGAACTACGTCGTGCCGCTGCAGATCGGCGCGCGCGACGTCGCCTTCCCGTTCCTCAACAACTTCAGCTTCTGGATGACGACCGCCGGCGCCGGGCTGATGATGGCTTCGCTGTTCATCGGCGAGTTCGCGCGCACGGGCTGGCTCGCGTACCCGCCGTTGTCGGGCATCCTCGCGAGCCCGGACGTGGGGGTCGACTACTACATCTGGGCGCTGCAAGTCGCCGGCGTCGGCACCTTGCTGTCGGGCGTGAACCTGATCGCGACCATCGTCAAGATGCGCGCGCCGGGCATGAGCCTGATGCGCATGCCGATCTTCACCTGGACGGCGCTGTGCACGAACATCCTGATCGTTGCCGCGTTCCCGGTGCTGACCGCGGTGCTCGCGCTCCTTTCGCTCGACCGCTACGTGGGGACGAACTTCTTCACCGCGGACGGCGGCGGCAACGCGATGATGTACGTCAACCTGATCTGGATCTGGGGCCATCCGGAGGTCTACATCCTGATCCTGCCGGTGTTCGGCATCTTCTCCGAGGTGGTCGCCACCTTCTGCGGCAAGCGCCTGTTCGGCTACGCGTCGATGGTCTACGCCACCGTCGTGATCACGATCCTGTCGTACCTGGTGTGGCTGCACCACTTCTTCACGATGGGCTCGGGGGCGAGCGTCAACTCGTTCTTCGGCATCACGACGATGATCATCTCGATCCCCACCGGGGCGAAGATCTTCAACTGGCTGTTCACGATGTACCGCGGGCGCATCCGCTTCGAGGTGCCGATGTTGTGGACCGTCGGCTTCATGGTCACCTTCGTGATCGGCGGCATGACCGGCGTGCTGCTCGCCGTGCCGCCGGCCGACTTCGTGCTGCACAACAGCCTGTTCCTGGTCGCCCACTTCCACAACGTGATCATCGGCGGCGTGCTGTTCGGCCTGCTCGCCGGCATCACGTTCTGGTTCCCCAAGGCCTTCGGCTACAAGCTCGACCCGTTCTGGGGCAAGGTCTCGTTCTGGTTCTGGCTCGTCGGCTTCTACTTCGCGTTCATGCCACTGTACGTGCTCGGGCTGATGGGCGTCACGCGGCGGGTGAGCCGTTTCGACGACCCGTCGCTGCAGATCTGGTTCCAGCTCGCCGCGTTCGGCGCGCTGCT
>CAZUPH010000206.1:6358-6874 GCA_964621995.1 uncultured Rubrivivax sp. | reverse complement strand
CCAGCCCGGCACCGCAGCCGCCCGCGGGCGGCCCGACCCCCGCCCCGCCGCCCGATCCCGGCGCCACCGGCAGCCGCGCCACCTGCAACCTGCCGGATTTCCAGGCCACGATGCTGGCGCGCGTGAACGCCTACCGCCGCGCCGGCGCGACCTGCGGCGACCGCGGCAGCTTCGCGGCCACCGGCGAGCTGGCCTGGAACGCCGCGCTGGCCAGCGCGGCGCTGGTCCACAGCGACGACATGGTGGCCGGCAATTTCTTCAGCCACACCGGCAGCGACGGGCGCAACGCCGGGCAGCGCATCACCGCCGCCGGCTACGGCTGGAGCACCTGGGGCGAGAACATCGCCGCCGGCCAGCCGACCGTGGCCGCGGTGGTGGACGCCTGGATGGCCAGCCCCGGCCACTGCGTCAACCTGATGAACGTGCGCTTCCGCGAGCTCGGCGTGGCCTGCGTCACCGGTGGTGCCGGCAACACCTACCGCAGCTACTGGACGATGAAGCTGGCGGCCGCACGCT
>CAZUPH010000206.1:0-6348 GCA_964621995.1 uncultured Rubrivivax sp. | reverse complement strand
GCGGCCGCCGCAGTCCCTCAGGTCTTGACCAGCGCCGAGACGACCGCGGCGGTCGCCTCCTTGAGCTTCTCGCGCGCGAGGGCCTGGCACTGCTCGCGGCCGGCGCCGGCCACCGAGTCGAAGGCGGTGGCGGTCTTCTGCGGCCGGAACAGCACCGCCTTCATCGTCGGCGTCAGCGGCAGCATCATCACGCGCGCCGTCACCACGCAGGTGCCGGCGCCGGTGACGCCGCCCTCGACCTGGCTGACGAAGGCATAGCGGTTGGCCGGGTACAGCCGCCACACGCGCGCCGGGATGTTCTCCTTCATCACCGCCATCGCGGTGTCCTTGTCGATCAGCGAGGTGGCCGAGTGATCGACGAAGTTGACCCGGACCTGCGGCGCGTCGGGAGCCTTGGCTGGGTCCTGTGCATAGGCGGTCGCGGCGACGCCGAGCACCAGGGCCGCACCGGCGGCGTGGAGCAGTGCCGGGAGAGAGAGAGGCTTCATGGAGGGGGTCCTGCTGGAGGAAAGACGATCGGGGGAGTTTGTATCAGGTCGGGGGCGCCAGCGGCACCGGGGGCTGCCCGCCCTGCGACGGCCCGACCGGCGCGGCGGCCTGGGCACGCCGCACGTCGTCCGACAGCCGCGCGGCGATGAGGCCGATCACGTGCAGGCCGAAGTCCGGGTTCTGGTAGACGAGCTGGCGGAAGGTGGCCTCGTCGATCGACATCACGGTGCAGTCGCTCAGGCAGCGCGCGGTGCTGCTGCGCCGGCGGTCGGGCACGAAGAAGGCGATCTCGCCGAACATCTCGCCGGGCTGCAGCTCGCGGCCGGCCTCCTCCAGCCCGATGCGGCCGTCGACCAGGAAGTAGATGCGGCTGGCATGGTCGCCGCGCCTGAACAGCACGCTGCCGGCGCGGTGGCGGCGGCTGCGCATGTAGGGGCGCAGCCACAGCTGCATCTGCACCGTGTCCACGCCGCTGGCCGAGACGCGGCGCGTGAGCTGCACCATCTGCACCACGCGCCACAGGTTTACCGGCAGCAGCACCAGGTGCAGCACCAGGATCAGCGGCGCCGGGTAGGCCGCGCCATAGACGATGAAGCCGATGTTGCCGGCCACGGCCAGCCAGCGCAGCGGGATCATCGTCTTGACGAAGGCACTGACGACGACCAGCACTCCGGCCAGTGCCGCGGCGGCCAGCGCCAGCGCCTGCTGCGGGTCGGCCAGCGCGACCAGCAGCCGCTCGGACTGCACGGCGAACAATGCCGCCAGCGACTCCAGCAGCGAGGCGACGAACGACAAGGGGATCCTCCTCCCGCCGGCGGCCGGCCCCCATGGTGCGGGAGCCGGCGCCGGCGGTCGGAGTATCCACGGGAGCGGGGCTGCGCGCTCCTAGCGGCTGGCGATCACGACGGCCTCGGCGGCCGCCGGCGGCGCCGCGGCCTCGGCACCGTCGAAGTGGCCGGCCTCGAACAGGTCCACGCCGAGGCCGACGAACAGCAGGATCATCGCGACGACCAGCACCTTCAGCAGGCCGTTGTCGAGGTTGTTGGGCTTCATGGCTTTCTCCTGGGTGGGGCGGGTGCGGCGGCATCGCCGTGTCGCCAATGTCCCGCTTCGGAGCGCGCCGGGCTGCGACGCAGGCCGCAGCGCCGCTGTGACACATTCACACGGCCCGCGGGACCGCGCCGCCCGGCCGCTACCAGCGCGCCGGCAGCTTCTTCAGCAGCGTGATGCGGCCGTCCTTCTGGCCGACCCAGCCCCCCTCGGCGAGCGGCTTCATGACGCGGCTGACCATCTCGCGCGAGGCGCCGATGCGCTCGGCGATGTCCTGCTGCGTCAGCTTCTCGGGCAGCGTGGGCACGCCGTCCTCGTCGCGCGCCTGGGTGCGCAGCAGCCGCGCGATGCGGCCGTACACGTCCTCCAGCGCCAGGCTCTTGACCTGCTCGGTGAGCTCGCGCGAGCGCCGGATGAGCTTCTTCACGAGGTGCAGCGCGAAGTCGGGGTGGTGGGCCAGGAAGTCGCGCACGTCGGGACCGGGCACCACGGCACAGCTGGTCGGCTCCAGGGTCGTGACCGAGGCCGAGCGCGGGCCGCCGTCCAGCGTCATCTCGCCGAAATACTCGCCCTTGCCCATGCTGCCGTAGACGACCTCGCGGCCGTCGTCGCCGGCGCCGTAGACCTTCACGCGGCCGGCCAGCAGGATGTACAGCGCGTCGGAGCGGTCCTCCTCGGTGACCAGCACCGCACCGGCCGGGTAGTGGCGCACGCCGCCGCGCGCGGCGATCTCGCGCAGCAGCGCGTCGTCGATCGCGTCGACGGTGGGCAGGCTGGTGCGGCGGGCGGCCATGGGCTATCGTGCCACGTGCGGGCCGCCGCGGGGCATCCCGCCGATGCGGCACGTCCATTCTCCGGTCTATGCTGAGGCCCTGCCCCGCGTCCGAACGAAGCACCGCCCGTGGACCGCCACTACCTGACCCCGCTGTTCGACCCGCGCTCGGTCGTCGTCTTCGCCGGCGCGCCGGGCGCCGAGCCCCCCACCGCCGCGGCGCGTGCGCTGCGCGCCTCGCTGGCCGAGGGCGGCTACGCCGGCCCGGTGACCTGGCTGGACATCGGCATGAGCGGCACGCTGGCCGACCTGGCGGTCTCTCGTGCCGACCTCGCGCTGATCGCGCTGCCGGCCGAGCAGGTGCTGGCGGCGCTGGAGATCGTCGGCCGCATCCGCTGCCGCGGCGCGCTGGTGCTGTCCAGCGGGCTGCCGGGCGCCCTGTGCCACGAGCTGCACCAGACCGCGCGCCGCTACGGCGTGCACCTGCTGGGGCCCAACAGCCTGGGCTTCCAGCGCCCGGCGCTGAAGTTCAACGCCAGCGCGCTGGGCCCGCTGGCCGCGGCCGGGCCGCTGGCGCTGGTCTCGCAGTCCGGTGCGCTGACCGCGGCGATGCTGGACTGGGCACGCAGCAACGGCGTGGGCTTCTCCACCGTCGTCTCGCTCGGCCCCAACACCGCGGTCGAGCTGCCGCAGGTGCTGGACTACCTGGGTGCGGACGGCAGCACGCAGAGCATCCTCGTCTACATGGAGGGCATCCGCCACGCCCGGCGCTTCATGAGCGCGCTGCGCGCCGCGGCCTACGCCAAGCCGGTGATCGTGATGAAGGCCGGCCGCCAGGAGGCCGCGCGCGGCGTCGCGCTGACGCACTCGGCATCCATCGTCGGCGCCGACGAGGTCTTCGACGCCGCGCTGCGCCGCGCCGGCGTGGTGCGGGTGCGCCAGTTCACGCAGCTGTTCTCGGCGGCGCAGTGCCTGGCCTCGCGCTTCCGGCCGGTGGGGCAGCGGCTGGCCATCGTCACCAACGGCGGCGGCCCGGCGGTGCTGGCCGCGGACGCCGCCGGGCAGCTGGCGCTGCTGGTGGCCGGGGTGGCCGACCTCGGCGAGGAGGCCGACGGCGCCGCCTACGTGCAGGCGCTGCAGACCGCGCTGGCCGACCGCACGGTGGACGGCGTGCTGCTGATCCACTCGCCCAAGCAGGGCGGCGACCCGATGGCGGTGGCGCAGGCGGTCGGCGCGGTCTTCCAGCCGGCGGCCAAGCCGGTGCTCGGCTGCTGGATGGGCGAGGCCAGCGCGCGCATCGCGCGCGAGCACCTGGCGGCCAGGCTGATGCCGGTCTTCCGCACGCCGGAGGCGGCGGTGGACGCCTTCCACAGCATCGCCAGCTTCTACCGCAACCAGCAGCTGCTGCAGCAGACACCGCCGCCGCTGTCGCACCTGGCCGACCCCGACACCGAGGGGGCGCGGCTGCTGATCGAGGGCGCGCTGGCCGAGCGCCGCAAGGTGCTGACCGAGATGGAGAGCAAGGCGCTGCTGGCGGCCTTCCACATCCCGGTCACGCGCACGATGCTGGCGCGCAGCGCCGGCGAGGCGATGATGATCGCGAGCCAGCTCGGCTACCCGGTGGCGCTGAAGATCGCCTCGCCGGACATCGCGCACAAGAGCGACGTGCAGGGCGTGGTGCTGGACGTGCACACCGCGACCCAGGTGCGCGACCGCTACCAGGAGATGCTGGAGTCGGTGGCGCGCGCGGCGCCGGGCGCACGCATCGACGGCGTCACCGTGCAGCCGATGGCGATGATCGAAGGCGGGCGCGAGGTCTATGTCGGGCTGACCACCGACGAGCCCTTCGGCCCGGTCATCACCTTCGGCGCCGGCGGCCTGATGATCGAGCTGATCGCCGACCGCGCGATGGAGCTGCCGCCGCTGAACCAGTTCCTGGCGCGGCGGCTGATCGAGCGCTCGCGCGCGGCCGAGATGCTGGGCGAGTGGCGCGGTGCGCCGGCCGCCGACCGCGAGGCGCTGGAGCACCTGCTGCTGCGCGTTTCGGAGATGGTCTGCGCGCTGCCGCAGCTGCGCCAGATGGACATCAACCCCGTCATCGTGGGCCCGCAGGGCGCGCTGGCGGTGGATGCGCGCATCGTGATCGACGACGCCGCGCAGCCGCCGGGCAGCTTCCATCACCTGGCGATCCTGCCCTACCCCGCGCACCAGGAGCGCGAGTGGCCGCTGAAGGGCGGCGTGCTGGCCACCGTGCGCCCGCTGCACCCCGACGACGCCGAGATGCTGCAGGCCTTCGTGCGCGGCCTGTCGCAGGAGAGCCGCTGGTTCCGCTTCGCGAGTTCGCTGCCCGAGCTGCCGGCGCGCATGCTGGCGCGCTTCACGCTGATCGACTACGACCGCGAGATGGCGCTGGTGGCGCTGGTGCGCGAGAAGGGCGCCGACGGCGCCGAGCACGAGCGCGTGGTCGGCGTCTCGCGCTACGTCACCAACCCGGACGGCACGAGCTGCGAGTTCTCGCTCGTCGTCGCCGACGACTTCAAGGGCCGCGGCCTGGGCTCGCGGCTGATGCTGGCCATCATGGATGCCGCGCGTGCCAAGGGGCTGACCGAGATCATGGGATTGATCCTGGCCGACAACACCGCGATGCTGCGCCTGATGGCCAACCTGGGCTTCGCGGTCGCGGCCTACCCCGAGGACCCGGACTTCAAGGTCGCGACCAAGGCGCTGTAGCGCGGCACCCCGGCCGCGGCCGCCTCGAGGAGACTGCCCGCATGCCGATCTCGCTGGCCACCTTCAACGCCTACAACCTGCAGTCGCCGGGCGCGCCGATGTACCGGCTGCCGCGCGGCGGCCACTCCAGCTGGACGGCCGAGCAGTACGAGAAGAAGATCCGCTGGACCGCGGCGATGATCGAGCGCGTGGACACCGACCTCATCGGCTTCCAGGAGGCCTGGTCGGTGGCGGCGCTCAAGGACGCCTTCGCGCGTGCCGGCCGCGGGATCGGCAAGACCTACCACCTGGTCGCGCGCGACGGCGCGCCCGGGCGCCCGCAGGTGGCGCTGGCGGCACGGCGCACGCGCTTCGACGTGAAGGCCGCCGCCTGGACCGAGCAGGTGCCGCCGCACTTCCGGCTGCGCCACGGCCGGGTCGAGGACGCCGCGGATCTCGACGCGGTGGACGTGCGCATCAGCAGCCTGTCGCGGCCGCCGCTGGCGGTGCGGCTGCGCCTGAAGGGCGGGCCCTACAAGGGCAGCGAGCTGGCGGTCTGGGTGGCCCACCTGAAGAGCAAGCGGCCGCTGCACCTGGACCGCCGCCACTACCCCACGTCGCGCGGCCAGCCCAACCCCTGGAGCCCCTACCGGGAAGCCATCGGCTCGGCGCTGTCCACGGTGCGCCGGGCCGCGGAGGCCACCGCGCTGCGCATGATGCTGACCGACGCGATGCAGTCCGAACCTTCGCTGCCCACCGTGCTGCTGGGCGACCTCAACGACGCCACGCTGTCGGTGACGACCACGCTGGTCAGCGGCGAGCCGCCGTACAAGCTGTGGTCGCGCAGCACCGCCGGCAGCGGCGGCGCACGCACGCAGGTCGGCCTGTATACCGCCGAGACGCTGCAGCAGTACCGCAGCCAGCGCGACGTGTACTACACGCACGTGCACGCCAACCGCATGGAGAGCCTGGACCACGTGATGGTCTCGCGCCACTTCTACGACCACTCGGCGGACCGGCTGTGGTCCTTCCGCGAGATGAAGGTCTGGAACGACCACCTGCACGACGCCAACCCCGGCGGCAGGACCGCCGCGCAATGGCCCGGCGACCACGCGATCGTCGCCGCCTGGTTCGACGACGACGCGGCGCCGCGCACGCCCGGCATGGCCAGCGTGGCCGCGGCCGGCGAGACGCCCTGATCGACGCCGGCCGGCGCGTCCTGTATGGTCTCGCGGCGGTCCCGCCGCCGCTGCCTGCCCGACCGGCCGGCCCGCGGCGTCGCCAAGCAGCACACACAGGAGGGAGCCCATGCGCTCGTGGCGTCGACA
>CAZUPH010000205.1:1450-6877 GCA_964621995.1 uncultured Rubrivivax sp. | reverse complement strand
CACCTGCGCAGCGGCAGGCAGGCCAGCGTGATGGAGGGCCCGGTGCTCGACGGCGGCGGCGGGGCGGACGGCATCGTCGCGCTGCGCACCGTGCAGCCGGCGGCGCTGGCGATGGACGCCGGCCTCGTGGTGGCGGTGCTGCGCTCGAAGTCCGCGGTACTGGCGCCGTGGCGGCGCGACGCACTGCTGCGCGGTGGCGTGCTGGGCGCGCTGGCCGCGGCCGCGGCGCCGCTGCTGCTGGTGTACCAGCGTCGCCGCGGCGCGCGGCTGCAGGAGCAGGAGGACAGAGCACGCCAGGCCGCGCTCGACGCCGAGCGGCTTGCGCTGGCGCTGGAGGGCGGCGAGCTCGGCCTGTGGGACCTGGACCTCGACAGCCACGAGGTCGTGGTCAACGAACGCTGGCACACCATGCTCGGTTATGCGCCCGGCGAAGGCGACCCCAGCGAGAGCGGCTGGCGCGCGCTGCTGCATCCGGACGACCGCGAGCAGGCCGTCGCGCTGCAGGAGGACCACCTCGCCGGCCGCACGCCGACCTACGAGTCGCGCCACCGCATGCGCCACCGTGACGGGCACTGGATCTGGGTGCTGGACCGCGGCCGCGTCGTCGAACGCCACGCCGACGGCCGGGCGCGGCGCATGGTGGGCACGCACATGGACATCAGCGCGCAGATGCACGCCGAGCGGGCGCTGCGCGCCAGCGAGCAGCGCCTGGCGACCACGCTGGACTCGATCGGCGACGCCGTCATCGCCACCGACATCGCCGGCCGCGTCGTGCGACTGAACCCGGCCGCGGAGCGGCTGACGGGCTGGCCGGCCGCCGAGGCCGCAGGGCGGCCGCTGGCCGAGGTCTTCCACATCGTCGACGCCACGACGCGGCGCCCGGCCGCGGACCCGGTCGCGCGCGTGCTCGCCAGCGGCGAGATCGTCGGCCTGGCCGGCGACACGCTGCTGCTGGCACGCGACGGCCGCGAGCTGCAGATCGCCGACAGCGCGGCGCCGATCCGCGGGCCGCTCGGGCGCACCGACGGCGTGGTGCTGGTCTTCAGCGACGTCTCCGAGCAGTTCCGCGTGGTGCAGGCGCTGCGCGAGAGCGAACGGCAGCTCTCGATGATCACCGACGCGCTGCCCGGCCCGGTGGCGCGCGTGGCACTGGACGGGCGCTACCTGTTCGTCAACGCCGCGCTGCTGCGCTGGTTCGGCGTCGAGCCCTCGGACGTGCTGCGCATGACGCAGCGCGAACTGCTCGGCGACGAGGCGATGGCCTTCCTGCGGCCGCATCTCGACCGTGTGCACGCGGGGCAGGCGGTCGTCTTCGACACCGATATCGAGACCCGCCAGGGCCGGCGCGACGTGATGGTCACGATGCTGCCCGAGCGCGACGAGGCCGGCCGCGTCTGCGGCCACCTCTCGCTGACCGCCGACATCACCGCGCGCAAGCAGGCCGAGCAGGCACTGCAGCGCAGCGCCTCGCAGCTGCGCATGGCCGGCCGGGTGGCACGGGTCGGCGGCTGGCGGCTGCTGCTGCCGGGTCCGGAGCTGCACCTGTCCGACGAGGCGGCCGCGCTGCTGGCACTGCCGCAGGGTGCCCGGCTCGCGAAGGAGCGGGCGCTGGAGCTGGTGCCGCGCGCGCAGCGCCAGGCCTTGCGCGAACAGATCCGCACCGCGCTGCGCGAAGGCCGCAGCGTGGACCTGGCCTTCGACGTCGAGACCGCGCAGGGCTGGCGCCACCTGCATGCCATCGGCGAGCCGGTGCGCGACGAGGCGGGTGCCGTCACCGGGCTGCAGGGTGCGCTGCAGGACCTCACCGAGACGCGCCGCGCCGAACGCCAGCTGCGGCTGCTGGAAGCCTGCGTCGCCCAGCTCAACGACGTGGTCATCGTCACCGAGGCCGCGCCGCTGGACGAGCCGGGGCCGCGCATCGTCTTCGTCAACCAGGCCTTCGAGCAGCTCACCGGCTGGCGTGCCGCCGAGGTGCTGGGCCGCAGCCCGCGGCTGCTGCAGGGCCCGGCCACCGACCCCGCCGAGCGGGCCCGCATCCGGCGCGCGCTGGCCGCCGGCGAGCCGGTGCGCGCCGAGCTGGTCAACTACACGCGCGAGCGCGAGCCGTACTGGGTGGAGATCGGCATCGTGCCGGTGGCGGTGGGCGGCACCGGCCCCACGCACATGGTGGCGGTGCAGCGCGAGATCTCCGAGCGCAAGCGCGCCGAGGCCGAGCTCAAGGGGGCGCGCGCCGCGCTGGCCGCGACGCTGGATGCGGTGCCCGACCTGCTGTTCGAGGTCGATGCCGACGGCGTGGTCCTCAACTACCACTCGCCCAGCAACGAGCTGCTGGCGGCGCCGCCCGAGCGTCTTCTCGGCCGCCGCTACACCGAGGTGCTGCCCGCCGAGGCCGCCGCGGTGGTGGGCGCGGCGCTGCGCCAGGCGCGCGACGAGGGCTACTCGCGCGGCCTGCAGTACGAGCTGCAGGTGCCGGCCGGCCGGCGCTGGTTCGAGCTGTCCGTGTCCTGCCGCGAGCCCGCGGCCGGGCCGGACCCGATCGGCGGCGCGCGCTTCATCCTGCTGGCGCGCGACATCACCGAGCGCAAGGAGGCGGAGGCCGAACGCCGTGCGCTGGAGGAGCAGCTGCGCGACATGCAGCGCATCGAGTCCATCGGCACGCTGGCCGGCGGCATCGCGCACGACTTCAACAACATCCTGGCCGCGATCCTGGGCAACACCGCGCTGGCGCGCGAGGACCTGCCGCCGGCGCATGCGGCGCAGGCCAGCCTGGAGCAGATCAACCGGGCCGGGCTGCGCGCGCGCAGCCTGGTGCAGCAGATCCTGGCCTTCTCGCGCCGCCAGCCCACCGAGATGGGCGTGCAGCCGCTGCGCCCGCTGGTGGAGGAGACGCTGGCGCTGCTGCGCGCCACGCTGCCGGCCGGCGTGCGGCTGGACACCGAGCTGGCCGACGAGCCGCTGGTCGTGCAGGGCGACGCGACGCAGCTGCAGCAGGTGCTGATGAACCTGTGCACCAATGCCTGGCAGGCCATGCCCGAGGGCCGCGGCCGCATCGTCGTCGGGCTCGCCGCTGCGGGCACCGCCGAGATCGGGCGCCGCCTGCCCCCCGGGCTGTGCGACGGGCCGATGTGCGTGCACCTGTGGGTGCGCGACGACGGCTGCGGCATGGACACGGCCACGCGCGAGCGCATCTTCGACCCCTTCTTCACCACCAAGCCGGTCGGGCAGGGCACCGGGCTCGGCCTGCCCGTGGTGCACGGCATCGTGCAGGCGCACGGCGGCGCGATCGTCGTCGACAGCGTCCCCGGCGCGGGCAGTACCTTCCACGTGTACCTGCCGCGGCTGCAGCAGGCCGCGGCCGCCGGCGGCACGGCCGAGCCGGTGGCGCCGGCGGCGGCCGGTGCCGGCCAGCGCGTGCTCTACGTGGACGACGACGAGGTGATGGTGCTGATGGTGCAGCGGCTGCTGCAGCGCGCGGGCTACGCCGTCACGGCCTGCACCGGTGCGCTGCAGGCGCTGCGCCTGCTGGCGGCCGACGCGCGGCGCTTCGACGTCGTCGTCAGCGACTACAACATGCCCGATCTTTCCGGGCTGGACCTGGCGCAGGAGCTGCGCCGGCTGCGGCCGGAGCTGCCGGTGATCATCAGCTCGGGCTTCCTGTCCGACGAGCTGCGCGCGCAGGCCCTGGGCCTGGGCGTGCGCGCGCTGCTGAAGAAGGAGAACACGCTGGAGGAGCTGGCCGGGCTGCTGCAGCAGGTGCTGTCCGGCGCGCCGGCATCGGCCGACTGAGCCCCGGCCCCTCAGCCGAGCAGCTCGGCCACCGGCACCCAGGGCCGGCCCTGGGCCTCGCCCACCGGCGCGCTGGCCAGCCGCCCGGCGTGCACGGCCAGGCCGGCGCGCAGGTGCGGGTCCTCGGCCAGCGCCTGCCGCCAGCCGTGCTGGGCCAGCGCCAGCACGAAGGGCAGCGTGGCATTGGTCAGCGCCAGCGTGGAGGTGCGCGCCACCGCGCCGGGCATGTTGGCCACGCAGTAGTGCACGATGCCCTGCTCGACATAGGTCGGCTGCGAGTGCGTGGTCGGCCGCGAGCTCTCGAAGCAGCCGCCCTGGTCGATGGCGATGTCGACCACCACCGCGCCCGGGCGCATCGTGGCCAGCATCGCGCGCGTGACCAGCTTCGGCGCCGTGGCACCGGGCACCAGCACGGCGACGGCCTCGCGCGAGGCGGCGAGCGTGCGCACGCGGCCGCCGAAGCGCTCGTCCAGCCGGCGCAGCACGGCCGCGGAGCGGTCCAGCACTGTGACCGCGGCGCCCATGCCGGCGGCCGCTGCGGCGGCATGGCTGCCGGCGACGCCGCCGCCGAGCACGACGACGTCCGCCGGGGCGACCCCGGGCACGCCGCCGAGCAGCACGCCGCGGCCGCCCTGGGCCTTCTCCAGCGCATGCGCGCCGACCTGCGGCGCCAGGCGGCCGGCGACCTCGGACATCGGCGTCAGCAGCGGCAGCGCGCCGCCCGGCGCGGTGACGGTCTCGTAGGCGATGCAGGTGGCGCCGCTGGCCAGCAGCTCGGCGGTCTGCGCCGGGTCGGGCGCCAGGTGCAGGTAGGTGAACAGCACCTGCCCGGCGTGCAGCAGCCGGCGCTCGGCGGCCTGCGGCTCCTTGACCTTGACCACCAGCTCCGCGTCGCGCCAGATCGGCTCCGCGCCGTCCACCAGCCGCGCGCCGGCCGCCGCGTAGCGCTCGTCGGGGATGCCGATGCCGGCCGCGGCGCCGCGCTCCACCCACACCTCGTGCCCGGCGTGCACCAGCTCGGCGACGCCGGCCGGCACCAGGCCGACGCGGTACTCGTGGTCCTTGATCTCGCGGGGGACTCCGACGCGCATGCCGCGCTCCTGCCGTGACGGTGGCAGCCACTGTAGAACCCGCGGCGCCGAACAGTTCACCGGAGTTCGCCAGGCCGCCCCGCATCCGTGGCGGGCGGCGCAGGGCTGCGCCGTGACTTGTTCTGGTGCGCCGCAGCAGGGCTGCCGGCACGATCCTTCAGCGTGCGCGCACCGCCAGGCTCTGCACCGCGCGCCCGACGAGCCCCTCTTCGTCGTACAGCGCCGATTCGGCGATGCCGCTGCCGCCGGCGCCCAGCCAGGTGCGGGCATCCAGCGCGATCCACTCGCCGAGCGGGCGGCGCAGCAGGTGGATGGTGAGGTCCGAATTGACGAAGCTGTAGCGTTCGAGGTCCAGCACCGCACTGATGCCGTTGCCCGAGTCGGCGGCCACGGCCACACGCTGCCAGGGGCTGGGCAGCTCGCCGGGCAGCAGCGGGTGGCGCAGCCGGAACCAGATCGCGCAGGGGCCTTCGAACAGCGTGCCGTGCGCCGCGCGCGTCTCCACCAGGTCGGCGTAGGGATAGGCTGCCTGGGGATACTTGTAGAGGTA
>CAZUPH010000205.1:0-1440 GCA_964621995.1 uncultured Rubrivivax sp. | reverse complement strand
CCTGCCTGCCGGCGAACGGAAACCGCGCCGGCACCGAGTCCGCCGGCAGCGGCCGCAGCACCGGCAGCGGGTGGCCGGGCAGCGCCGCGGGCAGCTCGAGCGGGTTCTCGCGCTGCAGCAGCGCGGTGAAGCGCGCGACCTCCTTGCCGCCGGCCATCAGGTGGGCCGAGAAATGGCCCGCGTTGCGGCCCACGTAGTCCGTCATCAGCTCGATCGTCAGCGTGCCGATCGGCACCGGGCGCAGCAGGTTGGCGGTCAGGCGCGAGAGCTGCGTGAGCCCGTGCGCGGCGGCCGCCTGCTCGAAGGCGCGGCAGACCAGCGCGATCGGCGGCCCGGCATGCTGGTGCTCGGGGTGCCAGGGGCCGCGCGTGAGCGCGCTGGCGCGGAAGTGCTGCGCATCGAGCGCGCTGAAGGCGGCGGTGGGCTCGGACGGGTGGTCGGACATGGCTGGCGCTGCGGGTGCTGCGGGATCGGCGGCCGCGGTGCCCTCATTGTCGGCCGGCTGGGCCGGCGCATGCGGCCCGCGCCGTGATTGTCGGACGCGGCCGACAGCGGCGCCGGCACCGGCATCGAGGTCGCGCGCATGGTGGACAACCAGCTCGAGGCCAACGTGCCCGGCGACTTCTCGTCCGACGTCGGCCGCGCCGACATCCGGCCCGACATGCGCCCGGTGCTGGACCAGCTGGCGCCGGGCCTGGACCCCGCGACGCGGCTGCGCATCGTCGGCCACACCGGCAGCACCGGCAGCGACGCGATCAACGAGCCGCTGTCGGTGCAGCGTGCCAGCAGCGTGCGCGAGTACCTCGCCGGCCGCGGCGCGCGCGAGCCTGCGGCCGACAACGCCAGCGCGGCCGGCCGCGCGATGAACCGCCGCGTGGAGATCTTCCTGCGCGAGCCGCAGGCCTGATCGCACGGGTCGCTTATCGCGCACCGGGTGCGCGCGTGCGCGAGAGCGCCGGCCGGCGGGCGCCTACATGAACAGGTGCTCGCCGGCGTTCTCGCCGCCGAGGATGACGTAGTTGACCTTCTTCAGGTCGGCCAGCATGCGCCCGCCGGCGTAGCTGATGCTGCTCTGCAGGTCCTCGCGCATCTCGCGCAGCGTGTCGGGCAGCCGGCCCTTGATGGGCTCGAGGATGCGCTTGCCCTCCACGTGCTTGTACTCGCCCTTGTTGAAGTCGCTGGCCGAGCCGTAGTACTCCTTGTAGAGCTTGCCGTCCACCTCGACGGTGGCGCCCGGGCTCTCCTCGTGGCCGGCGAACAGGCTCCCGATCATCACCATCGCGGCGCCGAAGCGCACGCTCTTGGCGATGTCGCCGTGGTGGCGGATGCCCCCGTCGGCGATGATCGGCTTGGTCGCCACGCGCGCGCACCACTTCAACGCGCTGAGCTGCCAGCCGCCGGTGCCGAAGCCGGTCTTGAGCTTGGTGATGCAGACCTTGC
>CAZUPH010000204.1:0-7002 GCA_964621995.1 uncultured Rubrivivax sp. | reverse complement strand
AGGAGCGCGGGCCGGGCGCCTTCGAGCTCCTCGCGCGCTTCTCGGCGACCTTCGGCGCGCAGGCGTGGACCGCGGGCTTCGAGGCGCGCAACGAGTCGCTTGACGACCCCGGTCTGCCGGGCGGGCGCTCGACCTTGCGCCACCGCTCGCTGTTCGTGCAGGACGAGTGGCGCGTCATGGAGCCGTTGACGCTGACGCTCGGTGCGCGTCATGACGAGCATGGCCGCTACGGTCGCGAGTGGAGCCCGCGCGCCTACGCGGTGTGGCGCGTGGCGCCGGCGTGGACCGTCAAGGGGGGTTTCAGCCACGGCTTCAAGGTGCCCAACCTGAAGCAGGTGGTGCCGGGCGCGCGGCCCGAAGGTCCCAACACCTTCCTCGGCAACCCGGACTTGAAGCCCGAGACCAGCGACGCGCTGGAGGTGGGCATCGGCTATGCCAACGGCCCGTCGCAATGGCAGCTCATGGCCTTCGACCAGCGTGTGCAAGACCTGATCGAGGTGCGCCTGGTGACGCCGGGCCCAACACCGGGCATCGGCACCTACACCTACGAGAACCTGGCCAAGGCGCGGCTGCGCGGGCTCGAGGCCTCGTGGCTGCAGCCGCTCGGCCAAGGCTTCACCGCCGGCGTGAACTACACATGGCTCGATGCCAAGAACGGCAGCGGGCAGCGCCTTGACCGACGGCCGCGTCACAGCGCGACGGCGCGGATCGATTGGCAGCAGGGCGCGTGGCGCGTCGGCGCGTTGCTCGAACATGCCGGTGACCAGCGCTTGCCAGCCACGCCGCCGGCCACCGGCTCGCGCGCCGTACCCGACGTGACGCTGGTGAGCGGCCATGTGACGCTGGCGTTGGCCGCCGGACTGGAGGCCACGCTGGGCGTGCGCAACCTCGACGATGTGCGCCTGGCCAACAAGTCGCCGCTGTTCACGCAGGTGGAAGCGCCGCGCACATGGCGCCTCACTTTGCGCGGGCGCTGGTGAGCTTTCTCTTGTGTCAGGTCAAGGCCACGACCGCGCGCAGCCCCTACCCTGCCCGGCGGCCCATGCAAGACCTCGACCATCTCGATCCCGCCCTGCGGCGGCTGTGGCAGGACAGCGGACTCAAGCCCCTGACCCTCGCCGGTCGCCGCCTGCTGCCGCTGGTGCAGGGCGGCATGGGCGTCGGCGTGTCGGCGCACCGCCTCGCCGGCAGCGTGGCTGCGCAGGGCGCGGTCGGCACCTTGTCGGCGATCGACCTGCGGCGCCATCACCCGGACCTGATGGCGCACACGGCGGCCGAAGGCACCGGGCCGGGCGCCAAGGCGACGATCAACGCCGCCAACCTGGAGGCGCTGCGGCGCGAGATCGCGGCCGCGCGCCAGCTCGCGCAGGGCCGCGGCCTGCTCGCGGTGAACGTGATGCGTGCGGTGGAGCAGTACGCGGACCTGGTGCGCACCTCGCTCGAGGCCGGCATCGACGCGGTGGTGGTCGGCGCCGGGCTGCCGCTGGACCTGCCGGAACTGGCGCGCGAGCATCCGCAGGTGGCGCTGATCCCGATCCTGTCGGACGCGCGCGGCATTGCGCTGGTGATCAGGAAGTGGGAGCGCAAGCACCGCGTGCCCGACGCGATCGTGATCGAGCACCCGCGCTGGGCCGGCGGCCACCTGGGCGCGGCGAAGGTCGAGGACCTGACCGACACGCGCTTCGACTTCGAGCGCGTGCTGCCGGAAGCGAACGCGTTCCTGCGCTGCGCCGGCATCGAGCGCGACGTGCCGCTGATCGTGGCCGGCGGCATCCGCCGCTTCGAGGACATCGCGCGTGCCCAGTCGCTCGGCGCCGCCGCGGTGCAGCTGGGCACGCCCTTCGTCGCCACCGAAGAGTGCGACGCGCACGAGAACTTCAAGCGTGTCCTGGCGCGTGCCAAGGACGAGGACGTGGTCGAGTTCACCAGCGTCGCCGGCCTGCCGGCACGCGCGGTGATGACGCGGTGGTTGCGCAACTACCTCGACGCGCTGCCGCGTCTGCAGGCCGCCGTGCACAAGAAGGCGCGCTGCACGCTGGCCTTCGACTGCCTGGCGCAATGCGGGCTGCGCGACGGCCTGCCGGGCTGGGGCCAGTTCTGCATCGACCAGCGCCTGGCCTCGGCACTGCGCGGCGAGGTCGACAAGGGCCTGTTCTTCCGCGGCGCCGGCGCGCTGCCCTTCGGCGAGCGCATCGCGACGGTGCGAGCGCTGATCGAGCGCCTGCTGACGCCGGGCGCGGCCCTGGGCACCGCCTGAGGGCATGATCGTCGAGGCGCTGGGCTGGGTGGTGCCGCTGCGGCACCTGCACGTGGCCCTGGTGGTCGCCAGCGGCGGCCTGTTTGCGCTGCGCGGCATCGCGGTGCTGCTCGACGCACAGTGGCCGATGCGGCGCCCGGTCCGCGTCGCCAGCGTGGTCATCGACACCGCGCTGCTGAGCGCCGGCGTGGCCCTGTGGACAATCCTCGGCCTGAACCCCTTGCGCGAGCCCTGGCTCGGCGCCAAGCTCCTGCTCCTCGTGGCCTACATCGTGCTCGGCAGCTATGCGCTCAAGCGCGCGCGCCACACCATGGCGCGTGCGGGCTTTCTGCTGGCCGCGCTGATCGTGTTCGCGACCATGCTCAGTGTGGCGCTGACGCGGCATCCGCTGGGCATCTGGCGTGTGAGCTGAGGCGCCTGCCCCGTGATCACGCGCCTGGCCACCCTGCTGCTGTGGCGCTCGCTCGCGCTGGGCTGCCTGACGCTCGGCGTGCTCGGCGCCTTCCTGCCGGTGCTGCCGACCACGCCCTTCCTGCTCGTCGCGGCCTGGGCCGCGGGCCGCGGCTGGCCGCAGTTCGAGGCCTGGCTGCTGGCGCACCCGCGCTTCGGCCCGCCGATCCGGCGCTGGCGCGACCACCGCGCGGTGCCGCGCAGCGCCAAGTGGGGCGCGAGCCTGACGATGCTGGCCAGCGCCGCGTTGCTGGCCGCCTCGCACGCACCGCTGGCGGCCAAGCTCGCCGTGCCGGCCTTCATGGCGGCAGTCGCCTGGTGGCTGTGGCGGCGGCCCGAGATCTGAAACGAATCCAGAAGGGGGAACGAACATGGCATCCATCCGTGCCAAGGCGCGGGCCCTGCCGGCCCAGCCGATCAGCGCCGAGGTGCTGCGCGACAAGTACGCCAAGGGCGACGAGACGACGATCGACGATGTGCTCAAGCGCGTCGCGCGGGCGCTCGCGCTGGCGGAGCCCGAGGACCGCCGCGCGCATTGGCAGGAGCGCTTCCTGCAGGCGCTGCAGGGCGGCTTCATCCCCGCCGGACGCATCCAGTCGGCGGCCGGTACGCCGCTCGCGGCGACGCTGATCAACTGCTTCGTGCAACCGGTGGGCGACTCGATCCGCCATGACGAGGATGGCCACCCCGGCATCTACACCGCGCTGGCCGAGGCCGCCGAAACCATGCGCCGCGGCGGCGGCGTCGGCTACGACTTCTCGCGCATCCGGCCGCAGGGCGCGTGGGTCGCGGCGACGCAGAGCAATGCCTCGGGGCCGGTGAGCTACATGCGCGTGTTCGACCGCAGCTGCGAGACGGTGGAGTCCGCCGGCAGCCGGCGCGGCGCGCAGATGGGCGTGCTGCGCTGCGACCACCCGGACATCGAGGCCTTCATCCACGCCAAGGACGAAGGCGACTTGAAGAACTTCAACATCTCGGTCGGGGTCACCGACGCCTTCATGCAGGCGGTGCAGGACGGCACCGAGGTCGAGCTGGTGCACCGTGCCGAGCCCGGCCCGGCGGCCAAAGCCGCGGGCGCCTACCAACGCGACGACGGGCAGTGGGTCTACCGCAAGGTCGCCGCGCGCGCGCTGTGGGATCAGGTGATGCGCTCGACCTACGACCATGCCGAGCCCGGCGTGCTCTTCCTCGATGCGATCAACCGCGACAACAACCTCGCGTATTGCGAGTCGATCACGGCGACCAACCCTTGCGCCGAACAGCCGTTGCCCTCGTACGGCTGCTGCTGCCTCGGCTCGATCGACCTGACGCGTTTCGTCAAGACGCCGTTCGAGGACGATGCATCCTTCGACGAGGCCGGCTTCGCCGCCCTGGTGCGCGTGGCGGTGCGCATGCTCGACAACGTGCTCGACGTGTCGCTGTGGCCGCTGCCGGCGCAACAGCACGAGGCGATGAGCAAGCGCCGCATCGGGCTGGGCTTCACCGGCCTGGGCGACGCGCTGGTGATGCTCGGCCTGCGCTACGACGGCGAGCCGGCGCGCGCGTGTGCGCAGCGCATCTCGGCCCTGATGCGCGACGCGGCCTACGACGCGTCGGTCGACCTCGCGCAGGAGCGCGGCGCGTTCCCGCTCTTCAACGCCGACCTGTATCTCGCGGGCGGGCGCTTCGCGTCGCGCCTGCCGCCAGCGCTGAAGGAGCGCATTCGCGCCCACGGCATCCGCAACTCGCACCTGCTGTCGATCGCGCCCACCGGCACGATCAGCCTCGCGTTCGCCGACAACGCGAGTAACGGCATCGAGCCCGCGTTCAGCTGGACCTACACGCGCAAGAAGCGCGACCCCGATGGCCGCCTGGTCGAGCACGCGGTCGAGGACCACGCGTGGCGCCTGTACCGGCACCTCAAGGGTGAGGACGCGCCGCTGACCGAGGCCTTCGTCACGGCCCTCGAGATGAGCGCGCAGGCGCATGCCCAGATGGTGGCGGCGGTGGCGCCCTTCATCGACACCTCGATCAGCAAGACGGTCAACGTGCCGGCCGATTACCCGTACGCCGACTTCGAGCAGCTCTACCAGCAGGCCTGGGCACTCGGCCTGAAAGGCCTGGCGACCTACCGGCCCAACGCGGTGATCGGCAGCGTGCTGTCGACGCAGCCGGCGCCGCTGACCGTGAGCGACGCCAACCGGCGCCTCGCGCTGGCCGCGCCGCGCGCGCCGGTGCTGGCCTCGCTGCGCTGGCCCGGCCGGCCCGAGCTGCCGGGCGGCAATGCAGCCTGGACCTACATGATCCAGCACCCGTTCGGCGACTTCGCGCTCTTCGTCGGCGAGTGGCCGCGCGAGGACGGCGCGAAGCCGCAACCCTTCGAGACCTGGGTCAATGGCGCCGAGCAGCCGCGCGGCCTGGGCGCGCTGGCCAAGACGCTGTCGATGGACCTGCGCGCCGACGACCCGGCCTGGCTCGAACTCAAGCTCGACGCGCTGGCCACCGTGGCCGAGGAACGTCCGTTCGACATGCCCTTCCCGCCGCACGGCGAGCGTCGCCCGTTCCCCGGCGTGGTGGCGGCCACCGCCGCGGTGCTGCGCTGGCGCTGCGAGCAGCTCGGCGTGCTGCCGCCGCCACCCGGCGCAGCCACGCCGGTGATGGACGCCCTCTTCGCGCGCGACGAGCCGCACACCGACACCTCGGGCACGCTGGCTTGGGCGGTGGACGTCGACAACCCGGCCAGCGGCGAGCACTTCACCGTGACGCTGAAGGAAGTGACGCTGCCCGGCCCCGACGGCGTGCCGGTGACGCGGCCCTGCGCGCTCGCGCTGTCGGGCAACTACCCGCGCGCGCTCGATGGCCTGGCGCGGCTGCTGTCGCTGGACATGCGCGTGATCGACCCGGCGTGGATCGGCATGAAGCTGCGCAAGCTGCTGAACTACGCCGAGCCGCTCGGCCACTTCATGGCCTTCGTGCCGGGGCTGCCCGGCGGCCAGCGACGCCAGCAGACCTGGCCTTCGACGGTGGCCTACCTCGCGCGCCTGGTGATCCACCGCTACGCGATGCTCGGCGTGCTCGACGAGGAAGGTTATCCGCTGCGCGAGATGGGCGTGCTCGCCGCGCCGAGCAGCGGTGCCTTGCGCGAGGCGCCGAAACCGCAGGCCGGCCGTCCCTGCCCGGAGTGCGGCAACGCGACCATGATCCACAAGGACGGTTGCGACTTCTGCACCGCCTGCGGCTACGTCGGGCAGTGCGGGTGAGCGCAGTGCCGCTGCAGCTCAATGCCGCACCGGCGGCGAGCTTCGACCAGCCCTTCGAGATGCTCGCGGCCTGCCACGAGCGCGTTGAGCGTTCGCTGCGCCTGCTTGAGCGCTTGGGCGAGAACTTGGCGGCGAAGGGCGCCGACGAGGCCGCGCGGAGCGCGGCGCACGACGTGCTGCGCTACTTCGACCTCGCGGCACCCCAGCACCACGAAGACGAGGAGCGCCATCTATTGCCGGCACTGCGCATCGCTGGCCAGGCCGCACTCGCCGACCGTGTGCTGGCCGAGCACGCCACGATGGCCGCGGCCTGGGGCCGGCTCCGTGGGCAACTGCAGGCGGTCGAGCGCGGCGACGCCGCCGCGTTCCTCACGCCTGCGGCGCAGGCCGGATGGCAGACGTTCGCGCACCTGTACCGCGGGCATCTCGCGCTTGAGGACGACCAAGTATTTCCCACCGCTGCGCCCCTGCTCGATGTCTCGGCGCAGCGTGCGATGAGCAACGACATGGCGCGGCGCCGCGGTGTGGTGTACTGAGTACGTGGCGGCGAAGGACCAGTTCGCCAAGGCGTTTCTCAACCCAAGAAGCGGCGACTGAGGATGAAGCTTAAAGACTTGTTCCTTTTAGATCGGCCGGATCTCATGGGCGGCGCAGTTTCAGATGCGCAGATAAGGGAGTCGGCGCGATGGAGGCGTGCTGCATTGATCTCGGGGGCCGCCTGCGTCGCATTGCTTGCCGTGTACTTTGGAACCGGCTGGCTCCCGAGGTGGTTTGGTTATGTCCTCGGACCGCTTGGCTTGGGCTCTTGGTACTGCTTGATCCAGGCACAAGAGGCCAGGAGATCTCGCCACCAAAGGTGACCCGACTTCGCGGACATCAGCCGCCGTGCCCGAGCGCCCAGAGCATCGCGTTGAGCGTGAAGAAGGCGGCCACGGTGGCGCCGAACAGCGCCGCCGCGGCCAGCCGCTCCTGGCCGTGGCGCATCGCGAGCAGCGGGTAGATGCCCATCATCGGCATGCCGGCCAGCAGAACGGCGGCCGCATGCAGGTCGCGCGG
>CAZUPH010000203.1:2709-7031 GCA_964621995.1 uncultured Rubrivivax sp. | reverse complement strand
ACTTCGGCATCGCCGATGCCGCCGGCCACTACCACGTGCCGCTGCTCGTCAGCCCGTGGAGCTGGTCGACCTACCGGGGCAGCTGAGATGCCGGGCGGACTGTCTCGGGCCGCTTGCGGCGCGTTGCGGGCGATCGAGGTGCCCGATCGAGCCGTTCGGGCTGAGCTTGTCGAAGCCCCGAGGACCACCCGCGCTTCGACAGGCTCAGCCCGAACGGTGCGAGCGGGCGCTTGGACAGGCTCGGCGCGAACAGTGGTCTGCGTGGCCGGGCGTGCAAGGTCCGCAACGCGCCGCGAGCCGACAGCCACTTTCCGGGCAGCAGCGCCCTGCTCGTCGCATTTCGGCACCCGCGGAACCTGAACGGAGCGGCACCTTGGAAGCCTACCTGCTGGACTGGGCCAACCTGCTGCTGCGCTGGGCGCACGTGGTCGTGGCCATCGCGTGGATCGGCTCGTCGTTCTACTTCGTCTTCCTCGACGGCAGCCTGACGAAGCCCGAGGACCCCGAGCTCAAGGCCCGCGGCGTCGACGGCGAGCTGTGGGCGGTGCACGGCGGCGGCTTCTACCACCCGCAGAAATACCTGGTGGCGCCGAAGTCGCTGCCGGCCAACCTGCACTGGTTCTACTGGGAGAGCTACAGCACCTGGCTGACCGGCTTCGCGCTGCTGGCGGTGCTGTACCTGTTCAACGCGCGCAGCTTCCTGATCGACCCGCGAGTCTTCGACTGGTCGCCACCGGCCGCCATCGCCACCGCGCTGGCCTTCCTGGTCGTCTTCTGGATCTTCTACGACCGCATCTGCCGCTGGCTGGGCGAGAAGGACGGCCGCGTCGGCGGCGACCTGCAGGTCGGCGTCGCGGTGGCGCTGTTCGTCGTCGCCGCGTCGTGGCTGGCCTGCCAGCTCTTCGCCGGGCGCGCCGCGTTCGTGCTGGTCGGCGCGATGCTGGCCACGGCGATGAGCGCCAACGTCTTCTTCTGGATCATCCCGGGGCAGCGCAAGGTCATCGCGCAGATGAAGGCGGGTCAGCCCGTGGACCCCATCCACGGCCAGCGCGGCAAGCAGCGCAGCGTGCACAACACCTACTTCACGCTGCCGGTGCTGATCGCGATGCTGTCCAACCACTACGGCTGGCTCTACCAGGGGCCGCACAACTGGGTCGTGCTGGTGGTGCTGATGCTGGCCGGTGCGCTGATCCGCCACAGCTTCGTCGCGCGCCACAAGGCGCTGGTGCAGGGCGCCCGCGTGCCCTGGGGCTATGCGGCCGCGGGCACGCTGATGCTCGTGGGCCTGGCGGTGGCGCTGAAGCCGGCGCCCACGCCTGCCCTGCCCGCGGCCGCGGCGCCGCCGACCTACGCCGAGGTGCGCGCCGTGATCGACCAGCGCTGCGCGATGTGCCACAACGCCGCGCTGGCGCAGAAGAACGTTGCGCTGCACACGCCGGCGCTGCTGCAGCAGCATGCGCAGGCGGTCTACCAGCAGACCGTGGTGCTCAAGCTGATGCCGATGAACAACGCCACCCAGATCACCGACGCCGAACGCGCGCTGCTGCGCCGCTGGTACGAGGCCGGCGCGCCGGTGCAGTAGAGCCATCCTCCAGGAGACCCCATGCCCGCCATCCACGTCGAACTCTTCGAAGGCCGCACCGTCGAGCAGAAGCGCGCACTCGCGCAGGCGCTGACCGACGCCGTCGTGAAGACCCTGGGCGGCTCGCCGGAGGCCGTGGACATCGTCTTTCGCGACGTCGCGCGCCACGACTGGGCCACCGGCGGCCGGCTCTGGAGCGACCGCACCGCGGCCGCCCCGGCACCGGCGACACCGGCGAGCCCGGACCCTGCGGCCAAACCCTGATCGCCGGCCGCGGCCCGGGGCCGCGCGCGATGCCGCAGAATGCCCCCGTACGCATGGGCCGCGGCGGGGGCCGCACCCAACGATACCGACTGGAGACCCATGAACGGCCAGATGATGCAGCAGCCGCTGCTGATCTCCTCGCTCATCGTGCACGCCGAGCGCCATCACGGCGACCGCGAGATCGTCTCGCGGCGCGTCGAGGGCGACATCCACCGCACGACCTACCGCGAACTCGCGGCACGCTCGCGCCGCATGGCCAAGGCGCTGGCCGGCCTGGGCGTGCGCCACGGCGACCGCGTCGCCACCCTGGCCTGGAACGGCTACCGCCACATGGAGCTGTACTACGCGGTCTCCGGCAGCGGCGCGATCCTGCACACGCTCAACCCGCGGCTGCACCCGGACCAGCTCGCCTACATCGCCGGGCACGCCGAGGACCAGGTGCTGTGCTTCGACCTGACCTTCCTGCCGCTGGTCGCCGCGGTCGCGGCGCGGCTGCCCAGCGTGCGCCACTTCGTCGCGATGACCGACCGCGCGCACCTGCCGGCCGAGGCCGCGAAGATCCCCGGGCTGCTCGTCTACGAGGAGCTCGTCGACGCGCAGGACGACCGCTACGAGTGGCCGGCCTTCGACGAGAACACCGCCAGCAGCCTGTGCTACACGAGCGGCACCACCGGCAACCCCAAGGGCGTGCTCTACAGCCACCGCAGCACGGTGCTGCACACCTATGCCGGCGCGCTGCCCGATGCGCTGAACTGCTCCTCGGCCGACGCCATCCTGCCGGTGGTGCCGATGTTCCACGTCAACGCCTGGGGCCTGCCCTACGTCGGCTGCATGGTCGGCGCCAAGCTGGTCTTCCCCGGCCCGGGGCTGGACGGCAAGAGCCTGTACGAGCTGTTCGAGAGCGAGGGCGTCACGCTGTCGGCGGGCGTGCCCACCGTGTGGCAGGGCCTGCTCGCGCACGTCGAGTCGCAGGGGCTGAAGTTCAGCACGATGAAGCGCACGGTCATCGGCGGCTCGGCCTGCCCGCCGGCGATGATCCGCGCCTTCGGCGAGAAGTACGGCGTGCACGTGCTGCACGCCTGGGGCATGACCGAGATGAGCCCGCTGGGCACGGTGGCCTCGTTCAAGGCGCAGCACGCCACGCTGTCCCGGGACGAGCGCTACGCGGTGATGTCCAAGCAGGGCCGCGCGATCTACGGCGTGGACATGAAGGTCGTCGACCCCGAGGGCCGCGAGATCCCCTTCGGCAGCGAGACCAGCGGCGACCTGCACGTGCGCGGGCCGTGGATCCTGTCGAGCTACTTCAAGGGCGAGGGCGGCGACCCGCTGGTCGACGGCTGGTTCCCGACCGGCGACGTGGCCCGCATCGACGCCGACGGCTACATGCAGATCACCGACCGCAGCAAGGACGTCATCAAGAGCGGCGGCGAATGGATCGGCTCGATCGACCTGGAGAACATCGCGATGGCGCACCCGGCCGTCGCGATGGCCGCCTGCATCGCCGCGAAGCACCCGAAGTGGGACGAGCGCCCGCCGCTCGTCGTCGTGAGGAAGCCCGGCGCCGAGCTCACGCGCGACGAGCTGATCGCTTTCTTCGACGGCAAGATCGCCAAGTGGTGGACGCCCGACGACGTGGTCTTCGTCGACGCGATCCCGCTCGGCGCCACCGGCAAGATGCAGAAGAACAAGCTGCGCGAGCAGTTCAGGGACCACGTGCTGCCGACGGCCTGACCCGACAGCGCGCCGCGCCGGCCGCGCAGCGATGTTCGAATTGACCCTGCTCGGGCCGGTCACGCTGCGCCGGGACGGCGCCCTCGTGCCGCTGGCCACGGCCAAGGCCGCCGCGCTGCTGGTGCTGCTGGCCCTGGGCGGGCCGGCGCACCGCGCGCGCATCGCCGGCTGGCTGTGGCCGAACGTCGACGACGCCGCGGCGCGGCGCAACCTGCGCCGCGAACTGGCGCGGCTGCGCGAGGCCGGCGTCGGCGAGGTGCTGCTCAGCGACGGCGACGTGCTCGCGCTGGCCGCGGTGCCGCGCCTGGCCTGCGATGCCTGGGCCTTCCGCGAGGGCGCGGCCGCAGCGCACGCAGGCGAGGTCGAGGCCGCGCTGGCGCTGTGGCGCGGGCCACCGGCCGACGGCCTGACGCTGGGCGGCACCGCCGAATTCGACGACTGGCTGCAGGCCGAGCGCGAGCAGCTGCGCGCGCTGCGGCGGCGCGCGCTGCAGGCGTCGGCGGCGGCGCACGAGGCGGGCGGCGAGACGGACCGGGCGCTGGCGCGCATCGAGGAGCTGCTTGCCGACGACCCGCTGCAGGAGCAGCTGCACCGCGAGGCGATGCGCCTGCAGCTGGCCGCCGGCCGGCGCGAGGCGGCGCTGGCGCAGTACCGGCGCTGCCGCGAGCTGCTGCAGCGCGAGCTGGGCCTGGCGCCGATGGCGGCCACCGAGGCGCTGGCCGAGGCGGCCGCGCAGTCGGCGCCC
>CAZUPH010000203.1:0-2699 GCA_964621995.1 uncultured Rubrivivax sp. | reverse complement strand
AGGACTGCACGTCGGACGAGAAACTGCGGAAGCTGGAAGACGTGTACTTCGCCACCATCGCCGGCCGCCACCACGCCACCGCAGCCCTCCAACGTCGCCGGCACCTGGCCCGCCGAGCTGCCGCTGACCGGCCGCGAGGAGGCCTGGACCGCCCTGCAGACCGCCTGGGCCGCGCAGCGCGTGATGCTGATCGAGGGCGAGGCCGGCAGCGGCAAGACCCGGCTGGCCGGCGAGTTCGCCGCCGCGCAGGGGGCCTATGCGCTGGCCCAGTGCCGCGCCGGCGACGCCGAGACGCCGTACGCCGCGTTCAAGCGCGCCTTGCGGCTGCTGGCCGGGCCCTCGCTGGCCGCGGCCGGGCTGCCGGCCTGGGTGAGCGCCGAGCTGGCGCATGTGCTGCCCGAACTCGGCGCGGCGCCGCCGCGCACCGCCACCGCAGAGGACCGCAGCCGCCTGCACGAGGCCGCGGTCGCCGCCTGGCAGGCGCTGGCCGCCGGCAGCTTCGACAGCGTGCTGATCGACGACTGGCACCTGGCCGACGCCGACAGCCGCGCCCTGCTGGCGACCATCGCGCTCGCGCCGCCGGGCGCGCAGACGCCGCGCCTGCTCGTGCTGCTGCGGCCGCAGCTCGACGACGAGGCGCGCTCGCTGCTGCACGCGCTGGCCGCCGCCGGTGCGCTGCACCTGCGGCTGGCCCCGCTGGACGGCGCGCAGCTGCTGGCGCTGGTGCGCCGCGTCTCCGGCGCCAGCGGCGCCGAGCGCTTCTCGCAGCGGCTGCTGCAGGCCACCGGCGGCAACCCCTTCTTCGTCGCCGAGACGCTGCGCCACTGGCAGGCGCTGGGCCTGCTGACGCGCGGCGCCGACGGCGTCTGGCGCACGCCCTTCGACGACGCGACCGCCGACTACCACGAGCTGCCGCTGCCGGCCAGCGTGCGCGAGGCCGTGCTCGCCCGCGTCGCGCGCCAGGGCTCCGCGGCGCGCCGCCTGCTCGAGGCCGCTGCGCTGGCCACCGAGCCGTTCACGCCGGCGCTGCTGGCCGGCGCCTGCGCACTGTCGGAGCTGGAGGCCCTGGACGGCATCGACCAGGCGCTGGCGGGCGGGCTGCTGCGCGAGCTGGGCGGCGGCTATGCCTTCGCGCACGACCTCGTGCAGGCGGCCCTGGAGTCGACGCTGACACCCGAGCGGCGGCGCCTGGTCCACCGTCGCCTGGCGCTGGGCGCGCAGGGCGCCGGGCTGGCGCCGGCCGAGATCGCGCGCCACTGGGAGGCCGGCGGCGAGCCGCGGCGGGCGGTGCCGCAGCGCCTGGCCGCCGCGGCGCAGGCGCTGGCGCTGGGCAGCCACGACAGCGCCGAGCAGCACTGGCGCGCCGCGCTGGCCGACGGCCCGGACCCCCTGCAGCACCTGGCGCTGCTGCGCCAGCGCTGGGCGCTGCTGCGCTCGCGCGACGACCGGCCGGGCCTGCAGGCCCTGGTGGACGAACTGGTGCAGCTGGCCGGGCGCTGGTCGCAGCAGCCCGGGACGGCCGCCGCGGCGCGCGAGGCGCGTGTCGAGGCGGGCATGGTCTGCACGCTGATCAACCGCGGCGACGACGCGCTGGAGCTGGCTGGCACGACGCTCGCGGCGCTGGCCGCCGAGGACCCGCTGCGCGCGCGCGCCCTGCTGGTGCGCGCGCAGGCGCTGAACCTGCTGGGCCGCGTCGACGAGGCCGAGCAGGCCGCCGAGCTCGCGCTCTCGGGGCCGGGCGGCAGCGCCCTGCCGCCGGCGCTGCAGGCCCAGCTGCTGCACACGCTGGCCTATTGCCACCATGTGCGCGCGCAGGCGCAGCGCGCGCTGCCGCATGCCGAGCGCGCGCTGGCCGTCTGGCAGGGGGCCGGTGACCGCCGCATGGTGGCGCGCGGACTGGCCAACCTGGGTGTCATGCGCAGCGCCGCCGGCGACCACACCGCCGGCAACCGCGACCTCGCGCAGGCGCTGGCCATCGCCGCCGAACTGCGGCTGGTGCCGCTGCAGCGCGAGCTCAGCAACAACATCGCCAACGGCCACCTGGTGCGCGGCGAGCCGGAGCGCGCGCTGGCGCTCGTCGAACAGGCGCTGGCGCTGTCGCCGCACTTCGCGCGGCCGGCGTTCCGCATCTACCTGCGCGCGACGCGCGTGCAGGCGCTGTGGCAGCTCGGAGAGCTCGGCGCCGCGCTGGACGTCGCCGACGAGGCGCTGCCGCTGGCGCGCGACGACCCGGACAAGGACCCGCTGCTGGACCTGGTGTCGATGACGCTGGACCTGCACAGCTTCATCGGGGACTTCGACGGCGCCGACCGGCTGCTCGCCGAGGCCGCCGCGCGCGGCGAGGCCGGCGGCTGGCTGGCGATCAAGCTCGCCTTCAACCGCTGCCGCCTGGCGCTGGCGCGCGGCGATGCCGCCACCGCCGCCGCGGTGCTGGCACCGGCGGCCGATCCGCCCTCGCTGCGCGACCGGCGCGACCGTGAGCAGGCGCTGCTGTGCCACGCCGCCCTGGCGCTGGCGGCCGGCGATCTGGCGGCGGCCCGCCGCCGGCTGGCCGAGGTCGAGCTCCCCGCCGCGGCGGCGGAGGCGCAGGCATGGTGCGCGCTGCTGCGGCTGCACGCCTGGCCCGACGACGATGCCGGGGAGGGCGCGGTGGCGGCACAGGCAGCGACGGAAGCCGCCCGCCACGCGGCCGCCGACGC
>CAZUPH010000202.1:0-7097 GCA_964621995.1 uncultured Rubrivivax sp. | reverse complement strand
GCCTGTCGAAGCCCTGAGGACCACGGGCGCTTCGACAGGCTCAGCGCGAACGGTTGTGTACGGGGCAGAGAGTGCCCTGTCCGCAATGCGCCGCGAGCCGCCGCTGCCCACATCGCCAGTCCTCGCCGTGGAGCCAGCGCCATGAACGGCCAGAGCGCCAAGATCGTCTGGCCCGCCGCCGTGGCCGTGCTGCTGATCGCTGCCTGGCAGGGCCTGGTCGTCGGCTTCGAGATCCCGCCCTTCCTGGTGCCCAGCCCCTGGCGCGTGGCGCAGGTGCTGGTCACGGATGCCGGGCTGCTGTTCGGCGCGCTGCTGACCACGCTGAAGATCACGCTCTTCGCCTTCCTCGCCGCGGCGGTGCTGGGCGTGCTGATCGCCTTCGCCTTCGTGCAGAGCCGCGTCATCGAGACGGCGCTGTTCCCCTATGCCGTGCTGCTGCAGGTGACGCCCATCGTGGCCATCGCGCCGCTGATCATCATCTGGGTCAAGGATCCGACCACCTCGCTCGTCATCTGCGCCACGCTGGTGGCGCTGTTCCCGATCATCGCCAACACCACGCTGGGCCTGCGCAGCGTCAACCCGGGGCTGATGAGCTACTTCAGGCTCAACCGCGCGACCCGGCTGCAGACCCTGCTGCGGCTGCGCATCCCCTCGGCGCTGCCGTATTTCTTCGGCGGGCTGCGCATCAGCTCGGGGCTGGCGCTGATCGGCGCCGTGGTGGCCGAATTCGTCGCCGGCACCGGTGGCACCGGCACCGGGCTGGCCTACCAGATCCTGCAGGCCGGCTACCAGCTCAACATCCCGCGCATGTTTGCCGCCCTGGTGCTGATCACCGTCACCGGCGTGCTGCTGTTCGCGCTGATGGCGGTGCTGTCGAAATGGGCGCTCGGGTCCTGGCACGAAAGCGAGCAGGCGCATGAGTGAGCCGCTGCTGATCCGCGGCGCCACGGCGCTGATGACCGGCCTGCCCGGCGCCGCCGCTCGGGCCGCGGGCGGCACCGACCTGCGCGTGCGCGGCGGCGTCATCGCCGCGATCGGCACGCTGGCGCCCGAACCCGGCGAGCGCGTGATCGACGCCCGCGGCTGCGTCGTCTACCCCGGCTGGGTCAATACCCACCACCACCTGTTCCAGAGCCTGCTCAAGGGCATCCCGGGCGGCATCGACCTGCCGCTGGTGCCCTGGCTGGCCGCGGTGCCGGTGGCCTACCGGCGCTTTCTCGACGGCGAGCACGCGCTGCGCGTCGCCGCGCGCGTGGGCCTGGTCGAGCTCGCGCTGTCGGGCTGCACCACGGTGGCCGACCACCAGTACCACTACTGGCCCGGCATGCCCTTCGACGCCAGCGAGGCCGTCTTCGACGAGGCCTCGAAGCTGGGCCTGCGCTTCGTGCTCGCGCGCGGCGGCCAGACGCAGGCGCGCGCGATGACCGACGCCGCTGCGCCGCCGCAGGTGCAGCCGGAGACGCTGGACGGCTTCCTGGCCAGCATCGAACGCGACGTGTGCCGCTTCCACGACCCCGGCCCGATGGCGATGCGCCGCGTGGCCAGCGCGATCACCACGCCCAACTGGAGCTGCCGCGCCGAGGAACTGCGGACCATGGCCGAGCAGGCGCGCGCGCTCGGCATCCGGCTGCACAGCCACCTGAGCGAAACCTACGACTACGTGCGCTGGGCGCGCGAGGTGCACGGCTGCACGCCGATGCAGTTCGTCGCCGAGCATGGCTGGGTCGGCGAGGACGTCTGGTATGCGCACATGGTGCACCTGTCGGACGAGGAGCTGAAGCTGTGCGCCGCCACCGGCACCGGCATCGCGCACTGCCCGCAGAGCAATGCGCGGCTGGGCAGCGGCATCGCGCGCATCCCCGAGGCGCTGGCGCTGGGCGTGCCCGTGGGCCTGGCGGTCGACGGTGCCGCCAGCAACGAGGCCGCGGACATGGCCAGCGAGGCGCACATGGCCTGGCTGGTGCACCGCGCCGACCCGCGCGCCGGCACCCGCGCCGCCTGCGGCGGCACGCAGGAGGGCGGCCACGCCGGCGCGATGACGGTGGAGGACGTGGTGCACGTGGGCACGGCCGGCGGCGCGCGTGTGCTCGGGCTGCCCGGCGTCGGCACGCTGCAGCCGGGCATGGCGGCCGACCTCGCCGTCTACGATCTCGACCAGCCGCGCCACTTCGGCCTGCACGACCCGGCGCTCGGCCCGGTGGTCGGCGGCGGGCGGCCGACGCTGCGCGCGCTGCTCGTGCAAGGCCGCGTGGTCGTCGAGCGCGACACCATCCCCGGGCTGGACCTGGCCGCGCTGCGCGCCGAGGCCCAGGCCCTCGTGAACACCATGCTGCCCCGATGAACGAGACCTTCGACCGCGAGCGCACGCGCGCCCGCACCAGCGAACTGGCGGCCGCGCTGCCGGCGGTGGAGTGGATCACCGACGGCCGCGTCGAGCGCCTGAGCCAGGACTTCTACTGGTTCAGCCCGGTGCTCAAGCGCCAGCTCGAGGGCCTGCGCGCCGATGCCGTGGCGCGGCCGAAGACCGAGGACGAGATCCGCGCCGTCGTCGCCGGCTGCGCGGCGGCCGGCGTGCCGATCACCGTGCGCGGCAGCGGCACCGGCAACTACGGGCAGTGCATGCCGCTGCACGGCGGCGTGATCCTGGACCTCTCGGCCTACAACCGGCTGCTGTGGGTGCGGCCGGGCGTGGCGCGTGCGCAGGCCGGCATCCGCATGATGGAGATGGACCGCCAGACGCAGGCCGCCGGCGGCGAGCACGGGCTGGGCTGGGAGCTGCGCTGCGTGCCCAGCACCTTCCGCAGCGCCACGCTGGGCGGGCTGTACGGCGGCGGCTTCGGCGGTGTCGGCAGCATCAACCATGGCCCGCTGGCCAGCACCGGCAACGTGCTGGGCGTGCGCGCGATGACGATCGAGCCCGAGCCGAAGACGGTGGAGCTGCGTGCGCCGGAGGCGCTGCTGCTGCACCATGTCTACGGCACCAACGGCCTGGTGCTGGAGCTGGAGGTGGGGCTGGCGCCGGCCTACCCGTGGCTGGAGGCCATCGTCTGCTTCGACGGCGCCGATGCCGGCTTCGACGCCGCGATCGCCTTCGCCGACGCACTGGCCTCGGCGCCGGGCATCGTCAAGAAGAGCGTCACGCTGCTCGCCGCGCCCATCCCCGACCTGCTGCTGGCCGCCACGCCGCTGCTCAAGGGCACGATGAGCGCCGGCAGCCAGGCCGTCTTCGTGCTCGTCGCCGACTTCGCCGAGCCGGCCTTCCTGCAGCTGGTGGCCGAGCATGGCGGCACCGTCACGCTGCGCAAGACGCCGGCCGAGGTGCGCGCCAGCAACCGCACCATCGTCGAATACACCTGGAACCACACCACGCTGCACGCGCTGAAGGTGGACAAGGGCCTGACCTACATCCAGAGCGGCTTCGTGCCCGGCCAGCACGTGCAGCAGGCCAAGGCGCTGCGCCAGGCGCTGGGCGACGAGGTGCTGGTGCACCTGGAGTTCATCCGCACCAAGGAAGGCGCGATGAACTGCAGCGGCCTGCAGCTCGTGCGCTACAGCAACGACGATCGGCTGGACGAGATCATGCAGGTCCACCGCGACCACGGCGTGTACATCGCCAACCCGCATGTCTGGAGGGTGGAGGACGGCAAGCAGGGGCAGGTCAACCCGGACGTCGTCGCGACCAAGCTGCGCTTCGACCCGCAGGGCCTGCTCAACCCCGGCAAGCTGCGCGGCTGGGCCGAGCGCGAGCGCATCATGGCCGACGCGGCGGCCGGGCGGGTGTCGCTGGCGACGCTGCCGCGGTTCTGAGCCGGCCCGCCCTCACCACTGCCCGTAGTACACCCCCGCGCGCTTGTGCGCCGCGGTGCCGGCCTCGTTCTGCGCATCGGTCACCGTGGTGCGGTGGCGCCGCGCGGCCAGGAAGGCGAGCAGCTGCTCGCGCATCTGCGCGCGCACCGAGGCGGTGGCCGGGTCGCGGCCGCGGTCGTGGAACTCCTCGGGGTCGGCCTGCAGGTCGAACAGCTGCTCGGGCTCGTCCAGCCAGTACACGTAGCGCCAGCGTTCGCTGCGCAGGCTGAAGGCGCGGCAGCGGTCCACGCGCTTGCCCAGCGTCAGACGGGCCTGGCGCCAGGAGTAGTCCAGCTCGCTGTAGCTGAAGTCGCGCCAGCCCGGCGGGTCCTCGCCGTGCAGCAGCGGCAGCAGGCTGCGGCCCTCGACGCGGTGCGTGGGCACCGGCAGGTCCAGCGCCTGCAGGATGGTCGGCACCACGTCCACCGACTCGACGAAGCGCGCGTCGGTGCGCCCGCGCGTGGCGTCGGCCGCGCGCCGCGGGTCGACCACGATGAACGGCAGCTTCTGCACCGTGTCGTGGAACAGCTCCTTCTCGCCCAGCCAGTGGTCGCCCAGGTAGTCGCCATGGTCGGCGCAGAAGACGATGAGCGTGTCGTCCAGCACGCCGCGCGCGGCCAGCGCGTCGAACAGGCGGCCCAGGTGGTGGTCCAGCTGCGTGATCAGCCCCTGGTAGGCCGGGCGCACGGTGCGGATGCAGTCGTCGCGCTGGAAGCTCAGGCTCTCCTCGTGCTGCCGGTAGGCGGCCACGACCGGGTGCTCGTCCACGCGCTCGGCCGCGCTGCGCACGACCGGCAGGCATTGCGCCGCCGTGTACATCGCGTGGTAGGGCGCCGGCGCCATGTAGGGCCAGTGCGGCTTCACGTAGCTCAGGTGCAGCACCCAGGGCCGGCCGCCCATGCGCGCGACGAAGTCGATCGCCTGGTCGGTCATGTACGCGGTCTCGGAGTGCGCCTCCTGCACGCGTGCCGGCAGGTGGCAGTTGCGCATGTGCCAGCCGCTCTTCACCTCGCCGTCGGGGCCGATGCCGGCGATCACGTGGTCGGTCCAGGGGTCGTCGCCCGCATAGCCCATCGCGTTCAGGAAGGCCGGGTAGCCGCTCTCCGCCCCCGGCGCATGGTGGCCGTCGTAGCGGTCGATCTCCTCGAAGCCGCCGCGCTCGAGCAGCGTGGCCAGTTCGTGCCCGCCTTCCAGGCCCAGCCGCGCCAGGCCCGCGCGGTCGGGCATCACGTGGGTCTTGCCGGCCAGCGCCAGGCGGTGCCCGGCGTCGCGCAGCATCTCGCCCAGCGTGACCTCGCCCACCGACAGCGGCACGCGGTTCCAGGTGGCGCCGTGGCTGATGGGATAGCGGCCCGTGTAGTAGCTCATGCGGCTGGGGCCGCAGACGCCGCTGTTGGCGAACGCATTCGTGAAGCGCACGCCGCGCGCGGCCAGCGCGTCCAGGTTCGGCGTCTTCAGGTAGGGGTGGCCGGCGCAGCCCAGGTGGTCCCAGCGCAGCTGGTCGGCCATCACGAAGAGCACGTTCACGGCGCAGGCACCACGCGTGTCGCCGTCACTGCTCGGGCTTGAAGCCGGAGGCGCGGATGACCTCGCCCCAGCGTGCATGGTCGGCGCGCAGGATGCTGCCCAGGCGGTCGGGGCCGTAGCCGGTGGGCTCCACGCCCATGTCCTGCAGCCGCTTCTTGACCGCCGGGTCCTGCACCGCGGCCATCGCCGCGCGGGCCAGCCGGTCCACCGCCGCCGGCGGCGTGCCGGCCGGCGCGAACAGCGCATACCAGGGCTTGGCCACGAGGTCGAAACCCAGCTCGCGGAAGGTCGGCACGTCGGGGAAGGCCGGGTCGCGCTGGTCGCCGGCCACCGCCAGCAGCCGCGCGCGGTCGGCCTGCACCAGCGCGCGGATGTCCGCCGCCACGGTGGACAGCGCCGAGATCTCGCTGCCCGCCAGCGCCTGCATCGCCGGCGCCGTGCCCTTGTACGGCACATGCGTCATCTCCAGCCCCGCAGCGCGGCCGAACATGACGCCGAAGAAGTGCGGGATGCTGCCCGGCGCGGCCGAGCCGTAGAAGCCGTTCTTCTTCGGGTCGCTCCTGACCCAGGCCACGTACTCGGCCAGCGTCTTGGCCGGCACCGTGGGCGCGATGCCCAGGCCGACCTGGAAGTCCGCCAGGTGCGCCACCGGCGCGAAGTCGGCGAAGGGGTCGTAGCGCAGCTGGCCGGCATAGCTGTGCGGGAAGATGCCCATCGTGGCGATCGGCGTCATCAGCAGCGTCAGGCCGTCCGGCGCGGCGGCCTTGACGAGCTCGTTGCCGATGCGCCCGCCGGCGCCGGGCTTGTTCTCGACGATCACGGTCTGCTTCAGCGTGCCGGCCATGTGCTCGGCCACGATGCGGGTCAGCGTGTCGCTGGTGGCACCGGCCGGGTAGCCGACGACGATGCGCACGACGCCGGCGCCCTGCGCCTGCGCGGACAGGGTCGCGCAGGCGGCCAGCGCCGCGGCGAGCAGGGGCTTGAGGAAGCGCAGTCCGGGCATGGTGTCTCCTTCGGGGGTCTTCTTCGGTGTCGGGACCGCGGTGCCAGGGCAAGCGCGGTGGACGCAGTCTGCGGCCACGTCCTACAGTTGTTGAAATCAACCGTACCGGGGGTTCACCCTGAGCCTGCTGAATCCGGCCACGCTGGACGAGCTGCTGAACTACCGGCTGCTGCGCCTGTTCGCGCTGGGCGGCGCACCGGTGGTGCGGCTGCTGGAGGGGCGCTACGGCATCGCGCGGCGCGAGTGGCGGCTGCTCGCGCTGCTGGCCGCGCGCGGGGCGCTGTCGCCCTCTGCGCTGGCCGACGAGGCGCACCTGGACCGCCCGCGCACCAGCCGCGCCATCGGCACGCTGGCGGCCAAGGGGCTGGTGGAGCGCGTGCCGCAGCCCGGCGACCACCGGCGCGCCCGCGTGGCGCTGACGGCCGCGGGCCGGGGCCTCTTCGACGAGGTCTTCCCGCAGGTGGCGGCGATCAATGCCGAGCTCGTGTCCGCGCTGGACGCGCCGCTGCAGCAGGCACTGGACGAGGCGCTGGCGCGCCTGACGCTGCAGGCCGGGCGGCTGAATGCCGTGCGGGTGCAGGACGTGCGCGCCGACCGCCGCGCCGGCGGCTCGCGGCGCGTGCGGCCCGGCGGCGCCGACGCGCGCTGAGCGCGCCGCGCGGCGTGTCAACATCGCCGGCGTGCAGGACACCGCCGCCGGCGCCTCGTCGCGTCCCCACGC
>CAZUPH010000201.1:0-7102 GCA_964621995.1 uncultured Rubrivivax sp. | reverse complement strand
CGGGGCCCGCGGCGCCGTGCCGCCGCAGCCGGCGGCCAGCAGGGCCAGGGCCAGGGCCGCGGCGGCCGCGGCGGCCGCGAACGGCCGGCGGGTGCTGGGGCGGGGCAGGACCTCGAGGGGCATCGCGGCGGGCAGCTTAGGCAGCGGCACCCGGGGTGTCAAACCCGGCCGGCCGCATGGCCTGCGGGACTGTCGCCTTGCCGAGACGCGCCGCGGCAGGCAGCATCGGACCGCCCACCCACCACCGAAGCCCCGAGGATCATGTTCAAGGCCCTGCTGCTGGAGAAGGACGACGCCGGATTCCGGGCGTCGGTCACCGAACTCGACGAGTCCCGCCTGCCCGACGCCGACGTGCTGGTGGCCCCGGAGTACTCGACCCTCAACTACAAGGACGGCCTCGCGCTGACGAACAAGGCGCCGGTCGTGCGCACGTGGCCGATGGTGCCGGGCATCGACGGCGCCGGCACGGTGCTGGCCAGCCGCCACCCCGCCTGGCAGCCCGGCGACCGCTTCGTGCACAACGGCTGGGGCGTGGGCGAGACGCACTGGGGCTGCCTGGCGCAGCGCGCACGGCTGAAGGGCGACTGGCTCGTGAAGCTGCCGGCCGCCTTCACGGCGCGCCAGGCGATGGCCATCGGCACCGCCGGCTACACCGCCATGCTGTGCGTGATGGCGCTGGAGCGCCACGGCGTGCAGCGGGGCGACGGCGAGGTGCTGGTCACCGGCGCCACCGGCGGCGTGGGGTCGGTGGCCATCGCGCTGCTCGCGAAGCGGGGCTTTCGCGTCGTCGCGGCCACCGGCAAGGCGGCCGAGGCCGGCTACCTGCAGCAGCTGGGCGCGGCCGCGGTGATGGACCGCGCCGAACTCGCCGCGCCCGGCAAGCCGCTGCAGAAGGAGCGCTGGGCTGCCGTGGTGGACGCGGTGGGCAGCCACACGCTGGTCAATGCGCTGGCGCAGACCCGCTACGGCGGCACGGTCGCCGCCTGCGGCCTGGCCGCCGGCATGGACCTGCCGGGCACCGTGGCGCCCTTCATCCTGCGCGGCGTTACGCTGGCCGGGGTGGACAGCGTGATGGCGCCGCGGGTGCTGCGCGAGCAGGCCTGGGCGCGGCTGGCCGCCGAGCTGGACCCGGCGCTGCTGGAGACGATGACCAGCGAGGTGGCACTGGACGACGCGGTGGCCGCCGCCGGCCGCCTGATGGCCGGCGCCGTGCGCGGGCGGATTGTCGTGCGCCTCTGAGCGGGCGATGGCCCCGGCCGCGGCGCTGCGCGCCGAGCGTTCGGTGCTCGTGCTGGTGGACTACCAGGCGCGCCTGCTGCCGGCCATCCACCAGGGCGAGCAGGTGCTGGCCGAGGCGCTGCGGCTGGCCGACGCGGCGCGGCTGCTCGACGTGCCGGTGCTCGGCACCGAGCAGAACCCCGCGGGCCTGGGGCCGAACGTGGACGCGCTGCGTCAGCGCTGCGCAAGCACGCTGGCCAAAATGCACTTCGACGCCTGCGAGGACGGCCTGCCCGCGCTGCTGGCGCGCCAGGGCGAGCGGCCGGACGTGGTGATCGCCGGCTGCGAGGCGCATGTGTGCCTGCTGCAGACGGCGCTGGGGCTGCGCCGGGCCGGGCAGGCGGTGTGGGTGGTGGCGCCGGCCTGCGGTTCACGCCGGGCGTCGGACCACGCGCTGGCGATGCAGCGCCTGCGCGACGCCGGGGCCAGCGTCGTCAGCGCCGAGATGGTGTTCTTCGAGTGGCTGCACCACTGCCGGCACCCGCGATTCAAGGAGGTGCTGACGCTGGTCAAGCAGGCGCCCGTGGGCTGAGACGACATTCGCGGGCGGGCCGAACCCGAACGATGCAGGAGACCGAGATGCCGAACCCCGAGAGCTACGCCGACTTCCACCGCCGCTCGCTCGCCGACCGCGACGGCTTCTGGTCCGAGCAGGCGGCGCTGATCGACTGGGGCACGCCGTTCAGGCAGGTCTGCGACCACGGCCGGCCGCCGTTCACGCGCTGGTTCGTCGGCGGCACGACCAACCTGTGCCACAACGCGGTCGACCGCCACGCCGCGGCGCGGCCGGAGGACCGTGCGCTGATCTGGGTCTCCACCGAGGTCGGGCAGGAGCGCGTGTACAGCTTCGCCGAACTGCAGGCCGAGGTGCAGCGCACCGCGGCGATGCTGCTGGAGATGGGCGTGAAGGCCGGCGACCGCGTGCTGGTGTACATGCCGATGATCCCCGAGGCCGTATTCGCCATGCTGGCCTGCGCGCGCATCGGCGCCATCCACTCGGTGGTCTTCGGCGGCTTCGCCAGCCACAGCCTGGCGAGCCGCATCGAGGACGCCGAGCCGGTGGTGGTGGTCAGCGCAGACGCCGGCAGCCGCGGCGGCAAGGTCGTGCCCTACAAGCCGCTGCTCGACGAGGCGCTGCGCCTGGCCAGGCACAAGCCGGCCCGCGTGCTGATGGTGGACCGCGGCCTCGTGCCCTTCGAGCGCGTCGCCGGCCGCGACGAGGACTACGCCGCGCTGCGCGAGCGCCACCTCGCGGCGCAGGTGCCCTGCACCTGGCTCGAGAGCACGCACCCGAGCTACACGCTCTACACCAGCGGCACCACCGGCCGGCCCAAGGGGGTGCAGCGCGACACCGGCGGCTACGCGGTGGCGCTGGCGGCGAGCATGAAGCACATCTTCATGGGCCGGCCCGGCGAGACCTATTTCAGCACCAGCGACATCGGCTGGGTCGTCGGCCACAGCTACATCGTCTACGGCCCGCTGATCGCCGGCATGGCGACCATCCTCTACGAGGGCCTGCCGATCCGCCCCGACGCCGCCATCTGGTGGAGCCTGGTCGAGAAATACCGGGTCACCGCGATGTTCTCGGCGCCGACCGCCGTGCGCGTGCTGAAGAAGCAGGACCCGGCGGCGCTGAAGAAGCACGACCTCTCGTCGCTGCGCGCGCTGTTCCTGGCCGGTGAGCCGCTGGACGAGCCCACCGGGCGCTGGATCGCCGACGCGCTGGGCGTGCCCGTCATCGACAACTACTGGCAGACCGAGAGCGGCTGGCCGATCCTGACCGTGGCCAACGGCGTCGAGCCGCGGCCCAGCAAGTTCGGCAGCCCCGGCGTGCCGATGTACGGCTACGACGTCAAGCTGGTGGACGAGCAGACCGGGCAGGACCTCACCGGGGCCAACCAGAAGGGCGTGGTCGTCATCGAGGGCCCGCTGCCGCCGGGCTTCATGCAGACGGTGTGGCGCGACGACGAGCGCTTCGTCAACACCTACTGGAAGAGCGTGCCGGGCCGCCTGGTCTACAGCACCTTCGACTGGGGCATCCGCGACGAGGACGGCTACTTCTTCATCCTCGGCCGCACCGACGACGTGATCAACGTCGCCGGCCACCGGCTGGGCACGCGCGAGATCGAGGAGAGCATCGCCAGCCATCCCAGCGTGGCCGAGGTGGCGGTGGTCGGCGTCGCCGACCAGCTCAAGGGCCAGGTCGCGATGGCCTTCGCGGTGCTGAAGGACCCGTCCCGCGCCGCCACGCCGGAGGCGGCGCTGAAGCTGGAAGGCGAGATCATGAAGCTCGTCGACGGCCAGCTCGGCGCCGTCGCGCGCCCCAGCCGCGTGCGCTTCGTGACCGTGCTGCCCAAGACCCGTTCGGGCAAGCTGCTGCGCCGCGCCATCCAGGCCGTCTGCGAGCACCGCGACCCGGGCGACCTGACGACGATCGAGGACCCGAGCGCGCTGCAGCAGATCAAGGAGCTGGTCGGGGCGGCCTGACGCGGAGTCGGCTCCCACGGCTCGGAAGTCCGTTCGGGCTGAGCCCTTCGGCAAGCTCAGGACGGGCCTGTCGAAGCCCCGAGGACCACGGGCGCTTCGACAGGCTCGGCGCGAACGGTGGTTTCCGGACCGGCGCGCGCACTGCCGGTCGAAGGGGGCTCGACGGCGGCCGGACGCAGCCCCGGGCGCCCGGACCCGGCGCGAATTGGGGTGTCACCCTAGCGCCAGGCCGTCCCGGTGGGGCCCGACCCCGGCGATAATGGGCCTTTAGCGACGAGCGGCCGCGCGGCGGTCGTTGCGGGCGCGTGCCGGGCCCCCATGAGCGATACCGAACAGATCATCATCGACATCATTGCCAAGACCTGCTCGATCGAGCGCGAGCGGATCACGCTCGACTCCACGCTCAAGGACCTGGACGTGCACTCGCTGGACGCGGTGCAGGTGCTGTTCGAGATCGAGGACCGCTTCGACATCCAGGTGCCCGAGCGCGACGACCAGTATTCGGCCGGCACCGTGCGCGACCTCGTCGCCGGCGTCGAGCGCCTGGTCGCGGCGAAGGCGGCCACCGCCACCACCTGAGTGCCGCCTGCGGCGATGCAGCGCGTCGTCATCACCGGCATGGGCTGCGTCAGCCCGATCGGGCTGAGCGCGACCGCCACCTGGCAGGCGATGTGCGCCGGCGCGCCCGGCATCGGCCCGCTGGTCGGACTGGCCGGCCACGACCTGCGCACGACCATCGCCGCGCAGCTCAAGGACTGGAACCCGCTGGCCCACTTCGACGACAAGCGGCTCGTGCTGCTGGACCCGGTGTCGCAGTACGCGCTGGTCGCCGCGCGCGAGGCCGTCGCGCAGTCGGGGCTGCACTTCGACGGTGAGCTCGCCGAGCGCAGCGCGGTCGTCATCGGCACCGGCATCGGCGGCGCGCAGACGCAGGACCAGATGGCGATGCGGCTGTACGGCGAGAAGAATCCGCGTGTGCACCCGATGGCCATCGTGCGCGTGATGCCCAACGCGCCGGCCTCGCAGATCTCGCTCGAATTCGGCCTGCGCGGCCCGGCCTTCGCGGTGGCCAGCGCCTGCGCCTCGTCCAACCACGCGCTGGCCCAGGCGCTGGCACTGCTGCGCAGCGGCGAGGCCGACGTGGCCCTGGCCGGCGGCGCCGAGGCCTGCATCACGGTGGGCACGGTCAAGGCCTGGGAGGCCATGCGCGTGCTGGCTGACGACACCTGCCGCCCGTTCAGCCGCGGCCGCCGCGGACTGGTGCTGGGCGAAGGCGCCGGCGTCTTCGTGCTCGAGACGCTGCAGCATGCGCAGGCGCGTGGCGCCGTGATCCTGGCCGAGCTGGCCGGCGCCGGCATGACTGCCGACGCCGCCGACATCGTGATGCCCGACGCCGGCGGCGCCGCGCGCGCGATGCGCGGCGCGCTGCGCAGCGCGGGCCTCGCGGCCGACGAGATCGGCTACATCAACGCCCACGGCACCGGCACGGCGGCCAACGACCCGACCGAGACGAAGGCGATCAAGGCCGTCTTCGGCGAGCACGCGGCGCGCCTGGCGGTGTCGTCCACCAAGTCCATGCACGGCCACGCGCTCGGCGCCGGCGGCGCGCTGGAGCTGGTGGCCGTGGTCGGGGCGCTGCGCCACGGCATCGTGCCGCCGACCATCAACCACCTCGGCCCCGACCCCGAGTGCGACCTCGACGTGGTGCCCAACGTCGCCCGAGAGCAGCGCGTGGCCGCCGCGCTGTCGAATTCCTTCGCCTTCGGCGGGCTCAACGCCGTCGTCGCGCTCAGGCGCTGGACCTGAGCCCGCGCGTGCAAGCCCGGAAGGGCTTGCACGGCTGGCGAAGGGCGGCCCCCCACCCGCACGGCGGGCTACAGCACCTCGCTGGCGAAGTCCGCCAGCCGCGAGCGTTCGCCGCGCGCCAGCGTCAGGTGGCCGCCGTGCGGCCAGCCCTTGAAGCGGTCCACCGCGTAGGTCAGACCGCTGGAACCCTCGGTGAGGTAGGGCGTGTCGATCTGCGCCAGGTTGCCCAGGCAGACGATCTTGGTGCCCGGCCCGGCGCGCGTGATCAGCGTCTTCATCTGCTTGGGCGTCAGGTTCTGCGCCTCGTCGATGAGCACGAACTTGTTCAGGAAGGTGCGCCCGCGCATGAAGTTCATGCTCTTGATCTTGATCTTGCTGCGCACCAGGTCGTTGGTCGCGGCGCGGCCCCATTCGCCGGCGCTGCCGTCGCTGCGCGCCAGCACCTCCAGGTTGTCGTCCAGCGCGCCCATCCAGGGGCCCATCTTCTCTTCCTCGTTGCCGGGCAGGAAGCCGATGTCGTCGCCCACCGGCACCGTGACGCGGGTGACGATGATCTCGGTGTAGCGGCGCTCGTCCAGCACCTGGGACAGGCCGGCGGCCAGCGTCAGCAGCGTCTTGCCGGTGCCCGCGGTGCCGGTGAGCGTGATGAAGTCGCACTCCGGGTCCATCAGCAGGTTCAGCGCGAAGTTCTGCTCGCGGTTGCGCGCGGTCACGCCCCAGACGGCATTCTTGCCGTGCGTGTAGTCGCGCAGCGTCTTCAGCACCGCGGTCTTGCCGGTGATCTCGGTCACGCGTGCATACAGCGGCGCGGCGCCGGGTATCTCGAGGTAGACGAACTGGTTGATCAGCAGCGCCGGCACCAGCGGCCCGCTGATGCGGTAGTAGGTGTGGCCGCCCTGCTGCCAGCTCTCCATGGTCTTGCCGTGGCGTTCCCAGAAGTCGGCCGGCAGCGGCAGCACGCCGGTGTACAGCAGGTCGCCGTCCTCCAGCGTCTTGTCGTTGAAGTAGTCCTCGGCCGGCAGGCCCAGCGCACGCGCCTTCACGCGCATGTTGATGTCCTTGGACACCAGCACCACCTCGCGCCCGGGGTGCTGCTCGCGCAGGCCCTGCACCACGCCGAGGATCTGGTTGTCGGCCTTGCCCTGCGGCAGGCCGTCGGGCAGCTTCACGTCCAGCAGCGTGGTCTGGAAGTACAGCGTGCCGCCGGCCTCGCGGTGGCCGGTCTTGGCCAGCGGGATGCCGGCCTTGGCGTCCACCGTGCCGTCGTGCTGCGTGAACGAGGCCAGCGCGTCGAGCTCGCGGCTGACCTGGCGTGCATTGCGCGCGACCTCGCTCATGCCCTTCTTGTGGTTGTCCAGCTCCTCCAGCGTGATCATCGGCAGGAAGACGTCGTGCTCCTCGAAGCGGAACAGGCTGGTCGGGTCGTGCATCAGCACGTTGGTGTCCAGCACGAAGAGCTTGGCCGGGCCGGCCGGCGCCTTGGCGCGCGCCTTGCGCCCGGCGGGACGGACGGGCGGCGCGGCCGGCGGCG
>CAZUPH010000200.1:0-7139 GCA_964621995.1 uncultured Rubrivivax sp. | reverse complement strand
GCGACTACGGCGGCGCCTGCCACCTGCGCTTCGACGACACCAACCCCGAGAAGGAGGAGCAGGAGTACGTGGACGCCATCGTCGAGGCCGTGCGCTGGCTCGGCTTCGACTGGAACGCCGGCGGCACCAGCCACCTGTACTACGCCAGCGACTACTTCGACTTCATGTACCGCGCCGCCGAGGCCCTGGTGCAGGCCGGGCTGGCCTACGTGGACGAGCAGAGCGCCGAGCAGATGCGCGCCAGCCGCGGCGACTTCACGACGCCGGGCACCGCGAGCCCCTTCCGCGGCCGCACGCCCGAGCAGAACCTGGCGCGGCTGCGCGAGATGCGCGACGGCCTGCACCCCGACGGCGCGATGGTGCTGCGCGCGAAGATCGACATGGCCTCGCCCAACATCAACCTGCGCGACCCGACGCTGTACCGCATCAAGCGCGCGACACACCACAACACGGGCGACCGCTGGTGCATCTACCCGATGTACACCTACGCGCACCCGATCGAGGACGCGCTGGAACGCATCACGCACAGCATCTGCACGCTGGAGTTCGAGGACCAGCGCCCGTTCTACGACTGGCTGCTCGAGCACCTGGCCGACCTGGGCCTGCTTGCGCGCCCGCTGCCGAAGCAGTACGAGTTCGGCCGCCTGAACCTGAGCTACGTCGTCACCAGCAAGCGCAAGCTGCGCGCGCTGGTCGAGGAAGGCATCGTCCAGGGCTGGGACGACCCGCGCATGCCCACCGTCTTCGGCATGCGCCGGCGCGGCTACACGCCGGCGGCGATCCGCGCGATGGCCGACGGCACCGGCGCGAGCAAGACCAACATCTGGCTCGAGTACGCCGTGCTCGACCAGTGCCTGCGCGCCGACCTCGAGGGCCAGGCTCCGCGCGCGATGGCGGTGCTGGACCCGGTGAAGCTGGTGCTGACCAACTGGGCCGAGGTCTACGGCAGCGAGGCCCATGTCGAGCCCTGCGAGGCGCCGGCGCACCCGCAGCGGCCCGAGCTCGGCACCCGGCGCTTCGGCCTCGCGCGCGAGGTCTGGATCGAGCGCGACGACTTCGCCGAGCAGCCGCCCAAGGGCTTCTTCCGGCTGTTCCCGGGCAACAAGGTGCGCCTCAAGTACGGGCTGGTCGTCGAGTGCACCGGCTGCGAGAAGGACGCCGAGGGCCGCGTCAGCGCGGTGCTGGCGCGCGTGGTGCCGGACACGAGGAGCGGCACGCCGGGCGCCGACGCCGTGAAGGTGAAGGGCACCATCACCTGGGTCGGCGTGCACGATGCGCTGCCGGCCACCGTGAACCTGTACGACCGCCTGTTCACCGAGCCGCAGCCCGACGCCGGCGGGCGCGACTTCCGCGACGTGCTCAACCCGCGCAGCAAGCTCGTCGTGCAGGGCTGGCTCGAACCCTCGCTCGCCGGCACCGCGCGCGAGTCGCGTGTGCAGTTCGAGCGCCACGGCTATTTCGTCGCCGACCGCGTGGACCACCGGGCCGACGCGCCGGTCTTCAACCGCATCACGACGCTCAAGGACAGCTGGGGCCACTGAGGCCCGCGCCGCGCCGGGCGGCCTGACAACGCCTGTTACATCTTGGGAACTCGCGCTGGCGCAAGATGCTCCTACCCGGTTGGGCGGCAGCGCGACAGGCCGTGCGCCGCCGCAACGGCACAGGAGGTCCCGCATGCACACCATCCGCACCCTCGCCACCGCCGCCGCGCTGGCGCTGCTGGCCGCGGCGCCGGCCCACGCGGCCGGCGCCGTGGAAGTCCGCTTCGTCGAACCGGCGAGCTACAGCGACATCGGCTTCGCCAGCGCCGACCGCGAAAACCATCTGCAGGTGCTGGAAGGGCATTTCCGGCGCCTCGCCGGCCAGCTGCCCGATGGGCAGACGCTGCACGTGGACGTGCTGGACGTGGACCTCGCCGGCGAGGCGCGGCCGTACCGCGGCACCGAGTTGCGCGTGCTGCGTGGCGGCGCGGACTGGCCGCGCATGACGCTGCGCTACGAACTGCGCGACGCCAGCGGCGTGCTGAAGTCCGGCGAGCAGCGCATCAGCGATCCCGCCTACCGCTTCGAGATGCGCGGCAGCCCGCGTTACGGCGGCGCGCTGGGCTACGAGCAGCGGCTGATCGAGCACTGGTTCGCCGCGACCTTCGGCGAGCACTGACAAGCTGCCGGGCGGCGGCGGGCCTGCGATGATCGCGGCTTCGACCCTGCCGAATGCCGCCATCTTGTCGACCATCGCCCTGCTCTTTCGCCACAACCCGCGCCGCGCCGCCCTGCCCCGCCGCCTCGCGGCCGCGGCACTCCTGGCCTGTGCCGGCGCAGGGGCCCAGACCGCCGCGCCGGCCGCCGCGAGCGCGCCGCTGCCGGAATCGCTCAAGCGCGCCGCCGCCGAACCCGGCGCCGTGGTCAGCGAGACCGGGCTCGTCTTCCGCATGCTCAAGGCCGGCAAGGGCCCCGCGCCCGCCGCCACCGACACCGTGCGGGTGCATTACCGCGGCAGCTTCCCGGACGGGCGCGAATTCGACAGCTCCTATGCACGCGGCCAGCCGGCCAGCTTTCCGCTGAACCGCGTCATCCGCTGCTGGACCGAGGGCCTGCAGCGCATGCCCGTGGGCAGCCGCGCCAAGCTGACCTGCCCGAGCGACATCGCCTACGGCGAACGCGGCGCGCGCGACGTCATCCCGCCGAATGCGGTGCTGCAGTTCGAGGTGGAACTGCTGGGCATCGAGCCGGCGCGCTGAGCGGCAGGGTCGCCGGGGCCGTTCGCGAGCCAGGGCAGGAAGGCGCCGATGGCCAGCGCCGCCGGCACCAGGATGGCCTTGTCGAGCAGCGAGCCCTTGGCCACCACCGCCCACACCACCGGCAGTTCGCGGTCGGCGCGTACGCCCAAGACCTGCTGCGCGTTGCGCGAGAGGGTGTCGCCCCGCACGCCGGCGGTCTTCTTCGCCGCCAACGTGCCGAGCAGCTCCACGTCGTCGAGGACGCTGGCGATGCCGTCGAGAAGCAGGAGAAGACTGCCGCCGGCCCTGCCGGCATGGTCAGCCCGCGGCGCGGGCGGCGGTGCCGTGTTGGCGGCAGACGACGGCGGGCGTGGCGAACTCGCGGCCGACCACGGCGCGCGCGTAGAAGTAGTTGCGGCGCGCAGGCTCGCTCAGCGCGTCGAGCTCGACGCGGCCGCGTTCGTCGCACGGGAAGGCATACGCACGGCCGGCATTGAACAGCGATTCGAAGCGCAGTTCGAAGCCGGGGTCGGCGAGCGGGGGGCTGATGGTGTCCATCGCGAAGGCTCGTTCGGGATGTTGATGGCTCCAAGATAGGCCAGGCCGCGCGGGCGCGCTGCGGGCGCAGGCCCATGCCTTCCGTCGGATCGTGGAGGCGCCGCGTGTCGGACGGCTTCCGACAGCCGCAACGTGACGCAGTGCACAGGCCGCATTTCACCCACCGCACGCTGCGAAGATCGCGGGCATGAACGAACCGCTGCGCGACGCCTTCCTGCTCGAGCCCGGGCTGGCCTTCCTCAACCACGGCTCCTTCGGCGCCTGCCCGCGCGAGGTGTTCGACGCCTACCAGGGCTGGCAGCGCGAACTGGAGCGCAACCCGGTGGAGTTTCTCGGCCGCCGTTCGGCGGCACTGCTGCGCGAGGCGCGCACCGCGCTAGCCGGCTACCTGGGCACCGGGGCCGACGACCGGGTCTTCGTGACCAATGCGACGCAGGGGGTCAACGTGGTGGCGCAGTCGCTGGACCTGCGCCCCGGCGACGAGGTACTGGCGGGCGACCACGAATACGGGGCCTGCGACGCCGCCTGGCAGCACTTCTGCCGTCAGCGCGGCGCGAGCTACCGGCGCGTGTCAATCCCGCTGCCCTTCGACGCCGCCGGCTGGGCCGACCGGCTGCTCGCCGCGGCCACGCCGCGCACGAGGCTGATCTTCGCGAGCCATGTCTCGTCGACGACGGCGCTCGTCTTCCCGGTGGCCGAGCTGTGCACGAAGGCGCGCCAGCGCGGGCTGGCGACGCTGATCGACGGTGCCCATGCGCCGGGGCAGCTGGCGCTGGACCTGGCCGCCGTCGGTGCCGACTTCTACACCGGCAACTGCCACAAGTGGCTGTGCGCACCCAAGGGCGCGGCCTTCCTGCATGCGCGGCCCGAGCGGCAGGCGCAGCTGAACGCCAGCGTCGTGAGCTGGGGCTACCTGGCCGAAGGCGAAGGCGGCGGCCACACCGGCTTCGACGCCTACACCGGCCGCACGCTGCTGGAGCGGCGGCTGCAGTGGCAGGGCACGCGCGACATCGCGGCCTTCCTGGCGGTGCCGGCGGCGATAGCCTTCCAGCGCCGGCACGGCTGGCCGGCGCTGCGCGAGCGCTGCCACGCGATGGCGACGGACCTGCAGCGCCGCGTGCTGGCGCGCAATGGCCTGGCCGCGATCGGCCGCAACGCGGGCTATGCGCAGGACTTCGCGCAGATGGTCGCCATCCCGGTGCGCCTCCCGCCGGCGCCCGAGGCCGCCGAGGGGCTGCGCCGGCGCCTGTTCGAGCAGCACCGCATCGAGGTGCCCATCACCCGCCACGGCGGGCAGGCCTTCGTGCGCGTCTCGGTGCAGGCCTACAACGAAGAAGCCGACCTGGCCGCGCTGGAAGGCGCGCTGGCCGAGGCCGGCGTCTAGCGGGACGACGGGAAGGTCGCGGGTCTCTAGCGGCTTGTCAGGCGCGCCGGCGGCGCGCCGTCAGCAGGCCGGCCACGCCGGCCAGCATCAGCAGCGCGGTCGCCGGCTCGGGGATCACGCCCACCGCCAGCAGCGCCTGCTGGCCGAGGATCTGGTGCGCGCGCGCCGACGGGTGCAGCGCGTCGGAGAACAGCGACACCGCGCACGAGTCGCCGATCGAGCCCGGGAACGGGCCGCAGGGCATCGTGACGTTGGTGATGCCGTACACGGCGCCGCCGTTGGTGGTGGCGTCCGCGATGATCGCGGCTGCCGCACCGGCCATGTCCAGGAAGCTCATGTTCAGGCCGAAGGTCTGCATGCCTGCGCCCAGCACCACCGGCAGCAGTGCATTGAAGCGCGCGCTGGCGTCGCTGGACGCGGCCACGACGCCCAGTGCCGCGGCCTCCGGCGTATTGCCGAGGTCCGGCAGGTTGGCGATCAGCACGTTGCGTGCGCCCTTGCTGGCCAGCAGGCCCAGGCCGGAGATGATGTCCACGGCGGTCTGGTTGGCCACGGCCTGGCGGCCGGCGGCCTCGGCCGCGCTGTTGCCGGGATAGGCGGTGCGCGCGTCGCGCATGTTGTTGCCGCCGACGACCAGCACGTACAGCCCGGTCGGGTCGGCCGCCGGCGTGGCGGGGGCCCACAGGCCGCCGATCTGCGCCAGCGTGCCCGGCGGGAAGCCGCCGATGCCGCTGCGCGCGCCGCCGAAGGCGTAGTTGCTGCCCCCGGCCAGCGAGGGCACGGCCCCCATCGGCTGGCCCAGTCCCTGCGCCAGCACGTCGATCCAGACCGGGCCGTCGGAGAAGCGGCCCTGGTAGTACGGCGGCTGCGGCACCGCGCCCCCGGTGGCGAGGAAGATGTTGCCGGTGTCGCTGAGGCTGTCGCCGAAGACGGTCAGGCTGGTGTAGCTGGCGTTGGCCTGGGCGCCCAAGGCGGCGCCGGCCAGCACGGCGGCGCCGAGCAGGCGGCCGAAGAATCCGGATGTCATGGGTCTCCTCGCGAACATGGTGAGCGGATGTTGCGAAGCTAGCACGCCGCCCTGGGCGGCACCACGGTGAAGCCGCGCGGTGCGGCCCCGCCCCCCCTCAACCCGGGGGGCGCTTGCGCACGCCGCCGGGACGGGCCGGGCGGGCGGGCCGGGCGGGTCGCGCAGGCGACCCCGGCGCGGCACCGGTGTCGCGCGGCGGCAGCCCGGTGTGCTGGGTGAGCAGGCGGCCCTTGGCGGGCGTCGCCGGCTGGGCGGCACGCGCGGCGGGCGGCGTGCTGTTCTTGCGCCGCGCGCTGGCATAGCCGCCGTCGGTGGCGGGCTGCCAGGCCGGGATCAGGTGGTGCTTGCCGTTGCCGATCAGGTCGGCACGGCCCAGGTCCTTGAGCGCCTCGCGCAGCAGCGGCCAGTTGGCCGGATCGTGCCAGCGCAGGAAGGCCTTGTGCAGCCGGCGCCGGCGCTCGCCACGCACGATGTCCACCTTCTCGCTGCGCGCCGCGTCGCGGTGGATGCCGGCCAGCGGGTTGAGCCCTGTGTGGTACATCGCGGTCGCGGTGGCCATCGGGCTCGGGTAGAAGGTCTGCACCTGGTCGGCCTTGAAGCCATTGCGCTTGAGCCACAGCGCCAGGTTCATCATGTCCTCGTCGCTGGTGCCCGGGTGCGCGGCGATGAAGTACGGGATCAGGTACTGCTTCTTGCCCGCCGCGGCGCTGGCCTCGTCGAACAGCTTCTTGAAGCGGTCGTAGGTGCCGATGCCGGGCTTCATCATCTTGGCCAGCGGCCCGCCCTCGGTGTGCTCCGGCGCGATCTTCAGGTAGCCGCCGACATGGTGCGTGACGAGCTCCTTCACGTACTCCGGGCTCTGCACCGCGAGGTCGTAGCGCAGCCCGCTGCCGATGAGGATCTTCTTGACGCCGCGCAGCGCGCGCGCACGGCGGTACAGCCTGATCAGCGGCCCGTGGTCGGTATTCAGGTTCGGGCAGATGCCCGGGTAGACGCAGCTCGGCTTGCGGCAGGCGGCCTCGATCTCGCGGCTCTTGCAGCCGATGCGCCACATGTTGGCAGTGGGCCCGCCGAGGTCGCTGATCACGCCGGTGAAGCCGGGGACCTTGTCGCGGATCTCCTCGATCTCGCGCACGATGGAGTCCTCGCTGCGGCTCTGGATGATGCGGCCCTCGTGCTCGGTGATCGAGCAGAAGGTGCAGCCGCCGAAGCAGCCGCGCATGATGTTCACGCTGAAGCGGATCATCTCCCAGGCCGGGATCTTGGTCGGCCCGTCGTGGCCGCCGGTGGCGTCCGCGTACGCCGGATGCGGCGAGCGCGCATACGGCAGGTCGAACACATGGTCCATCTCGGCGGTGGCCAGCGGAATCGGCGGCGGATTGACCCAGAGGTCGCGCTCGCCGTGGCGCTGCACCAGCGCGCGTGCGTTGCCCGGGTTCGTCTCCAGGTGC
>CAZUPH010000199.1:0-7231 GCA_964621995.1 uncultured Rubrivivax sp. | reverse complement strand
GGTGGCGGCGGTCATCGGCAGGGGGCAGGAACCCGGCGTCGTTCGTCGGGTCGCACGCGGCGCCGATAATCTAGGACCGCGAGTCCCGAGCCCCCATGATCTGCATCAAGCGCCTCATTGTCCAGACCGCTGCCGCCTTGCTGGCGCTGCTGGCGGCGCTGCCGGCAGCGCAGGCCCAGGAAGGCCCGCAGCCGCGCCTGCCCACCGTGGAGCTGCGCGCGGGCATGCACCTGATCCGTGCCGAGCTGGCGGTGACGGCCGAGCAGCAGGCCACCGGCATGATGTTCCGCACCACGATGGGCGCCAACGAAGGCATGCTCTTCGTCAACGACGACGCCGGCGTGCGCTGCTTCTGGATGCGCAACACGCTGATCCCGCTGTCGATCGCCTTCCTGGACGACGACGGCACCATCGTCAACCTGGCCGAGATGCAGCCGCGCTCGGACCGCTCGCACTGCTCGGCGCGGCCGGTGCGCTATGCGCTGGAGATGAACCAGGGCTGGTTTGCCAAGCGCGGCATCCAGCCCGGGTTTCGTCTGCGCGGCGGGCCGTTCAGGTAGCCCGCCGCGAGGGGGTTCAAGCGAAGTTCGCCTCCGCGAAGCCCCAGTTGACCAGCTTGTCGAGGAAGGTCTCGACGAACTTCGGGCGCTGGTTGCGGTAGTCGATGTAGTAGGCGTGTTCCCACACGTCGACCGTCAGCAGCGCCTTGTCGGCGGTGGTCAGCGGGGTGCCGGCGGCGCCCGTGTTGACGATGTCCACCGTGCCGTCGGGCTTCTTCACGAGCCAGGTCCAGCCCGAGCCGAAGTTGCCGACCGCGCTCTTGACGAAGGCTTCCTTGAAGGCCGCGTAGCTGCCCCACTTGGCCTTGATCGCCGCGGCCAGCGCACCGCCGGGCTCGCCGCCGCCCTGCGGCTTCATGCAGTTCCAGAAGAAGCTGTGATTCCAGATCTGCGCGGCGTTGTTGTAGATGCCGCCGCTGGACTTCTTCACGATGTCCTCGAGCGCCATGCTCTCGAACTCGGTGCCCTTCTGCAGGTTGTTGAGGTTCACGACATAGGCGTTGTGGTGCTTGCCGTGGTGGTACTCCAGCGTCTCGCGGCTGTAGTGCGGCGCGAGCGCGTCGATCGGGTACGGCAGCGGCGGCAGGGTATGTTCCATGAGGCTCCTCATTCGTTGGGATGGGTCCGGTTCACGCCGGGGCTCGATGACGGGCATTGTAGGCAGCCGCCTTCACGATGAAGGCGGCAGGGGCTCATGGCCCGCAAGGTCGGCGCTGCCCTCGCGCTGCACCTGCAGGATCCCGACGCGTGCGCGGCCGTCGGCCCACACCGCACTGACCTCCTGGCCCGGGGCCAGCGCCCCGACCGAGACGACCGGCCGGCCGTCGCCGGCCTCCACCCAGGCGTAGCCGCGCCGCAGCACGCGGTGCGGATCCTGCGCCTGCAGCCGCGCGGCGCCGGCGTCCAGGCGCAGCGCCAGGCGCTGCAGCTCGCCGCGCAGCGCGCGGCCGAGCCGCTGCGCCAGCCGCGGCAGCGGCTCGGCCAGCCGTTCGTGGCGGCCGTGCAGCGCGCGCTGCAGGCGCTGCTGCTGGTGGGCCAGGCGCTGCAGGTGCGGCGCCAGCACCTGCGAGGGCCGGCCCAGGCGCGCCGCCGCGGCGTCCAGCCGCTGCGCGCGCGTGTGCAGCTGGCGCTCCACCGCGCGGCGCAGCCGGTCGGCGCGCACCTGCAGGCCGGCCAGCAGTTCGTCGCGCGCCGGCGCGGCCAGCTCGGCAGCCGCGGTGGGCGTCGGCGCGCGCAGGTCGGCCGCCAGGTCCGCAAGCGTCAGGTCGGTCTCGTGGCCGACGCCGCAGACCACCGGCAGCGGGCTGGCGGCCACCGCGCGCACCACCCGTTCGTCGTTGAAGGCCCACAGGTCCTCGAGCGAGCCACCGCCGCGCACCAGCAGCAGCAGCTCGGTGCCGTCGGCGGCCCGGCGCAGCCCGGCCGTGTGCAGCGCCTGCGCCAGGCTGGCCGGCGCCTCGGCTCCCTGCACAGGGCTCGGGTAGACCACCACGCGCAGCTGCGGCGCGCGGCGCGCCAGCGCGGTCAGCACGTCGTGCAGCGCCGCCGCGCCCAGCGAGGTGACGACGCCCAGCGCCCGCGGGTACGGCGGCAGCGGCCGCTTGCGCGCGGCGTCGAACAGGCCCTGCGCCTGCAGCGCGGCACGGCGGCGCAGGAACTCCTCGTACAGCGTGCCGGTGCCCAGGCGCTGCAGGCTCTCGACGACCAGGTTGAGCTCGCCGCGCGGCTCGTACAGGCCGAGCCGGCCGCGCACCTCCACCTGCTGGCCGTCGGCGGGCGCGAAGTCCAGCAACGAAGCGGCGCGACGGAACATCGCGCAGCGCAGCAGCGCCGGCGCGCCGTCGGCGTCCTTCAGCGAGAAGTAGCAGTGGCCGCTGGCGGCGCGCGAGAAGCCGGAAAGCTCGCCGCGCACCGTCACCGCGCCGAAGCGCGCGGCCAGCGCATCGGCGGTGGCCAGCAGCAGCGCCGCCACCCCCCAGGGCGCGCGCAGCGGCGCGGCGATCGGCGGCTCAGCCACGCCGATCGCCTGCAATGGCGCGGGTCGGGAACTCCACAGCCGCGTCGTTCCAGCGTTTGCGGCCGGTCACCCTTGTCACGGAACTGACTTCTTCGTGCAAGTGCCTGATTCTCATCAACAAATCGGTGCCCGGTTTTTCAGCAGCGCCCTCCGGCGCGGCGCCGGGCGTCGCGCCGGCCGGTTGTCCAGCGTCTTGCCCACAAAGTTGTCCACAGCTTGCGGCGCGGCAGGCGGCGTCTCGTGCAGCCCTCGAACCGGGCACCATGCGCGGACCGCCGCGCGGGCCTTCGGAATTGGCCGGCAAAGCCGGTGCGGGCGCGGGCATTGCCGCAAAGGGCCTGGCCCATAATCCGGCGCCATCGACCGGTGCCGCACGGGCACCGACTTCCCACGAGTACGCCGCACGAGTAAGCCTTGCTGTCGATCATACAAGCGGCCGGTTGGCCGATCTGGCCGCTGATCCTGTGTTCCATCGTCGCGCTCGCGCTGGTCATCGAGCGCCTGTGGCACCTGCGACCCTCGGCCGTCGCACCGGAGACGCTGGTCGACGAGGTGGTCGGCGTCACGCGCACCAGCCTGCCGCCGGCCGACGTGGTCAACAAGCTGGCCGACAACTCGGTGATGGGCGGCGTGCTGGCCGCCGGCGTGCGCAGCGTGGTCGCCGAGCCGCGCATCACCGAGGAGGCGCTGCGCCAGGCCTTCGAGAACGCCGGCCGCATCGCCGTGCACCGCCTGGAGCGCTACCTCAACACGCTGGGCACCATCGCCTCGGCGGCGCCGCTGCTCGGGCTGATGGGCACCGTGATCGGCATGATCGAGATCTTCGGCTCGCAGGCGCCCACCGCGGGCGCCGGGGGCAACCCGGCGCAGCTGGCGCACGGCATCTCGATCGCGCTGTACAACACCGCCTTCGGGCTCATGATCGCCATTCCCGCGCTGATGTTCTACCGCTATTTCCGCGGCCGCGTCGACGAGTTCCAGCTCGCCATGGAGATGGCCGCCGAGCGCATGGTGCCGCACCTGATGCGCTTCGTCGTGCGTGGCTGAGCGGGAGCGCCACGCGATGAAGTTCGGCCGCCGCCGCATCGACGATCCGGAAATCAACCTGATCGCCTTCATCGACGTGCTGCTGGTGGTGCTCATCTTCCTGATGCTGACCACCACCTATTCGCGCTTCACCGAACTGCAGGTCAACCTGCCCTCGGCCGACGCCGAGCGGCTGGCCGAGCGGCCGCGCGAGATCGTCGTCGCGGTGGCTGCCGACGGCCGCTATGCGATCGACCGCAAGCCGGTCGACGGCCGCAGCGTCGAGCTGCTCACGGCCGAGCTGGCGGCCGCCGCGGGCGGGCAGGCCGATACGGTGGTCATCGTCTCGGCCGATGCGATGGCCGCGCACCAGGCGGTGATCAACGTGCTGGACGCCGCGCGGCGCGCCGGCCTGGCGCGGCTGACCTTCGCGGCGCAGACCAACCCGCCGATTCCGCGCTGAGGCCGATGGCCGCCGTGGCCGCGCCACCGGCATCGCGCCTGGCCGCCGCGCTGCAGCGCCAGTGGTGGCGCCGAAGGCCTGCCCTGGCCGCGCAGGCGCTGCGACCGCTGTCGTGGATGTACCGCGCGCTGGCCGCGGCACACCGCATGCTGGCACGGCCCCAGCACCTGCCGGTGCCGGTGCTGGTGGTGGGCAACCTGGTGGTCGGCGGCGCGGGCAAGACGCCGACCGTCATCGCGCTGGTGCACGCGCTGCGCGAGCGCGGCTGGCGCCCGGGCGTGGTCTCGCGCGGCTACGGGCGCGCCGGCGCGGCCGCCCGCGAGGTCCGTGGCGGCGACGCCGCGGCCGAGGCCGGCGACGAGCCGCTGCTGATCGCCCGCCGCACCGGCGCGCCCGTGTGGGTGGCGCGCGACCGCGTCGGCGCGGCGCGTGCACTGCTCGCCGCGCACCCGGCGGTGGACCTGATCGTGGCCGACGACGGCCTGCAGCACCACCGCCTGGCGCGCGACGCCGAGTGCCTGGTCTTCGACGAACGCGGGGCGGGCAACGGCCTGCTGCTGCCGGCAGGGCCGCTGCGCGAGCCGCTGCCGCAGGTGCTGCCCGCCGGGCGCGTGGTGCTCTACACCGCCGGCATCGCCAGCACCGCACTGCCGGGCATGCTGGCGCGGCGCCGGCTCGACCGCGCCTGGCCGCTGGCGGCCTGGTGGGCCGGCGACGCCGCCGCCGCGATGCCGCTGCTGGCGCTGCAGGGTCGGCCACTGCAAGCCGCCGCCGGCCTCGCGGCGCCGCAGAAGTTCTTCGCGATGCTGGCCGCGGCCGGCCTGCAGGTCGACGCGCTGCCCTTGCCCGACCACCACGACTATGCCGCCCTGCCCTGGCCGGCCGATGCCGAGGTGCTGACCACCGAGAAGGACGCCGTCAAGCTGGACCCCTCGCGCCGCGGCACCGCCGGCGTGTGGGTGCTGCCGCTAGACTTGGAGCTGCCGGCCGATTTCGTCGATGTGCTGCATCGGCGCCTGGTTGCCGCGCGAGCCGCCCCGCGCCGACCCCTCCACCTGCCCCGCCGATGAGCCTGGACCACCGCCTGATCTCGCTGCTCGTGTGCCCGCTGTGCAAGGGGCCGCTGCAGCTGCGGCGCGACGGCGAGTCGCGGCCGACCGCGCTGGTCTGCCCCGCCGACCGCCTGGCCTATCCGATCCGCGACGGCATCCCGATCATGCTGGAGAGCGAGGCGCAGCCTTCCGAAGGCCCCGAGGGCTGGGCAGCGCCCGCGTAGACGGATCGCGGGCGCGTGGAGTTCACGGTCCTGATCCCGGCGCGGCTGGCGTCCACGCGGCTGCCGGACAAGCCGCTGGCCGACATCGCCGGCCGCCCGATGGTCGTGCGCGTGGCCGAGCGCGCCGCGCAAAGCGGCGCCGCGCGCGTGGTCGTGGCCTGCGACGACCCGCGCATCGCCGCGGCCTGCGCGGCGCACGGCGTGGCCGCCGTGCTGACGCGCGCCGACCACGCCAGTGGCAGCGACCGCCTGGCCGAGGCCTGTGCGCTGCTGGGCCTGGACGGCGACGACCGCGTCGTCAACGTGCAGGGCGACGAGCCGCTGATCGACCCGCTGCTCGTGCGCCGCTGCGCCGAGCTGCTGGACGAGCGGCCGGACTGCGTGATGAGCACCGCGGCGCACGCGCTGCACGAGCTGGCCGACTACCTGAACCCGAACGTCGTGAAGGTCGTGCTCGACGCCGGTGGCCGCGCGCTGCTGTTCAGCCGCGCGCCGCTGCCCTGGTGGCGTGACGGCCACGCCGGCGGCGTGAGTGCGCTGCCGCCGGCGCCGGCGCCGCTGCGCCACGTGGGCCTGTACGGCTACCGCGCCGGCTTCCTGCGCCGCTTCCCGACGCTGCCGCCCGCGCCGCTGGAGCAGTGCGAGTCGCTGGAGCAGCTGCGCGTGCTGTGGCACGGTGAGCGCATCGCGGTGCATGTCGCGGCCGCGGCGCCGGGGCCGGGCGTGGACACGCCCGAGGACCTGGCGCGCGTGCGCGCGCTCTTCGCCGCAGCTGCCTGAACGGGGTCGCCGCCACCCGCCGCAGGCCCGTCGCCGCGTCAGGCTGACGCAGGAACTCGCGTGATATTCTCGTTTGCAAGACGTGCCGCGGCGGGTATCGAGAACCGCCCCAGGCGCGCGCAACGACCATCCACCGAGGAGTCCGATGAGACTGATCCTTCTGGGCGCGCCCGGCGCCGGCAAAGGCACGCAGGCGACGTTCATCTGCCAGAGGTTCGGCATCCCGCAGATCTCCACCGGCGACATGCTGCGCGCCGCCGTCAAGGCCGGCACGCCGCTGGGCCTGGCGGCGAAGAAGGTCATGGACTCCGGCGCGCTGGTCAGCGACGACATCATCATCGGCCTGGTCAAGGAGCGCCTCGCGCAGCCGGACTGCGCCAAGGGCTTCCTGTTCGACGGCTTCCCGCGCACCATCCCGCAGGCCGACGCGATGAAGGCCGCCGGCGTCAAGCTGGACATGGTGCTGGAGATCGACGTGCCCGACGACGCCATCATCGAGCGCATGAGCGGCCGCCGCGCCCACCTGCCCTCGGGCCGCACCTACCACGTCAAGTTCAACCCGCCCAAGGTGGCCGGCGTGGACGACGTGACCGGCGAGCCGCTGGTGCAGCGCGACGACGACCAGGAAGAGACCGTGCGCAAGCGCCTGGCCGTGTACCAGAGCCAGACGCGGCCGCTGGTGGACTACTACGCGCAGTGGGCCGCCACCGGCGATGCGATGGCGCCGCGCTACGCCCGCGTCAGCGGCATCGGCAGCGTCGAGCAGATCACGGCGCGGGTGATGCAGGCGCTGGGCGGCTGACACCCTTTTTGCAACGACTTCGAGGAGCACGCATGGACATCTCGGGCAAGGTCTTCATCGTCACCGGCGGCGCGTCGGGGCTCGGCCATGGCGCGGCCGCGGCGCTGGCCGCCAAGGGCGCGCAAGTCCTCATCGCCGACGTGCAGGCCGACAAGGGCGAGGCCGCGGCCACCGAACTGCGCGGCGCCTTCGTCAAGTGCGACGTCACGTCGGAGGCCGATGGCCAGGCCGTGGTCGCCAAGGCCGCGGCCATGGGCAAGCTGATGGGCCTGGTCAACTGCGCCGGCATCGCGATCGGCGTCAAGAC
>CAZUPH010000198.1:0-7327 GCA_964621995.1 uncultured Rubrivivax sp. | reverse complement strand
GTGCCGGGCGCGGCGACCCCGAGACCACGCGGATCCGGGCCGACTACCGCGCCGGGTGCCTGAGCCTGGGTTCACCCGTGCGGGTGGAGCTGCCCGGCGGCCGCGCCGCGGTGAGCCCGCAGCTCGCCGCCGCCGCCGCCGCGCTGGCCCCGCCGGCGCCCGAGCCGGTGCCGGCCAGCGCGCCGGTGCCGCCGGCGAAGGCGCCCGAGACCGTCGCCCCCGGGGGCACCGGCCTCGAGGACGACGCCGAGATGCGCGAGATCTTCATCGAGGAGGCTCGCGAGGTCGTCGCCGAGGCCGGCGCCGCGCTGGAGCGCCTGGCCGACGCACCGGACAGCGCGTCGGACATGACCGCCGTGCGGCGCGCCTTCCACACGCTCAAGGGCAGCTCGCGCATGGTCGGGCTGCGCGATTTCGGCGAGGCGGCCTGGGCCTGCGAGCAGCTGTACAACGCGCGGCTGGCCTCCGCGCCGCGCATGGACCAGCCGCTGCGCCAGTTCACCTCCGAGGCGCTGGACTACCTGGCCGGCTGGACCGAGGCCATCGCCGCCGGCCGCGACGACGGCCACCGCACCCCAGTCGTGGCGCGCGCCGCCGATACGCTGCGGCTGGAAGGCCGGCGCATCGGCATCGAGCCGCCGCCGGCGCCCGCCGCCCCGCTGCCCGTCGAGCCTGGGCTCGATGCCGCGGCGGCCGAGCCCGCCGCGCCGCCGCAGCAGCCCACGACGGTGGCGCCGGAGCTGGTGCTCGAATGGGAGCCCGAGGAGGCGGCCGAGGCGTCCTCCGAGGCGTCTTCCGAGGCGTCTTCCGAGGCGTCCGCCGAGGAGCCGGTCGAGGCACCCGCTGCCGAGCCGGCCGGGCAAGCTGCCCAGGCGCCTGCCGAGGAGCCTGCCGAGCCGGCCGTCCTGCCGGTGGCAGAGACCGCCGAGCTGCCGGCCGACGCCGCGGACACCGGGTCCCTGCCGACCGAATTCCTGACCGAGCCGCTGCCGCTGCCCGAGGCGGTGGAGACCGTCGAGCCGGCCGAGCCCTTCGAGCCGCACGAGCCGCTCGAGCCCGTCGCCGCCGCCGAAGCCGCCGACATCCCGAGCGAGGAGTTTGCCGCCGCGCTGGCGGCGGCCGAGGCCGAGCTGCCGGTGCTGGACTTCGAGTTCGACCTCGCCGCCGACGACGCCAAGCCGGCCGAGCCGCCTTCGGCGCTGGTCGATCGTGTGCCCGACCTGCCGAGCGCGGAGGACCTCGACCTCGGGCTGCCGCCGGCGGCCGAGCCCTTGCCGGCCGAGACCGCGGCCGCGCCCGACTTCGAGCTCGACTTCGGCGCGCTGGCACCCGAGCCGCCGCCGCCGGCCGAGCCGCCCGCGCCGCTGCAGGTGGTCGAGCCGGTGGCGCCGCTGCCCGAGGCGATCCCGGACGACACGGTCCTCGAGACGCCGCTGGACACCGTGCTCGAGCTGCCGCTGGACGCGCCGGTGCCCGAACGTGCGCTGCCCCCCGGCCCGCAGGTCGAGGCCATCGAGCTGGACCTCGACGCGCTGGACGAGGTGTTCGCCACGCGCACGCGCCCCGCGCCCGGCGACGTGCCGCCGCGCCCGCCGCTGGAGGCCCTGCCCGAGCTTGGCCAGGCGCTGGAAGGCTACGACGTGCCGCTGCCGGTGCCGGCCGCCGAGCCGCCGGCGCCCGAGCACGCGCCGGTGCAGGACACCGCTGCGGCGCCGCTGGAGCCGCCGCCGCCCTTCGTGCCCGAGAGCGTGCCGGGGCCGCTGGTGGACACCGCGCCGCAGCAGCTCGACGAGGTCGAGGCCGAGCAGGTCAAGGTCATCGGCCCGCTGCGCATCGGCATCCCGCTGTTCAACATCTTCCTCAACGAGGCCGACGAGCTCTCGCGCCGCCTGGGCACCGAGCTGGCCGAGTGGGCGCACGAGCACGACCGCCACCCGGCGCCGGACAGCGCGGTGGCGCTGGCGCACTCGCTGGCCGGCAACTCGGCCACCGTCGGCTACGCGGAGCTGTCGGCGCTGGCGCGTGCGCTGGAACATGCGCTGGCCCGCTCGCGCGACGCCGGTCCGGGCACCGCCGACGAGGCGGTGCTGTTCGTCGATGCGGCCGAGGAGATCCGCCGGCTGCTGCATCAGTTTGCCGCCGGCTTCCTGCGCCCCGTGGCGCCGGCGCTGCTGGAGCGGCTGGCCGAGCACGAGCGCCAGCCCTTCGTGCCGCGCGAGCCGGCCGACGAGCCCGCGGCGGGCGCCGCAGCCGAGGCGGCGGTCACGGTGCCGGCGAGCCTGCTGCCGGAGGTCTCTGCGGTGCGCGTCACCGGCTTCACGCCGCTGACCGAAACGGGCACGCTGGCCGCTGCGCCGCGCGACGCCTTCGACGACGACGAGGACATCGACGCCGTCGATGCGGTGGACGCCGACCTGTTCCCGATCTTCGAGGAGGAGGCCGAGGAACTGCTGCCGCAGCTGCAGTCGCGCCTGCGCGACTGGCTGCAGCGGCCGGGCGATCGCGGCGCGGCCTCCGCCTGCATGCGCACGCTGCACACCTTCAAGGGCGGCGCGCGGCTGGCCGGCGCGATGCGCCTGGGCGAGATGGCGCACCGGCTGGAGACGGCGGTCGAGCACCTGGCCGCGCGCGACGAGGTGCACGCCGGCGACGTCGATGCCCTGCTGCACCGCGCCGATGCGATGGCCGCCGCCTTCGAGACGCTGCGCCACGGCGGCCCGGCGCCGGTGCCGGCCGCAGGCGAGCCGGCGGCGCCGGCCGGCGCGGACGAGGCGGCGGTGCCCGCCTCGCCCGACGAACCCACCGAACCCGCGGAACCCGCCGCTGCGCCCGTACGCGCTGAGCCGCTGGCCGCAGCCCCAGCCGAACCCGTGCCGCCGGCCGAGCCCGAGGAACTGCCGCTGGCGGCGACCGCCGCCGCACCGGCCGCGCCGGTGGCGCCGCCGGTGGCCATCGACTGGACCCGCTTTGCTGCCGCACCCGAGCTGGCGGCGGCCGCCGATTCCGGCGAGCGCGCGGGTGCCGGCGGCGCCGCGGTGCGCGTGCGCGCCGCGCTGCTGGACCGCATGGTCAGCCAGGCCGGCGAGGTCAGCATCACGCGCGCGCGCATCGACGCCGACGTGCGCCAGCTGCAGGGCGCCTTGGGCGACCTGACCGACAGCCTGGAGCGCATGCGCCGCCAGCTGCGCGACATCGAGCTGCAGGCCGAGACGCAGATCGCGTCGCGCATGGAAGCCGCCAAGGCCGAGGGCCAGGGCTTCGACCCGCTGGAGATGGACCGCTTCACGCGCTTCCAGGAGCTCACGCGCTTCATGGCCGAGTCGGTCAACGACGTGGCCACGCTGCAGCGCGGACTGCAGCGCACGCTGCAGTCGGCCGAGGACTCGCTGGCCGCGCAGGCGCGGCTGACGCGCGAGCTGCAGGACGACCTGCTGCGCACGCGCATGGTCGAGTTCGAGAGCCTGGCCGACCGCCTGTACCGCACCGTGCGCCAGGCCGCCAAGGACACCGGCAAGGTGGTGCGGCTGGACATCGAGGGGGGCGCGATCGAGATGGACCGTGGCGTGCTGGAGCGCATGGCCGGGCCCTTCGAGCACCTGCTGCGCAACAGCGTCGCGCACGGCATCGAGCCGCCGGCGCAGCGCAGCACCGCCGGCAAGGACGCCACCGGCCGCATCGCGGTCACGGTCTCGCAGTCGGGCAACGAGGTGGCGGTCGAGTTCGCCGACGACGGCGGCGGGCTGGATCTGCAGCGCATCCGCCAGCGCGGCGTCGAGCGCGGCCTGATCGCGGCCGAGCACGCGGCCGGCGACGAGGCGCTGGCGCAGCTGATCTTCATGCCCGGCTTCAGCACCGCCGAGTCGGTGACCGAGCTCGCCGGCCGCGGCGTCGGCCTGGACGTCGTGAAGGCCGAGGTCAACGCGATGGGCGGCCGCATCGAGACCGCCAGCGCGCCGGGGCAGGGCACGCGCTTTCGCCTGCTGCTGCCGTTGACCACCGCGGTGACGCAGGTCGTGATGCTGCGCGGCGGCGAGACCACGGTGGCCGTGCCCTCGACGCTGATCGAGGTCGTGCGCCGGGTGCCCAGCGCCGAGGTCGCGGCGGCCTACGAGGGCGGCGTGCTGGCCTTCAGCGGCGAGGCGCTGCCCTTCTTCTGGCTGCCGGCGCTGCTGCAGGCCGGCACGCGCGGCGAGGTGGCCGGGCGCACGCAGAGCATCGTCATCGTGCGCAGCGCCTCGCAGCGCGTCGCGCTGCACGTGGACGAGGTGGTCGGCAACCAGGAAGTGGTGGTCAAGAACGTCGGCCCGCAGCTGGCGCGCCTGCCCGGCCTGGCCGGGCTGACGCTGCTGCCCTCGGGCGCGGTGGCGCTGATCTACAACCCGGTGGCGCTGGCCGCCGTGTATGCCGGCGCCGCGCGCGACGCGATGCGCGCCGGCGCGCAGCCGGCCGCCGCGGTGCAGGTGCCCGAGACGGCAGCCGCGGCGCCGGCGCGCGCGCCGCTGGTGCTGGTCGTCGACGACTCGCTGACCGTGCGCCGCGTCACGCAGCGCCTGCTGGTGCGCGAGGGCTACCGCGTCGCGCTGGCCAAGGACGGCCTGGAGGCGCTGGAGAAGCTGGCCGACGAGCGGCCGGTGGTGCTGCTGTCGGACATCGAGATGCCGCGCATGGACGGCTTCGACCTGCTGCGCAACGTGCGTGCCGACAGCCGGCTGGCCCGCCTGCCGGTGGTGATGATCACCTCGCGCATCGCGCAGAAGCACCGCGACTACGCCGCCGAGCTGGGCGCCGACCACTACCTGGGCAAGCCGTACTCGGAAGAGGAACTGCTGTCGCTGGTGGCGCGCTACGCCGGCGCGGACATCCCCACGTGAGCCGGGCGGCGCCATGACCACCGTCGTCGACCACCTGGCGGAGCTGACGGCGTTCCGCGACCGCGATGCGCTCGACGCCACGCTGGTGGGCGCGCTGAAGGACCTGCTGCAGCCGCTGGGCGTGGCCATCTACCGCTGCGTCGGCGAGCCCGGCGCCGAGCGCTGGCTGACGCGCGCCCGCCTCGGGCCGGGCGACCTCACGCCGCATGCCGACCCGCTGTTCGCCGACCTCGAGACGCTGCCTGCGCTGGCCGCGCACCCGCAGCGTGCGGCCTGCCTGCGCGAGCAGCGCACGCTGGTCACCGAGCCCGCACCGCCGGGTGCCCAGGGCGTGCCGGACGGCGCAGGGTCGCTGGCCTGCTTCCCGCTGGGCGGCGAGGGCGACGCCGCCGGCGTGCTGGAGATCGTCGCCGCGCGGCCGCTCGGCGACGAGCCCAAGCGCCTGGTCGCCAGCATCCTGCGCATCTACCGCAACTTCCAGGGCCTGCTCGACTACAGCGAGCGCGACACGCTGACCGGGCTTTTCAACCGCAAGACCTTCGACGAGAGCTTCCTGCGCGTGGCGCTGGGTGCGCAGGGCGACGCCGCCGCCGTGCAGGTGGACCAGCGCCGGCCCAGCGTCGCAGGCTCGCCGTGGCTGGGCGTGGTGGACATCGACCACTTCAAGCGCGTCAACGACGGCCACGGTCACCTGATCGGCGACGAGGTGCTGCTGCTGCTGTCGCGCCTGATGCGCAGCAGCTTCCGCCACCACGACCGGCTGTACCGCTTCGGCGGCGAGGAGTTCGTCGTGCTGATGCGCTGCGGCAGCGCCGCCGACGCGCTGGCCGCCTTCGAGCGGCTGCGCCACAACGCCGAGCAGTACGTCTTCCCGCGCGTGGGCCGCATCACGGTCAGCATCGGCATCACGCAGGTGCGGCCGGGCGACACGCCCAGCGGCGCCTTCGAGCGCGCCGACCAGGCCGTCTACCACGTCAAGCAGAACGGCCGCAACCAGGTCGCCGACCATGCGGCACTGGTGGCCAGCGGTGCGCTCGCCGACGCCGCGCGCGCCAGCGACGTCGAACTCTTCTAGGAGCCTGCGCGGCAGAAATCCAGGCCCGCGTTGGGCCCGGTTCGGGGCCCAGGCCAGGCGCATCGCGCTGCCCGGGCTGGCCGCCCGGGCTAGCGATGCAACGCCGCATGGGCCCCGAACCGGGCCCAACCCGAAGGGCCGGGGCGATTTGCGGCGTCTGGCGGCGTTGCCCGCTCGTTGCAGGGGCCGTCCTGCGCCTCGCGTGCGCCTTGCCAGACGTCGCAACTCGCCCCGGCGCGGGGCTGGATTTCTGCCGCGCAGGCTCCTAGGAGCCAGCGCGCAGCTACCCGGGCCCGTATCTACGGGAAAACCCTTGCGCCGACTCAGTTAAACAAACGTTTGATTCATGCCGCTAGACTGCGCGCATGAATCCGGGACAACCCTCGGCCCGCGCCACCGCGGCGGGCGACAAGCCGCAGGAGGACGCACGCCAGCGCCTGCTGGCGGCCGGGCTGCAGCTGTTCGCGCAGCAGGGTTTCGCCAAGACGTCGACCCGTGAGCTGGCCGAGGCCGCCAGCGTCAACGTCGCAGCCATCAGCTACTACTTCGGCGACAAGGCCGGGCTGTACCGCGCCGTCTTCTTCGAGCCGATGGGCGGAGACGCCAGCGCCGACGTCGCGGCGATCAGCGCCCCGGGTCTCCCGCTGGAAGCGGCGCTGGGCGCCTTCTACGCCGGCTTCCTGCAGCCGCTGCTGGAAGGCGAGAAGGTCGCGCTGTGCATGAAACTGCACTTCCGCGAATTCCTGGAGCCCACCGGGCTGTGGGACGACCACCTCGCGCACGGCATCCGCCCCGTGCACGACGCGATGCTGCAGGTGCTGCAGCGCCACCTGGGCCTGGCCGCGCCGGACGACGACCTGCAGCGGCTCGTCGTCTCGCTGGCCGCGCTGGGCGTGCACCTGCACATCGGGCGCGACGTCAACGACCAGCTCGCCCCCGGGCTGTTCGACGGCGCCGCCGCGATCGAGACCTGGGCCGAGCGGCTGGTGCTGTTCGGCATGGCCATGGTGCAGGCCGAGGCCCGGCGCCGCGGCCTGCGGCTGGCCGACGACACCCCGATCCCCGACCAATCATGAACACCTCCTCCCTTGCCACCGCGCTGGCCGCGGCCCTGCTGGCCGGCTGCGCCAGCCTGCCCGGCGGTCCGCTGCCCGACCCTGCCGCCGTGCGCGCGCAGGCCGCCGTGCCGCCAGCCTGGCAGGCCGCTGCCGCCGGCGGCGACGCCGCTTCGCTGGCGGACTGGTGGCAGCGCTTCGACGAGCCGGCGCTGCCGGCCCTGGTGGCCGCCGCGCACGCCGCGAGCCCGACGCTGGCGGTGGCCGCCGCGCGCATCGAGCGCGCGCGCGCCACGCGCAACGCGGCCGGCGCGGCCTTGCTGCCG
>CAZUPH010000197.1:2760-7339 GCA_964621995.1 uncultured Rubrivivax sp. | reverse complement strand
TGATCGCGCCGGGGCAAATTCTGATCGGCGCGCAGGTCGAGCGTGAACTCGCCGCTACCGGCGTCCGGGCCCTCGGCAGCGCGCAGGGTCAGGCGCAGCATGCCCGGGTGTTCGGCCAGTTCGGCCACCTGGATCACGCGGTAGTGGCCGTCGGTGACCTTGGTCTGGCCGGTCGAGCTGTCGCTCGAGCCTCGCAAGGAGTCCGAAAGGCTGCCCAGCGAGGCCGAGCCGGCGCTCGAGGCCGACGAGCCGGCGCTCGAGGCGGCGCCGCTGACGCTTTCGGCGTGGACGCTGGTCATCCAAACGGCGGTGCAGAGGAGGGCGAGGTACTTCATGGGCATCGCATCCGGCAGGGCAGTGCGCGCGAGCATAGCGCGCCGCGCACCGTCGAATCTCGAAGGCCTGCCCGGGCTCGGTGGCCAGCGCGCGGTCGACCACCTCGCGCGTCAGCGGCGCGGCGATCGTTGCAATGAAGTCGTAGACACAGGCGCGCAGGTAGGCGCCGCGCTTGACCGCGATGCGCGTGGTGTTGGTCGCGAACAGGTGGCGCGCGTCGAGCGCGACAAGGCCCGTGTCGCGCGCGTCGTTGAAGGCCACCGAGGCGATCACGCCGACGCCCAGGCCGAGCTCGACGTAGGTCTTGATCACGTCGGCGTCCATCGCCGACAGGCCGACCTCGACCTCGACCTCGAGCCCGGCGCGGCGGAAGGCCTCGTCGATCGTGCGGCGGCTGGTGTAGCCGGGCTCGTGGGTGATGAGCGGGAACTGCGCCAGGCGCAGCAGCGTCAACGGCGCGCCGCGTTCGGCCTCCTGCGCCAGCGCATGCCCGCGCGGTACCACCACCAGGTGGGTCCAGCGGCAGCAGGGCAGGGCGACGAGGTCGGGGTAGTCCGCCAGCGCCTCGGTGGCGATGCCGATGTCGGCCTGGCCCTCGATCACCGACTGCGCCACGACCTTCGGCGAGCCCTGCTGCAGGTGCAGCGTGACCTGCGGGTGCGCGGCGCGGAAGTCGCGCACCGCGGTCGGCAGCGCGTAGCGCGCCTGCGTGTGGGTGGCCGCGATGGTCAGCAGCCCGCGTCCGGTCTGCGCGAAGTCGGCGCCGGCGCGCTCTAGGTTCTCGGCCTCCTGCAGCAGGCGCTCGATGATCGGCAGCACCGTGCGGCCCGGCGGCGTGAGGCCGAGCAGGCGCCGGCCGGCACGCTCGAACAGTTCGAGGCCCAGTTCGTCCTCCAGCCCCTTGAGCTGGCGGCTGACGCCCGGCTGGGAGGTGTGCAGGGCGTCGGCCACCTGGGTCAGGTTGAAGCCCCGACGCACGGTCTCGCGCACGGAGCGCAGTGGCTGGAAGTTCACGGGTGCGCGGATTGCGGCGCAGCGCATGCGCTCGCCGCATCACCCCGGCCTGGAATCGCTCAGGCAACGAACAAGGCGTTCTACCCTTATGCGGTTTTCGTTCAGCCGAACGGGCGCACGCCGATCAGCCAGCCGTGCAGCCAGAAGGCGAACACCGCCCAGACGGCAACGCCAGCCACCACGGTCAGCAGCGTGCGTGACAGCCGCCCCGGCGGGTAGGTGGTGCCCGCCGCGCGGTCTCGCCGCCGGGCGGCGGCAAAGCTGGCGATCGACCAGACGAGGAAGCTGCCGAACAGCAGCAGGTCGGCCAGCGTGTGGTTGGCCAGCAGGTGTGCGAAGGCCCAGACCTTGACGCCCAGGATCATCGGGTGGTGCACGCGGGCCTTGATGCCGTTGCCCGGCACGTCCTTGGCTGCGAGCAGCACGAAGGACACCAGCGTGAGCAGCGCGGCCGCGTGTGCCGCACCCGGGATCGGCGCCCACAGCAGCACCGGTTGCGCGCGGGCCTGTCCGTAGCCCCACACGATGAGCACGAAGCCGATCAGCGAGGCGATGCTGTACAGGCCCTTCCACGCACCCAGGCCGCGCCTGGCGATGAAGGCGCTGCGGTAGCCGTCGGCGACGATGCGCACCGAGTGCACACCGAGGAAGAGCACGAGACCGAGGACGAGGAGGCTCATGGGCGCATTCTGGAGTGGTCGTTCCAGCGCATCCTAGCGTTATCCCCTACAATGCCGCCGCGGCCTCGGGAGATTCCGAGGCCGTCTTCGTTCATCCCCTCTGACCTCTCGCGCGTCCTTCCCGTCCTTCGACGGGGGCGCTTCTTGTTTTCGGTTGGTGGCGATGCCCAGGCACCGCACGAAGCGGTGCCCCACCGAGACAGAGAGATCATCGATGAGCTTCGATTCCCTGGGCCTGCCCGCGGCCCTGACGCGTGCTGTGGCCGACGCCGGCTACGCGCAACCCACCGACGTGCAGGCGCGCGCCATTCCCGCGGCGCTGGCCGGCGCGGACCTGCGCGTGTCCTCGTCCACCGGCAGCGGCAAGACCGCGTCCTTCGTGCTGCCCGCGCTGCAACGCGTGTTGGCCGCCCGTGGCGACGCGAGCAAGCGGCGCGAGAAGGGCGTCGTTCACGGCCCCCGCGTGCTGGTGCTGGCGCCGACGCGCGAGCTGGTGATGCAGGTGGCCAAGGCCGCCGACGCCTACGGCCGCCACATTCCCGGCCTGCGCGTGGCCACCGTTGTCGGCGGCGTGCCCTACGGCGCCCAGCTCAAGGCCCTGCGCGGCCCGCTCGACCTGCTGATCGCCACGCCCGGCCGCCTGATGGACCACATGGCCAACGGCAAGGCGGTGCTCGCCAACGTCGAGATGTTCGTGCTCGACGAGGCCGACCGCATGCTCGACATGGGCTTCATCGACGACATCAACCACATCGCCTCGTTCCTGCCGCGCGAGCGCCAGACCGTGATGTTCAGCGCCACCTTCGCCGGCCCCGTCGGCCAGCTCGCAAAGAACATGCTGAAGCCCGACGCGCAGACGATCGCCGTGGCCACGCACACCGACACGCACGAGCACATCGAGCAGCGCCTGCACTGGGCCGACGACACGCGCCACAAGCACGCCCTGCTCGAGCAGCTGCTGGCCGACCGCGAGCTCGACCAGGCGCTGGTGTTCACCAGCACGCAGCGCGACGCCGACTGGCTGGCCGATCGCCTGGCCGAGATCGGTCACCAGGTCGCGTCGCTGCATGGCGGCATGCCGCAAGGCCGCCGCAACCGCGTGCTGCAGGGCCTGCGCACGCGCCACCTGCGCGTGCTGGTGGCCACCGACGTGGCCGCGCGCGGCATCGATGTGCCGACGATCAGCCACGTGATCAACTGGGGTCTGCCGATGAAGGCCGAGGACTACGTGCACCGCATCGGCCGCACCGGCCGCGCCGGCCGCCAGGGCCTGGCGGTCACGCTGGCCGAGGCCAACGACGCCGGCATGATCCGCCGCATCCAGCAGTTCACGACGCAGCCGATTGCGGTGGCGACGGTCGACCGACTCGAGTCGAAGAAGCAAGCGCCGCGCACCACTGGTGCACGTGCGAACGACATGCGCGGCGACCGCCGCGACGGCCCGCAACGCGGCCGCTTCCGTGCCGGTGGCCCGTCGCAAGGCGGCCCCAAGCCGTTCGGCGGCAAGCCTTTCGGGGGTCCTGGCGGCGGCCCGCGCCGCGGCGGCCCAGCCCGCGCTACGCGAGGATCGGACGCGCGTCGCTGATCCGGCCCGTGAGGGCCGAGGCGGCCACCGTGAACGGTGACGCCAGGTAGACCTGGGCCGTGGCCGCCCCCATGCGGCCCGGCAGGTTGCAGGCGGTCGACGAGATCACCGTCGCGCCTTCGCTGATCGCGTTGCCGAGGCCCGCGCAGGCGCCGCACGACGCGCCGAGCAGCGTCGCCCCGGCCTCGGTGAGGCGGCGCAGGATGCCGTCGCGCTCGGCCGCGTCGCGGTCGGCCACGCTGGCCGGCGCGACCAGCAGGCGCACGCCCGGTGCGATGCGAAAGCCCGCCAGTACGCGCGCGGCGGCGCGCAGGTCGTCGAGCTTGGCGCCGGTGCAGGCGCCGAGGTAGGCGATGTCCACCCGCGTCGGTTCGAGGCCGTCGACCGCGCGCACCTGGGCTGGCCCAGGCGGCAGCGCGACCTGCGGCGCGAGGCTCGACGCGTCCCAGGCCTGGCGCACGCCGGCGGCGTCCTCGTCCGAGGACCAGCGGGCAACGCCGAACTCGTCGAGATCGGCCCCCGTGGCCTCGAGCCAGTGGCGCGTCACCTCGTCGGGCGCGATCAGCGCGGTGCGGGCACCGAGCTCGCCGCCCATGTTCGTCAGCGTCATGCGCTCGGCCATCGTCAGCGCGCCGACGGCCTCGCCGCAGAACTCGATGACCTGGCCGCTCGCGCCGTCGGCGCCGAGACGGTCGAGCATCGCGAGCACCATGTCCTTCGCGCTCACGCCTTCGGCGAGGCGGCCGCTCCAGCGCGCGAACAGCGTGGCTGGCGTCGCCAGGCGCAGGTCGCCGCGCGCCAGCGCGCTCAGCAGCGAGCGCGGCTCGAGGCACAGCGCGAGCGCGCCGAAGGCGCCGGCGGTCGAAGTGCGCGCGTCCGAGCCGATGCACAGCATGCCCGGCCGCAGCAGACCCGTGCGCGGCACGATCACATGGCCGATGCCACGCCCTTCGAACACATGCTG
>CAZUPH010000197.1:0-2750 GCA_964621995.1 uncultured Rubrivivax sp. | reverse complement strand
AGGCGCTGCGCCTGCGCCCAGTCGCGCGCAGCGCGCGCGTGGCCGCGCGACCGTTCGTCATGCTCCGGCGCGTGATGGTCCAGCGTCAGCACCACCTGCTCGGGGCACCACACCGGCGCACCGCGGCTCCTGGCCAGCGGCAGCAGCCGGCAGGCCAGCGTGGCGTCGTCGAGCAGGGCCAGGTCGACCCGGCAGGCGGCTTCTTCGCCGACCTCGGCGAACAGCCGGCCGGCCGCTCGCGCCACGAGCTTCTGGGCCAGGGTGCTGCCGCGGTTCATGCGGCGGGGATTGTCGCGACTTGAGGCGCCACATTCAATGGCACGCACATGTCTTTGTTTTTGAACGACTTTGTCTCGTCAATCTGCCTCAAAATGCAGCGCTAAGTGCTTGATTTGATTGATTTTTTCTTACGTTTGCCGTTGACGCATCGGCGCCACAGGACTAAAGTGCAGATAAGTGCAGAAAAGTGGGGCAGAGGCGGTCGTGTCAGCGGTGATTCTCGAGGGCGGTGCGGGCATGGTGCTCGACGGGAAGGGGCGGGTGACCATCCCTGCGCGCCATCGCGAAGCGCTGCGCGAATTATGTGAGGACAAGCTCACTATCACCAAGAACCCGAAGCGCTGCCTCACGATCTTTCCGCGCCCGGCCTGGGAGGCGTTTCGCGCCCGGCTGCTGGCGATGCCGATGTCGAACGACGACTGGCGCCGCATCTACGTCGGTTCGGCGTCGCCGGTCGAGATCGATGCCGCCTCTCGCGTGCTGATCGCGCCCGAACTGCGCGAGTGGGCGGGAATCGAACGCGAGGTGCTGCTGATCGGCATGGGCGGGCGCCTCGAGCTGTGGGACAAGACGCGGCACGAGGCGCACGAGGCCACCGTGCTCGCGGCGGGCCTGACGGACCCGATGCGCGACCTGGTGCTGTGAGCCCGGCGTGAACGAAGCGCAAACATGGTCCCACACCACCGTCCTCCTGCACGAAGCGATCGACGCGCTGGTGACGACGCCGGATGGCGTCTACGTGGACGGCACCTTCGGCCGCGGCGGGCACTCGCGCTTGCTGCTGTCGCGCCTGTCGCCACGCGGGCGGTTGATCGCGCTCGACCGCGACCCGGAGGCGGTGACCGCGGCGACGCAGGGCGCCACGCGGATCGACGACCCGCGCTTTTCCATCCTTCACGCGAACTTCTCTCAGTTGCGCGAGGCTCTCGCGGGCCTGGGCATCGCGCGCATCGACGGCCTGCTGCTCGACCTGGGCGTCAGCTCGCCGCAGATCGACAACCCGGCGCGCGGCTTTTCGTTCCGCTTCGATGCGCCGCTGGACATGCGCATGGATCCGAGCCGCGGCGAGAGCGCCGCGGACTTCCTGGCCCGCGCCGATGAGCGCCTTCTGACCGAGGTAATCAAAGACTATGGCGAAGAACGGTTTGCTCGACAGATTGCAAAGGCGCTTGTGGCTCGGCGCGAGGGCGGGAACCCCGTTCGCACGACCGGCGAACTTTCCCAACTCGTGGCTCGTGCGGTCCGCACCCGCGAAGCGGGCCAGGACCCTGCAACGCGCACATTTCAGGCTCTTCGGATTTTCGTCAACGCCGAGCTTGAGGCCCTCGATGAAGGCCTGAGGGCCTCGCTCGATCTCCTCTGCCCGGGTGCCCGCCTCGCCGTGATCGCCTTCCATTCGCTCGAAGACCGCCGCGTCAAGGAGTTCGTCGCGCGCGAAAGCCGCGAGGTGGTGGACCGGCGTGCGCCGTTTGCGCCGCCGAAGGCGATGCGGCTCCAGGCCGTCGCACGCATCAAGCCCAGCGTTGCCGAGGTGGCCGCCAACCCGCGCGCCCGCTCGGCAATCCTGCGCGTGGCCGAGAGAACCGCGGCATGACGAGGCTGAACATGCTGCTCACCCTCGCGCTCATCGCCAGCAGCCTGTACCTCGTGCGCACGGCCTACGAGTCGCGGCGCCTGTTCGCCGAGCTCGACCGCGCGAAGAACGAGGCCGGCAAGCTCGAGACCGAACACAAGCGCCTCGAAGCCGAGCGCCAGGCCGCGGCGACCAACCTGCGCGTCGAGCGCACCGCGCGCGAGCGGCTCGCGATGCGCAGCGCGACGCCGGCGGTCACGGTCTATGTGCAGGACACGGCTGCCTCGGGAGCCGCGCGATGAGCTGGTTGCGTCCAAGGCCCTCGAAGTCCGGCGCCGTGCGGCGCAGCGTCAGCTACTCGACCAGCCCGCTGCTGGCGTCCAAGACGCCGCCCTGGCGCAGCAAGTTCGTCGTGGCGCTGGTCGGCCTCGGATCGCTGCTGCTGGTCGGGCGTGCGGTGTCGATCCAGATCGTCGACAACCGCTTCTACCTCGCGCAGGGCGAGAAGCGCTACGCGCACAAGCTCGAGCTGTCGGCGAGCCGCGGCCGCATCATGGACCGCCACGGCAACCTGCTGGCCACCAGCGTCGCGGTGCCGTCGATCTGGGCCATCCCGCGCGATGTGCAGGCCACGCGCGAGCAGAAGCGCGAGCTGGCGCGCCTGCTGGGCATGCCGCTGGCGGAGATCGAGAAGAAGCTCGGCGACCGCGAGGCGCGCTTCGCCTGGGTCAAGCGCCAGGTCGACGAGCCGGTGTGGCAGCAGGTCAAGGCGCTTGGCATCAAGGGCCTGTACGAGGAGCGCGAGTACCGCCGCAAGTACCCCGAGGGCGAAGCGGCAGCGCATGTCGTCGGCTTCACCGACGCCGAGGACCGCGGGCAGGAGGGCATCGAGCTCGCG
>CAZUPH010000196.1:0-7363 GCA_964621995.1 uncultured Rubrivivax sp. | reverse complement strand
CGCCGAGCAGGCGGTCGATCCAGGGGCCGCCGCGCTCCAGCGGCGCGCCGTGGTGCGGCGTGCCGAGGAAGGCGATGCCGCGCACGCGGCGAGGCCAGTCGTCGCCGCGCGCGGCGGCCTGGTGCAGCGCGCTGCGCACCAGCAGCCCGCCCATGCTGTGCGCCAGCACCACCACGTCCTGCAACGGCAGCGGCCAGGCCTGCTGCAGCGCGTGCAGCCGGTCGGCCAGCGTGCGGCCGTTGTCACTGACGTGCAGGCCGCTGTTGTAGTGCAGGTGCAGCAGCGTCGCACCGGCCTGCGCGGCCAGCGTCGCCCCGAGGTCGAAGCCGCCGCGCGGCCACTGCCCGGGGTGCATGCACAGCCCGTGCAGCAGCAGCAGCACGCGCGGCCGCGCCTGCGGCAGCGCGGCGGCCAGGGCCGCGGGCTCCGGCGGCAGCACGCGGCCCTCGTGGCGCAGCGTCATCGGCACGGCCAGCGGGTTGCCGCTGGCGGCCAGGTGGTCGCCGAGCACGCCGTTGAGCGCCGCGACCAGCGCCTCGCGCTGCGCCGACGAGGGCACGGCCCCGGGCACCTCGAGCAGCCGCACGAGCTGGCCGAGCAGCGCATCCAGCGTGCCGCCGGCCAGCCGGGTCACGCCGCGGATGCTGCGGTAGACGAGGCCGGTGATCCCGGTGGTGGGCTGCTCCGACACCGGACCCAGCGGTCCCGGCACGCGCAGGATGTTGTGGTGCAGGTTCTCGACCAGGTCGGTCAGGCCCAGCACCGCGTCCACGGCCAGCCGCCCGGCGCCGCGCAGGTCGCTGGCCATGCGGCCCGCGGCGGGCGGCCGGGGAGCGCCGGGCCGGGTCAAGACGGCTTCACGGCGACTTCGCCGCCTTCTGCGGGCGCTTCCAGCCGGCGACCGTGGCCTGCTTCGCGCGTGCCACCGTCAGCTGGCCGGCCGGCGCATCCTTCGCGATCGTCGAGCCGCCGCCGATGGTGGCGCCCGCGCCCAGCGCGACCGGCGCGATCAGCACGCAGTTGCTGCCCACGTGCACGTCGTCGCCGATGACGGTGCGGTGCTTGTTCGCGCCGTCGTAGTTGGCGGTGATGCTGCCGGCGCCGTAGTTGACGCGCTCGCCCACCGTGGCATCGCCCAGGTAGGCCAGGTGGTTGGCCTTGGCGCCGCGCGCCAGCGTGCTGTTCTTGACCTCGACGAAGTTGCCGATGTGCACCTCGGGGCCCAGCGCGGCACCCGGGCGCAGGCGCGCGAAGGGGCCGACCAGCGCGCCTTCGCCCACCGTCGCGCCCTCCAGATGCGAGAACGGGTGGATCACCGCGCCGGCAGCGATGGACGTGTCGCGGATCACGCAATTCGCGCCGATGCGCACGCCGTCGGCCAGCGTCACGCGGCCCTCGAAGAGGCAGTTGACGTCGATCTCGACGTCGCTGCCGCAATCGAGCGTGCCGCGCAGGTCGAAGCGCGCCGGGTCCGCGAGGCGCACGCCGGCCTCCATCAGCGCCTCGGCCTGGCGGCGCTGGAAGCGGCGTTCCAGCTCGGCCAGCTGCAGCGGGCTGTTGACGCCGAGCACCTCGGTCTCGTCGGCGGCCTGCGTGGCGACCACCGGCACGCCGTCGGCCACCGCCATGGCCACGATGTCCGTCAGGTAGTACTCGCGCTGCACGTTGTCGTTCTTCAGCGCCGAGACCCAGCGCCGCAGCAGCGCGGTGGGCGCGGCCATCACACCGGTGTAGCCCTCGCGCAGCGCGCGCTGCGCCTCGCTCGCGTCCTTGTGCTCGACGATGCCGAGCACGCGTGCGGGGTCCTGCCCGTCGCGCAGGATGCGGCCGTAGCCGTAGGGGTCGGCCAGCAGCACCGTCAGCAGCGCCAGCCGGCGGCCGGCGCAGGCCTGCACCAGCGCGCGCGCGGTCGCCGGGCGCAGCAAAGGCACGTCGCCGTTGAGGATCAGCGTCGTCGAGTCGGCCCGGTCCTCGGACTCGGGCAGCAGCGGCAGCGCCTGCTGCACCGCGTGCCCGGTGCCCAGCTGCGGCATCTGGCGCGCGAACAGCGCACCGCTGGCGGCCACCGCGGCCTCGACCTGCCCGGCGCCGTGGCCGGTGATGACGATGGTGCGATCGGCCCCTGTCTCGGCGGCGGCGTTCAGGACATGCTGCAATAGGCTGGTGCCCGCCAGACGGTGCAGCACCTTCGGCAATGCCGACTTCATGCGGGTGCCCTTGCCCGCCGCCATGACCACGACGTTGAGTGCCATGCGGATGCCTGTGAACAAAACGGCGATTATCGACCGGCGCTGGTGGCGCCTGGCCTGGCTGCTGGTGCTGCTGCCGGTGCTGGCCGGCTGCAGCGCGATCCGCCTGGCCTACAACAACGGCCCGCAGCTGGCGTGGTGGTGGATCGACGGCTACTTCGACTTCAACCGCTCGCAGAGCCCCGCGGTGCGCGCCGGCATCGACCGCTGGTTCGACTGGCACCGTGCCACGCAGCTGCCGGACTATGCGACGCTGCTCGCCGGCATGCAGCAGGAGGTGGCCGGCGCGACCACCGCCGAGGCCGCCTGCCGCTGGCAGGCGCGCTGGCGCGAGCGGCTGGACCCGGCGCTGGAGCGCGGCATCCAGCTCGCCGCGGACCTGGTGCCGGCGCTGACCGAGGCCAACCTCCGCCACCTCGAGCAGCACCAGGCCAAGCAAATGGACGAGATGCGGCGCGAATTCCTGCAGCCCGACCTGGACGAGCGGCGGCGCGAGTCGGTCAAGCGCGCCGTCGAGCGCGCCGAACGCCTCTACGGCCGGCTGGGCGAGGCGCAGCGCCGCGTCATCGCCGAGGGCGTCGCGGCCTCGCCCTTCGACCCCGAGCGCTGGGCGCAGGAACGCGAGCGCCGCCAGCGCGACACGGTGCAGGTGCTGCGCCGGCTGGTCGCCGAGCGCGCCGACCGCGACGCACGCGTGGCCGCACTGCGTGCCCTGGCCGAGCGCGCCGAGCGTTCGCCGGTGCCGGCCTACCGCGACTACCAGCGCCGCCTGGGTGAGTACAACTGCGCCTTCGCCGCGCGGCTGCACAACGCCACCACGCCGGCGCAGCGCGAGGTGGCGCGCGCCACGCTCAAGGGCTGGGAGGACGACCTGCGCGCGCTGACCGGCGGCGAGGGCAACGGCGGCTGGCCCCCCGGCAGCGGCGGCTGAGGCCGCGGCGTGCCGGGACGCGCCGCCCTAGGGCGCGAGCTGGACGACGACGCGCCGGGGGTTCACGCCCAGGCGCGGGAAGTCCATCAGCGCGGCCTCGTACATGCCGGCCAGCAGCCGGGCGTCGGAGCGGCTCAGCCCCTCGCTGCTGGCGCGCGCTTCGTACAGCGGCTTGCCGCTGGTGCGGTCGCGGATCAGCACCGCCACCTCGCGCTCGTAGCGCGGCGAGCTGTAGGTCGCCGACAGGCTCCAGCGCGGGGCGATCCACGGCCCGTGGCGCCAGTAGCCGAAGCCGCCGTGCCACCACAGCGGGTCGTCCCAGGGCGAGGTCTCGGTGCGCGTGTCGCGCGCCGCGACCTGCACCAGCACGTCGGGCTCGGTGCCGGCGGCGGCCGGCGCGAAGCCGGCCTTGGCCAGCGCGGCGCTGGCGGCGGACTCCAGCAGCTGCGCCTCCTGCGGCCGCGCCTGCTGCGAGGGCAGCCGCTCGAAGGCATAGCTGCCGGGCTTGCGCTCGGCCGGCCACTCGCCGAAGCTCGAGACGTTGGTCGACAGGCTGCTCATCGCGGCGCAGCCGGCCAGCACGAGCAGGCTCGCGGCACCGGCGGCGACGAACAGGCGGCGGGGCAGGGTGTTCATGGAAGGTCCTCCGGGTCGGTCGCACGGCGCAGCAGCTGCACGGGTGCCGCGGCGTCCGGTGCCGGCGCGCAGGGATCGTCGTCGAAGGCGATGTCCCCGGCCGGGTCGGCCACACCCGTGGCTTGGAGCGTCGTGAACGGGTACAGGTTCCGGTCCATCAGGTGCGAGGGCACGACATGGGCCATCGCGCGCAGCATGTTGTCGCTGCGCCCCGGGTGGCGGCGCTCCCACTCGCGCAGCATCTGCTTCACCTGCACACGCTGCAGGTTGTCCTGGCTGCCGCACAGCGTGCACGGGATGATCGGGAAGCGCCGGTGCTCGGCCCAGCGCTCGAGGTCCGTCTCGGCCACGTAGGCCAGCGGCCGGATCACGACGTGGCGCCCGTCGTCGGACACCAGCTTGGGCGGCATGCCCTTGAGCCGGCCGCCGAAGAACATGTTCATCAGCAGCGTGACGACCATGTCGTCGCGGTGGTGGCCGAGCGCGATCTTGGTCGCGCCGAGCTCGCCGGCCACGCGGTACAGGATGCCGCGGCGCAGCCGGCTGCACAGGCTGCACATCGTCTGCCCCTCGGGCACCAGGCGCTTGACGATGCTGTAGGTGTCCTGGTTCTCGATGTGGAAGGGCACGCCGCGTGCGGCCAGGTACTCGGGCAGCACGTGCTCGGGAAAGCCGGGCTGCTTCTGGTCCAGGTTGACGGCGACCAGCTCGAAGGGCACCGGCGCGCGCTGGCGCAGGCTGATCAGCAGGTCCAGCAGCGCGTAGCTGTCCTTGCCGCCGCTGACACACACCATGACCTTGTCGCCGGCCTCGATCATGTTGAAGTCGCCGATCGCCTGGCCGACCTGGCGGTGCAGCCGCTTGGACAGCTTGTTGGCCTCGAAGGCGGCGCGGCGCTGGTCGGCCGCCTCGCGCGGGTCGCGCTGCATCGCGGCGACGCTCGTCAGGTCGGTCAGGTCGTTCATGGCTGCAGGCCCGGGGCCTCGACGCGGAATCCGAACACCTCCACGCCGACCGCGTCGCAGTCCGGGTAGACGTCGGGCTTGGCGGTGGACACGCGCGCGGCGCGCACGCGCGGGTGCGCCAGCATCGCGGCCAGCACGTCGTCGGCCAGCGTCTCCTGCAGGTGGATGTGGCCGCGCGCGACGCGCTCGGTGATGGCGCGGCGGATGAAGTCGTAGTCCACCACCTCGTGCAGCTCGTCGGCGCGCGGCGTGCTCAGCGCCAGCGGCACGAAGAGGTCGACGTTGATCAGCACACGCTGCGCGCCCTGCTTCTCGAAGTCGTGCACGCCGATGTCGATGCGCACCTCGTGCTCGCGCAGGAACAGGCGCCGGCAGTCGGCAAGGCGGGGGTCCAGCGGCCAGGTGTTCAAGGCAGGGGGTCCTTCAGGGCGTCTCGCGCGCCAGGAACAGCACGTCGCGCGGCTGCGGCTGCAGGTGCTGGCCGCCGTCCACCAGCAGCGTGGTGCCGGTGATGGCCGGGCTCTCGAGCAGGAAGCGCACCGCACGTGCCACGTCCTCCGGCGTGGAGCTGCGCGCCAGCGGCGTCATGCGGTGCGCGGCGGCGAACTCCTCGGCGCTCATCGGCCCGGACAGCAGCGTCACGCCCGGCGCCACGCCGCACACGCGCACGCGCGGCGCCAGCGCCTGCGCCAGCAAAGTGGTCGCCGCCTGCAGCGCCGCCTTCGAAAGCGTGTACGAGAGGTGGTCCGGGTTGGGGTTCCACAGCTTCTGGTCCAGCAGGTTGACGACCGCGCCGATGCGGCCCTCGGGCAGCGCGCCGTGCAGCGCACGCGCCAGCAGCACCGCCGGGCCGGTATTGGCGCGCCAGTGGCGCTCCATCGCGGCGTAGCCGAAGCTCGCGACGTCGTCGTGCTCGAACAGCGAGGCGTTGTTGACCACCGCGTCGACGCGCCCGAAGGCCTGCACCACCGCCGGCAGCAGCGCCGCGCACTGCGCCTCGTCGGCCAGGTCGGCGGCGAAGGCGCGGGCCTGGCCGCCGGTGGCCTCGATCAGGCGCACCGCGCCGGCGGCCTCCTGCGCCGAGTGCCGGTAGTGCAGCGCCACGGCCCAGCCCTGCGCCGCCAGCTCCAGGCAGATGGTGCGGCCGATGCGCTGCGCGCCGCCGGTGACCAGGGCCACCGGGCGGCTTTCGGGACGGTCTGCGGGGCGACCTTCGGGACGGCCTTCGGGCCGGGTCTCCGGTGCTCGGGCGGGGCTCGCGGGCATGCTTCCTACAATGGCACGGATGTTCCGCACCGGGGCCGACAGTGTATCGGCGCGCCTGAGGCTACGCCTGCACGAGGCCATCGCCGCGGCGGGCGGCTGGCTGCCGTTCGACCGCTGGATGGCCCTCGCGCTTTACGAGCCGGGCCTGGGCTACTACGCGCGCGACGCGCGCCAGTTCGGCGCCCTGCCGTCCTCGGGCAGCGACTTCGTCACCGCGCCGGAACTCTCGCCGCTGTTCGGTGCCGCGCTGGCGCGCCAGCTCGCGCAGGCGCTGGAGGCCACCGGCACCGACGAGCTGCTCGAATTCGGCGCCGGCTCGGGCGCGCTGGCCGCGCAGCTGCTCGACGCGCTGCGCGGGCGCGTGCGCCGCTATTCGATCGTCGATCTTTCCGGCGCGCTGCGTGCGCGGCAGGGCGAGCGGCTGGCGCGCTTCGGCGAGCGTGTGCAATGGCTGGACGCCTGGCCGGCGCGCATCGAGGCCGTGGTCGTCGGCAACGAGGTGCTGGACGCGATGCCGGTGCAGCTGCTGCACTTCGACGGCACGCGCTGGCACGAGCGCGGCGTGGTCGCCGCCGGCGAGGGCTTCGCGTGGGCCGACCGGCCGACCGCGCTGCGGCCGCCGCACGAGGGCCCCTTCCTGCCCGGCACGGTGACCGAGATCCACCCCCAGGCCGAGGCCTTCGTGCGCACGCTGGCCGCGCGGCTGGTGCGTGGCGCGGCCTTCTTCGTCGACTACGGATTCCCGCAGGCCGAGTACTACCACCCGCAGCGCCACGGCGGCACGCTGATGTGCCACCGCGGCCATGTCGCCGACGCCGACCCGCTGGCCGATGCGGGCGACAAGGACATCACCGCGCACGTCGACTTCAGTGCCGTGGCGCTGGCCGGCCAGGACGCCGGGCTGCACGTGCTGGGCTACACCTCGCAGGCGCATTTCCTGCTCAACTGCGGCATCGCGGCGTTGCTGCAGGACGCGACGCTGGCCCAGCGCGCCGCGGTGCAGAAGCTGCTGGCCGAGCACGAGATGGGCGAGCTGTTCAAGGTGCTCGGCTTCGTGCGCGGCGAGCCCTTCGACGCCCTCGGCTTCAGCCATGGCGACCGCAGCCACCGGCTCTGAGATGGTGCTCGCTGCATCGGGGACCGGTGGCGGCGCTTTGCCGACATCGCACGCCTGGCCACGCAGACCACCGTTCGCGCTGAGCATGTCGAAGCGCTCGTGGTCCTCGGGGCTTCGACAGGCTCAGCCCGAACGGCTAGGGCAGGCGCTTCGACAGGCTCAGCCCGAACGGCTCGGGCGGGCGCTTCGACAGGCTCAG
>CAZUPH010000195.1:0-7400 GCA_964621995.1 uncultured Rubrivivax sp. | reverse complement strand
CGCTTCCGGCTGATCTGCTTCGACGAGTTCCACGTCGCCGACGTCACCGACGCGATGATCCTGCACCGGCTGCTGGAGGCGCTGTTCGCCCACCGCGTCAGCATCGTCACGACCAGCAATTTCCACCCCGACGAGCTGTACCCCAACGGCCTGCACCGCGACCGCATCCTGCCGGCCATCGCACTGCTCAAGCAACGGCTGGAGGTGGTCAACGTGGACGCCGGCATCGACTACCGGCAGCGCACGCTGCAGCAGCTGCCGATGCTGCACACGCCGCTGGGCGAGGACGCCGACGCGGCGATGGCCGCCGCCTTCGCGCAGCTGGCGGAGGCGCGCGACGAGCCGCCGCTGCTGAACATCGAGCAGCGCGAGATCCGCGCCCTGCGCCGAGCCGGCGGCGTGGTCTGGTTCGACTTCCGCACGCTGTGCGGCGGTCCGCGCTCGCAGAACGACTACCTCGAGATCGCGTCGCGCTTCCACACCGTGCTGCTGTCGAACGTGCCGCAGATGTCGCCGCGGCTGGCCAGCGAGGCGCGCCGCTTCACCTGGCTGGTGGACGTGCTCTACGACCGCCGCGTCAAGCTGATCCTGTCCACCGCGGTGCCGCCCGAGGCGCTGTACACCGAGGGCCCGCTGGCGCACGAGTTCCCGCGCACGGTGTCGCGGCTGCACGAGATGCAGTCGGCCGAGTACCTGGCCTTGGCCCGGCGCGAGGTGGACACCTCGCTGACCTGAGAATATGCGGGCCGTGAAGGTCCGCATCGTCTCGCTCGGCGCCGCCGTGCTCGCCGCCGGCCTGCTGGGGCCGCTGCCGCCGGCACGCGCCGACGACGAGCGAGCGCGCATCGCCGCCGAGCGGCAGGCGCTGCTGGCGCGTTTTGCCGCCGAGGAGGCCGCGTGCCGCGAGCGCTTCGCGGTCAATGCCTGCCTGGACGAGCTTCGCGCGCGTCGCCGCGCGGCACTGCAGCCGCTGCGCGAACGTGAACTGCGCCTGACCGAGGCCGAACGCCAGCGGCGCGCCGCCGAGCGTCGGGCGGCGGTCGAGGCGCGCCAGCGTGCCGCCGCCGCACGCGCCGCGGCGCCGGCCGAGTTGCGCCTGCGCGAGCCGGCCGCTGCGGCGTCATCGCCGGCGCCCTCCAGCGCAGCATCGGGCGCCCCGTCCGTCGCGCCGCGCAGCCCGCCGTCGGATGCGGCCGACCGCGAGGCGCGCGCCGCGCAACGTGTGCGCGCCGCGCGGCAGCGCGAGCGCGAGGTCGCCGAGGCACAGGAACGGGTGCGACGCAGGCAGGCCGAGCGGGCCGCCGAGGGCAAGGTCGCCGCCCCGCTGCCGGTGCCGGGCGGGGCCAGCGCGCCGGCGCGCTGAACCTCGCCGAGCCTCAGCGCAGCGGGTCGATGCGCACCAGCGCCAGCGACAGGTTGTCGCCGCCGCCGCGCGCGCGCTGGCGCGCCTTGTTGATCAGCATCTCGCTGGCCTCGCGTGGGGGCAGCGCATGCAGGATGGCGCCGATCTCCTTGGGCGTGAAGTAGTGCCACAGCCCGTCGCTGCAGGCCAGCATGGTGTCGCCGTACTCCAGGCGCTCGATGTGCCAGGGCGTGATCGGCGGGTCGGCGTGGGTGCCCAGGCAGCCGGTCAGCAGGTTGGCCTGCGGGTGCGCGTTGGCGGCTTCCTCGCTGAGCTTGCCCTCGTCGATGAGGCGCTGCACGAACGAGTGGTCCACCGTGCGCTTCATCAGCTCGGCGCCGCGGAAGTGGTACACGCGCGAGTCGCCGGCGTGGATGACGTCGCACTCCAGCGTGGGGCCGATCAGGAACGCCGCCACCGTGCTGTGCGGCTCTTCCTCCGCGGTGATCGCGGTCAGCTTGATCATCAGGTGCGATTCCTGCACCAGCTGCTTGAGCATGTCGGCCGCCGTGTCCTGCCCGGGCACGTGGCGCTCGAAGATCTGGCGCGCGGTCAGCAGCACCTGGTCGGCGGCCTTGCGCCCGCCGCTCTTGCCGCCCATGCCGTCGGCCACCACGGCCAGCACCGCGCCGCTGCTGCGCGGGTGCACGATGACCTCGACCTGGTCCTGCTGGTAGGCACGGTCGCCCCGGTGCAGCCCGGTGGCGGCACTGATGCGGAAGGACTGGCTCACGGCAGCGGGCATCCGGCGGACTATAAACTCGGCCCCCTGCCGTGAAGCGTGCAGCAATGGACGAGAACCTGCATTCCCCGCAGCGCCGCCTGATCGAGCTGCGCATCGAGCACGCCGACCTGGACGACCTGATCGACCGCAACACCGCCGAGGGCCGCGGCGGTCCGCCCGGCGACGACCTCGTGCTGCGCCGGCTGAAGAAGCGCCGGCTGCTGTTGCGCGACCAGATCGCGCGGCTGGAGAGCCAGCTCGACCCGCCGGAGCCGGCTTGAGGCGCCCGCTCGCGGGCGCTCCGCGTTGAGCGCGCTGGCGGAGGCCGTCGCCCGCGCCTTCGCAGCCGACGGGCCGCTGGCGCAGGCCGACGAACGCTTCCTGCCGCGCGACGCGCAGGACCGCATGGCGCTGGCCGTTGCGCAGGCGCTGGAGGAGCGCGCCGCGCTCGTCGCCGAGGCCGGCACCGGCGTCGGCAAGACCTTCGCGTACCTGGTGCCGCTGCTGCTGGCCGGGCGGCGTGCGCTCGTCAGCACCGCCACCAAGAGCCTGCAGGACCAGCTCTTCCTGCGCGACCTGCCGCGCCTGGCCCAGGCACTCAAGGTGCCGGCGCGCATCGCGCTGCTCAAGGGCCGCGCCAGCTACCTGTGCCGCCACCGCCTGGCCGAGGCCGTGGTCTCGGCGCAGCTGCCGGACCGCTTCGCGGTGCGCGCGCTGCACCGCGTGCAGCAGTGGGCGCAGGCCACCGCCACCGGCGACTTGGCCGAGGTGGAGGGGCTGGACGAACGCAGTCCGGTGATCCCGCTGGTGAGCTCCACGCGCGACAACTGCCTGGGCAGCGACTGCCCCGAGTACCGCGCCTGCCACGTGATGCAGGCGCGGCGCGAGGCGATGGCGGCCGACCTGGTGGTCGTCAACCACCACCTCTTCTTCGCCGATCTGGCGCTGCGCGACAGCGGGGTGGCCGAGCTGCTGCCCACGGTGGACGCGGCGGTCTTCGACGAGGCGCACCAGCTCGTCGAGGCCGGCGTGCAGTTTCTCGGCACCCAGCTCGCCACCGGGCAGGCCATCGAGCTCGGGCGCGACCTGCTGGCCGCCGGCCTGGCCCATGCCCGCGGGCTGCGGCCCTGGTCGGAGCTGCAGGCCGGCATCGAGCGCGCGGCGCGCGAACTGCGCCTGGCCTGCGCCGGCAACATCCGCGAGGTGCGCGGCGTGCTCAAGCGGCGCTGGGACGAGGCCGAGGACGCGCTGCCGGCCCCGCTGCAGGCGCTGGCCGCCGCGGCCGGCGCCGCCGCCGAGGCGGCCGAGGCGGTGGCCGAGGCGGCGCCGGACTTCACGCGGCTGCAGCAGCGGGCGCTGCAGCTGGCGGCGCTGGCCGAGCGCTTCGCGCTCGCGGCCGCCGAGGGCCATGTGCGCTGGGTGGACCTGACGCCGCAGCAGGCGCGGCTGGTGGAGAGCCCGCTGGACATCCGCGAGATGCTGACGCAGCAGCGTGCGCTGGCGCCCAAGGCCTGGATCTTCACCTCCGCGACGCTGGGCGACGACGAACGGCTGAGCTGGTTCACCGCTGGCACCGGCCTGGAGGACGCGGGCACGCTGCGCGTGGGCAGCCCCTTCGACTATGCGGCGAATGCCCGCGTGTGGGTGCCGCCTCGGCTGCCGCTGCCCAATGCGCCCGGGCATCCCGCGGCCGTCGGTGCGCTGGCGGCGCGGCTGGCCGGCGCCCTGGGCGGCCGCACCTTCGTGCTGACGACCACGCTGCGCGTGCTGCCGCAGATCGCCGAGGCCATCTCGGCGCAGGCCGAGGCGCTGACCGTGCTGGTGCAGGGCAGCGAGCCGCGGCGCACGCTGCTGCAGCGCTACCGCGACGGCCGCGGCTGCGTGCTGGTCGGCTCGCAGAGCTTCTGGGAGGGCATCGACATGCCCGGCGACGCGCTGCAGTGCGTGGTCATCGACAAGCTGCCGTTCCCGCCGCCGAACGACCCGCTGGTGGAAGCGCGCGTGCGCCAGCTGCGTGCACAGGGCCGCAACCCCTTCGATGCCTACTTCGTCGCCGAGGCCGCGGTGTCGCTGAAGCAGGGCGCCGGGCGGCTGATCCGCAGCGAGACCGACCGCGGGCTGCTCGTGCTGTGTGACCCGCGCCTGCGCCAGATGGGCTACGGGCGCCGGCTGCTGGCGGCGCTGCCGCCGATGGGCGTGCTGGACGGCGAGGACGAGGCGCTGGCCTGGCTGGACGAGCTGGCCTCGGCGCACTGAGCCCGGCCCGCCGGGCGCCGGCCCCCGGACTGCTGCCGGGGCCTGGCGGCAGCGGCTACTGCCAGAAGCGCCACCAGGGCTTGTTGCGCGCCTCCAGCCCGCGCGTCAGGAAGGCGCTGTCGGGAAAGTTCTTGCGCAGCACGCGGTCGGCGGCGTCGCGCAGCTCGGTCAGGCCGAGCTTGTCGTAGCTCTGCACCATCAGGTACAGCGCCTCCTCGGCGGCCGGCGCCTGCTGGAACTCGGCCACCGCCTGCTGTGCGCGGTTGGCCGCGGCCACATAGGCGCCGCGGCGGAAGTAGTAGCGCGCCACGTGCACCTCGTAGTTCGCCAGCGTGTTGACGATGTAGTTCATGCGCGCACGCGCGTCCTCCGCATAGCGCGAGGCCGGAAACTGCTCGACGAGCTGGCGGAAGGCCTGCCAGGCGTCGCGCGAGGCGCGCTGGTCGCGCTCGGAGAGGTCCTGGCCGGCCAGCGTGCCCAGCAGGCCCAGGTTGTCGTTGAAGTTGATCACGCCGCGCAGGTACAGCGCGTAGTCCAGCGCCGGACTCGAGGGATTGAGCTTGATGAAGCGATCGATGGTCGACAGCGCCGGCTCGCGTTCGCCGCTGCGCCAGTGCATGTAGGCCATGTCCAGCTGCGCCTGCTGCGCCAGCAGCGTGCCCGCGGCCAGGCCCTCGACGCGCTCCATGGTCTTGATCGCCCGCTCCCAGCTGCCGGCGGCCATGTCGTCGCGGGCCTGGGCATACAATTTTTCCGCCGCCCCGCTGGCCGGCAGGTCGTTCGGTGAGGTGCCGCAGCCCGCCAGCAGCAGCCCGGACAGCAGCACCGGCAGCGCCAGGAGACGGCGCAAGGCGCGCCACGACGGGAGATCGGACATCGGCAAGGGGTCGGCGAAGACGGCAGGCGCGAAGCTCGCGGGAAGCACCGATTGTAGCCAGCCGGCCCCGGGCGATGCCCCGGCGGCAGCCGTGGTCACGGCCGCGCTGCCGGCCCCGGCGGAGCGGGCGGAGCAACTCGTCGACGACGAGCCGGCGGCGGCACTCGACACACCCGAGGCCTTCGAGACGCGCGAGGCCGAGGTCGGCGCCGCGCAGCATGGCGAGCGGCTGGACAAGGTGCTGGTGGCCCTGGCGCCGGAGTTCTCGCGCAGCCACCTGCAGACGCTCATCGAGCGCGGCCACGTGCGGCTGGACGGCGCGCCGGCCGCCAGCGCGTCGCGCCGCCTGCGCGCCGGGCAGCGCGTGCAGCTGGACCTGGTGCCCACCGACGAGAGCCGCGCCTTCCGGCCGCAGGCCATGGCGCTGGCCGTGCTGTACGAGGACGAGCACCTGCTCGTCGTCGACAAGCCCGTGGGCCTGGTCGTGCACCCGGCGCCCGGGCACTGGTCGGGCACGCTGCTCAACGGCCTGCTCGCCTGGCATGCCGCCGCGGCGACGCTGCCGCGCGGCGGCATCGTGCACCGGCTGGACAAGGACACCTCCGGGCTGATGCTGGTGGGCAAGTCGCTGCCCGCCGTGACGGCGCTGGTGCGCGACATTGCCGCACGCCAGGTGCACCGGCGCTATCTGGCGCTGGCGCATGGTGTGCCGGCAGCGGCGGCCTTCAGCATCGAGGCGCCGATCGCGCGCGACCCGGCCTCGCGCGTGCGCATGGCGGTGGTGGCCGGCGGCCGCCCCGCGCGCACCGACGTGCAGGTGCTCGGCAGCGCGGGGCAGGGCCGCGATGCCGTCAGCGCGCTCGCCTGCACGCTGCACACCGGGCGCACGCACCAGATCCGCGTGCACCTGGCTTCGCGCGGGCACCCGCTGCTGGCCGACCTGCTGTACGGCGGCCGGCCGGCGCTGTGCCTGCAGCGCCAGGCCCTGCACGCCACCGAACTGCGGCTGGCGCACCCGCTCACGCGCGCGCCGCTCGCGTTCTGCGCCGCGCCGCCGCCGGACTTCGCTGCCGGTGCTGCCGCGGGACGCGCCGGTGCCGGCCGCGGGTTCTCCCGGCGGCGGCTGAGCGCAGCGCGCCGCGGCGGGCCGGCTACAATGCAGGCGAGAAGTTCAGTGCCAGCGGCCGCGCTTGTGTGCCGCGCCTGATTCGACATCGGCCCGGCCCGCCGCGACGCGATCGATCCGCGCGGTGTCGCCGGCCTGGCGAGAACCCGCACCCAGGGCACCACCCCGGGCGGGCACGCCCCCCGCAGTCCGGACACCACCGACCCAGCCACCGCCGCGCGGTGGCCTTGCAGCACCCGCAGGTCCATGAATACATCGGAGGCCAAACGTGTCCTCGAGACGGCGCTGATCTGCGCCGCCGCGCCGTTGCCGCTGTCCGACATGAAGTCGCTCTTCGACGGCGAGGTCGGCACCGACACGCTGCGCATGCTGCTCGACGAGCTGTCGCGAGACTGGGCCGACCGCGGCGTCGAGCTGGTCGCGTTGGCCGGCGGCTGGCGCTTCCAGAGCCGGCCCGAGATGCGCCCGTGGCTGGACCGCCTGCACCCGGAAAAGCCGCCGAAGTACTCTCGCGCGGCGCTGGAGACGCTGGCCATCGTGGCCTACCGCCAGCCGGTGACGCGCGGCGACATCGAGGACATCCGCGGCGTCACCGTCAGCAGCCAGATCGTCAAGCAGCTCGAGGACCGCGGCTGGATCGAGGCCATCGGCTACCGCGAGGCGCCCGGCCGCCCGGCCCTGTACGCGACGACGCGTCAGTTCCTCGACGACCTCGGCCTGGCCAGCCTGGACCAGCTGCAACGGGTGGTCTACATCAGCAGCTTCTCCAAGACCATCTCGCCCAACATCCGGGTGGGCTACCTCGCCGCACCGCCCGACATGCTGGAAGACTTTGCGCAGCTCAAGATGATCTCGGGCCTGACGTCATCGGAGTTCAGCGAACGCCTGGCCTATGGCGCGCTGGTCGACGGGCGCTGGCGCAAGCACCTGCGCGGCCTGCGCGAACGCCTGGCGGGGGCGCACCAGCGGGTCGCCCAACAACTTGAAAGCGTGGGCTTCGAACTGTTTTGCGAGC